>DASPZP010000115.1:0-63769 GCA_035636195.1 Anaeromyxobacteraceae bacterium
GGCGCGCTTGGCGTCCTTCTTCGCGCACTTGCACTCGCCCTTCGCGCACGAGCAGTCCTTCGTCTTGACGCAGTCGCAGGCCTTCTGCTCCGCCGGAGTGGTCGCCGCGAACTTGGGCGCGCCGCAGTTCGCGCACTTGCACTCACCCTTCGGACAGGTGCAGTTCTTGCCGCCCTTCGTGCACTCGCACTTGGCCGTGCCCTCGGCCTTCTTCTCGGTGGCCGCCGGCGCCGGCGCGGCGGGAGCGGCCTTCTCGGCCGGCTTCTGCTCGGGCTTCATCTCGGGCTTCTTCGCGTCGGCCTTCTTGGCGCAGTCGCAATCCTTGCCGCAGGCGTAGGCGGGCTGCGCGAGGGTGAGCGCGAAGGCGCCCGCAGCGGCCAGCGCGATGCTCAGCAGAAGTCGCTTCGTCATGTGAGTCGCTCCTCTCGAAAGGCGTTTGTTTCCTTACAGGCGCAGGAGCCTAGGAGGGGGTCAGCCATCCGTCAAGCAGCTTGGGCGCAGACGTGACCATCGCACATCTCCGTCAATCCATTGAGGGTCCTCGCGATGGGAGGTACATTCCGCCCAATGCCAGCACTCGAACCTTCCGGGCTGCTCGCGATGCTCCGCGACCCCAACCGGGAGACGCAGGAGATCGCGGACGCCGCCGGTGTACCGCGCGAGGAGGCCGCGCGCGCGAGCCGGATGGTCCTCGCCCTGGCCAGGGCGAAGGCCGAGGACCTGCTCACCCTCCCCGCGCCGCTGGCGCTGGCGGTCCTGCACGCCGCCGCCGGGACGCCGCGTCTCGACCTCCTGGCGGCCGCCGCGGCGCACCCGGCCAAGGAGGTGGCGAAGGAGGCCAAGCGCGCCACCTATGCGCTCCGCATGAAGGGGGTCGTCGTCCCGGAGGCACCGCGCGGCGTGGTACCCGCCCCGGCGACGGCGCCCGAGCCGCCCGTGCCATGCTTCGTTTCAGCGGTCGACGGGCACGGAGAGCGCGCCGTCTGGATCAGCCGCCTCGTGCCGGGCAAGGGCATCGAGGTGGGCCAGGTGGTCCTCTCCGATCAGACGGGGCTCCTCGACCTGCACCTCGGCCTCCTCGGCCGCAAGGAGTACCGCCAGTTCGGAAGGGACCTCCTCGAGCGCGGCCGGGGGATGAGCGTGGTCGAGCTGGATCGGGAGCAGGCGAAGGGGCTCGTCGCGGCGGCGCGACGGCTGAACGACAGCGCGGGGCACCCACCTCCCGCGGGCGCCGATGGGTGGCTGGCTCGCCTCGGTCCGGCCGCGGAGTTGCCCGATCCGTCCAGCCGGTTCCCTCCCCTGCCGGAGGGAGAGGAGCGCGAGGCCGTGGAGGCCTCGGCCCGCCTCCACGACCTCCCTCTCGTGCGAGGCTGGCTCGCCAGCGAGGAGGCGCTGCGGGCGCTGGCGCAGAAGCTCGACGAGGTGGCCGTGTCGAGCCTGTACCTCGACGAGAGGCAGCGCGCCGAGGCCGGAACCCGGGCGGTCGCCCAGGCGGTGGCGGCTCACTTCGACGGGCCGCCGAGGGCGGTGTGGGCCGGGAGGCTCTTCTCGCTCGCGGAGCACCTCGACCGCGCCGGCGACGCGGCGCACGCCCGGCTGGCCGCCGCGACGGCCCGCGCGCTCCGAGGCGGCACTGCCCCGGAGCTCATCCCCTTCGCGCGCCTGCTGGTCGAGAAGGCGTTCCCGCCCTCGGCAGCGCCCACCCGTCCTCCGCCGCAGCCCGGCTCCCTCATCGTCCCGCCCTGAGCGATGGCCGAGTACAGGAATCCAAAGCCGACCGTCGACGTGGTCATCCTGCTGCCCGGCGACCGCGTGGTCCTGGTCGAGCGCAAGAACGAGCCGCGCGGCTGGGCGCTCCCGGGCGGCTTCGTCGACGAGGGCGAGACGCTCGAGGCCGCGGCGGTGCGCGAGGCTCGCGAGGAGACCGGGCTCGTGGTCGAGCTGGTGGAGCAGCTCCACACCTACTCCGACCCGCGGCGGGACCCCCGGCAGCACACCATCAGCACCGCCTTCCTGGCGCGGTCAGCCGGCGAACCGGTCGGCGGCGACGATGCGGTCCGGGCGGTGGGTTTCCGCTGGGCGGAGCTGCCGGTGGGGATCGTCTTCGATCACCCCGAGATCCTGGCCGATGCCCGCCGCTCCTTGCTCACCGGTGCCCGGAGGCGGCTGTGAACGCGCTCGACTGCGCCGCGCTGCTCGGCATCGCACACGCGGCAGTGCGCCACCGGCTCGGCGTCGGCCCTCCGCCCGCGCTGCCCTCGGCGGGGCCGCTCTGCGAGCCTGGTGGCGCCTTCGTCACGCTGAAGGTGAAAGGCGAGCTGCGCGGGTGCATGGGCACCTTCACCCCCTCCGGGTCGCTGGCCCTCACGGTCGAGCAGATGGCGGTCGCCGCGGCGAACGAGGACCCGCGCTTCGGGCCGGTGCGCCCGGAGGACCTCGACGACCTCGACGTCAGCATCTCCGCGGTGGGAGAGCGCCGGCGACTCCACGCGCCGGCAGACATCGAGGTGGGCCGCCACGGCCTCGTCGTCCAGCTCGGCTGGCACCGCGGGACGCTCCTACCGCAGATGGCCGTCGAGGAGGGCTGGAACGCGCTCACTTTCCTCGAGCGAACCTGCCTCAAGGCCGGGCTCCCTCCCCAGGCCTGGCGCGATCCGGAGGCGGTGGTGGAGATCTTCCCCGCCGACGAGATCCCCGACGGGGGCACTGGCGCGTGATCCTCTCCCCGGGCGCGTGTTAGGGAAAGGCGATGCCTCACCTCTTCGGCTCCTCCGCCAATTACGCCGTGGTCATCCTGGTGGTGCTGGCCGCCTTCGGCCTCCTGGTCATCGTCCACGAGCTCGGTCACTTCGCGATGGCGCGCCTCTCGCGGATGCGCGTCGAGCGTTTCAGCGTGGGATTCGGACCGGTCCTCCTGCGCCGGCAGCGGGGTGACACGGAGTGGGCGGTCTCGGCGGTCCCGTTCGGCGGGTACGTCAAGATCGCCGGGATGGGCGCGGGGGAAGAGATCGAGCCGGCCGATGCGGGCGCGTACGCGAACCAGCCGGCCTGGCGGCGGTTCCTCGTCATCCTGGCCGGCCCGGGCATGAACTACCTGTTCGCGGTCGCGCTCGCGGCGGCGATGCTCGCCACCGGGCTGGGGTTTCGCGAGGGTGACCCGGCGCCGGTGGTGGGCGAGGTGGTGGCGGGCGGCGCCGCCGAGCGCGCCGGGCTGCAGCCGGGCGACCGCGTGCTCTCGGTCGACGGCCGGCCGGTGGAGAGCTGGACCGCGCTCGTCGCGGAGGTGGTGGCCCACCCCGGTCGCCCGGCGCGGCTCTCGGTGCAGCGCGGCGCTGGCGCGCCGCTCGAGCTCATCGCCACGCCGGACGCGGTCGGCGGTACGGGCCGCATCGGCGTCGGCCAGGCGACGCGCGTGGTGCGGGCGAGCCCGGCGGAGGCGCTGCCGATCGGCGTGCGGCTGACGAACCAGCGCGCGGGCGAGATCCTGGCCGGCCTGGGGCAGATGGTGAGCGGCCGGCAGCGCGCCGAGCTGCGCGGTCCGCTCGGCATCGCGCAGGAGATGGCGAAGAGCGCCCGCGCCGGGGCGGCCCCCTTCGTCACCATCGTGTGGTTCATCTCGATCGCGCTCGGCCTCTTCAACCTCCTGCCGCTCCCGGCGCTCGACGGCGGGCGGCTGGTCTTCCTCGTCTACGAGATCGTGACGCGGCGGCGCGTGAACCAGCGGGTGGAGAACATCGTGCACCTGGCCGGCTTCGTGGCGCTCTTCGGCCTGCTCCTCGCCGTGACCGTCTTCGGCGATCTCGCCCGCATCTTTCGCTGACCGCGCGCCCGGGCGGTCCGCTTCCAACCCGGAGGCGGCGCGCCCCGCCTCGTGTTAAGCATCGCCGGTGGCCCTGAGCGTCCTGTACTTCGCCGCTGCCCGCGAGGCGGCCGGCGTGCCGCGCGAGTCCATCCCGCACGTCGCGGGCAGCGTCGCGGACCTGCGCCGCACGCTCGCCGAGCGCCACCCCGCCCTCGGCCGCGTCCTGCCTCATTGCCGGCTGGCGCTGAACCAGGAGATGGCGAGCGACGGCGATGCAGTGCCCGATGGCGCCGAGGTGGCCGTCATCCCGCCGGTCGCCGGCGGCGCGCCACGCTGCCGCGTGGTGGAGCGCCCGCTCGCGCTCGACGAGGCCGTGGCGGCGGTACGCGACCCCGGCCGCGGGGCGGTGGTGACCTTCGAGGGAGACGTGCGCGGCGCGACGCGCGGCCGCGCGGTGGTGCGGCTCGAGTACGAGGCCTACCTGCCCATGGCAGAGCGGACCCTCCTCCGACTGGCAGCCGAGGTCGAGCGAGAGCACGGCGCCGCCGTCGCCATCATCCACCGCGTGGGTCACCTGCTGCCCGGCGAGGCGGCGGTCGTGATCGCGTGCGCCGCTCCTCACCGGACCCCCGCCTTCCGCGCCTGCGAGGCGACCATCGAGCGCCTCAAGCAGGAGGTGCCGATCTGGAAGCGCGAGGTCTACGAGGACGGGACCTCCTGGGTGGGACTGGGCCCCTGAGCCCCATACCTCGCGCCCACACACCCAGCGGCGCGGGGGCGGTGGTATCCTCCGGCCTCTCAGCGGGGAGAGCCGAACGATGAAGGTGCTCATCGCCGACGACGATCAGACCATCCGCGCCCTGCTCACCGACATGCTGGTGGACCTGGGGCACGTGGTGGTGGCCGCGGCCAACGGCGCCGAGGCGGTGGAGCTGGCCGCGCGCGAGCAACCGGACGCGGTCATCCTCGACTTCCTCATGCCGAAGCTGTCCGGCATCGACGCGCTGAAGGCCATGCGCGAGCGCGGCCTCGGCATGCCGGCGGTGCTGCTCACGGCCATCAGCGACAGCTCGATGCGCGAGCTGGAGGGCTTCGAGGCGCCGGACGCCATCCTGGAGAAGCCCTTCAAGCGTCGCACCATCGAGAAGGCGCTCGGCCGGGCCACGCGCACGGAATGAGGCTGTTCCGCTCCACCGTCCTGCTCATGCTGATCGCGGCGGCGGTGCCGGCGACGGTGCTGGCGATCCTGCTCCTGCGCGAGGCGCACGCCACGGTCACCTGGCGCGCCGCAGCCGTGGCGGGACTGACCGCGCTCGGCGTGGCGCTGCCGCTCTCGGCCTGGCTCGCCGGGCGGGTCTCGCGGCCCGTCTCCGAGTGCGTGCGGGGCGCGCTCGACATCGCTCGCGGACACTTCGGCCGGCAGGTGACGGTGGCGGTCCGCAACGAGGTCGGCGAGCTGGCGTACACCTTCAACCACATGTCGCGCGAGCTCGCGAGCTACGACCGCGAGAACCGGCGCCTGATCGCGGCGCTCGAGGCCGGCTACCTCGCCACCTTGCGCAGCCTCGCCTCGGCCATCGACGCCAAGGACCCCTCGACGCGCGGTCACAGCGAGCGCGTCGCCGAGCTGGCGGTGGCGGTGGGCGAGGAGCTCGGGCTGGACCAGGCGGCGCGGAAGGCGCTCGCCTACGGCGGCCTCCTCCACGACGTCGGGAAGATCGGGATCCCGGAGGCCATCCTCCACAAGTCCGAGGCGCTGGCGCCCGAGGAGCTGCAGCAGATGCGCGCCCACCCGGTCATCGGCGCCGAGATCCTGCGCGGCGTCGCGTTCCTGGAGGCGGCCGCGCCGGCGGTGCGCAGCCACCACGAGCGCTGGGACGGCGCGGGCTATCCGGACCGCCTGGCCGGCCAGGCCATCCCGATCGTCGCGCGCATCGTGAACGCCGTCGACACCTTCGACGCCTGCACCACCGAGCGGCCCTACCAGCCGGTGCTCCCGCTGGAGGAAGCGGTGGCGGTGCTGGTCCGGTTGCGCGGGTCCCAGATCGACCCCGCCGTCTGCGATGCGCTCGTGCGCGTGCTACGGCGCCGGGCCGCCGCGCTGACGGAGCCGCTGCCCGTGGCCGCGGCCGCCATCGGCTGATCGGCGGGGCCACGGGCGCTGCGACAAGCGCCTGCCCGTCGTCTATAGTCGGGCGCATGCGGAAATTGGCCCTGCTGGCGGTGGTCGCGCTCTCGACCTCCGCGCTCGCCGACGACCCCACCCGGCGCAATTTCGACGTCGATCCTTCGAAGCCGGCCGCCCTCTCCGGCGGCGCCTTAGCGGTCGAGAGCGCGGCCCCCGCCGGCCGGGGCTCGGCGCACCTGGAGCTCCTCCTCGACTACGCCCGCGGCCTGCTCGCGCTGCGCACGGGTGACGCCCGCACGGGAGATCTCATCAGCGAGCGCCTGGCGCTGCACGCGCTCGGGAGCTACGCGCTGGGCCCGGTCGAGCTCGGCTTCGACCTGCCGCTGGCGCTCCATCAGGGCTCGAACCTCGGGCTGCTCACCTCGCGCGGCGTGACCGGGCCGCTCGTCGACCCCATCGCGTCGACCGCGTTCGGCGACGTGCGGCTGGTCGGAAAAGCTCCGCTGCCGAGGCTCCTGCCGCTCGACCTGGCGATGGTCCTGGACCTCCGCCTCCCCACCGGCGACGGCCGCGCCTTCTTGTCCGACGGGTTGGCCGCGAACCCGCAGCTCCTGGCCGGCCGCGCGCTGGGGCCGGTCCGGCTCGACGCGTCGCTCGGCTACCTCTTCCGCAAGAGCGGCCAGTACCTGCAGCTCGTGGCGGGGGATGGCGTGACCTACGGGCTCGCCGCGTCGACGCCCCTGCCGCCCATCGGGCGCCTCACCTGGCGCGCCATCGTCGATCTATCGGGCCAGCTGCCGCGCGGGCTGGACCTCGGCAGCGCGCGCGCCCGCGCCCCCCTCTCGCTCCGCGCCGGCGTGCGCGCGCGCGTCTGGCGGGACCTCGCCGTCGACGTGGGCGCGGGCACGGGGCTCGCCTGGGTGGGCGACGCCGGCTACGGCCGCGAGTCGTTCCGTGCCTTCGCCGGGCTGCGCTGGGAGCGGCTCGTCCCGGCGGGCGAGGCCGCGCCCGGCGTGCCGGGTGACCGCGACGGCGACGGCGTCCCCGACGCCCAGGATCGCTGCCCCGATCAGCCCGGACCGCCCGAGCTCGAGGGCTGCCCGGACCGCGACGGAGACGGCATCCCGGACATCGACGACAAGTGCCCCGATCAGCCCGGCTCCCCCCAGTTCGACGGCTGCCCTCCGCCCGAGGCGCAGCCCCTGGTGGAGGTGGAATCGACCCGCCTCTCCCTGCGCGACGCCATCACCTTCGAGACCGGTCGCGACGCGCTGCGGCCCGAGTCGGGGCGCATCCTGGACGAGATCGCGCGCGTGCTGAAGGCGCACCCCGAGCTGCGGCGGATGCGGGTGGAGGGGCACACCGACAACGTGGGCGGCCGCGGCTACAACCAGGAACTGTCCGCGAGGCGGGCGCGCTCGGTGGTGCGGGCGCTCGTCCAGCGCGGCATCGCCTCGGAGCGGCTCGAGTCGGCCGGCTACGGCTTCGAGCGGCCGCTGGCGTCGAACGCCACCGCGCTCGGGCGCGGGAAGAACCGGCGCGTCGAGCTCACCGTCCTCGAGCTCGCGGCGCCACCCGCCGCGCCACCGTCACCCAAGGAGCGCGGCGGCCCGTGATCCGCCTCGCCATCTTCGACCTCGACGGCACCCTCGTCGACTCGCGCCTCGATCTCTGCCTGGCGGTGAACCACGCGCTGCGCACGGTCGGGCTGCCCGAGCGCTCGCTGGAGGAGGTCTCCGGGTTCGTCGGGGAGGGCGCCGCTCGCCTCGTGGAGCGCGCGGTGGCGCCCCGCCTCGACCTGCGCGACGCGGCGCTCGCCGCATGGTGGGAGCACTACCAGGTGCACCTGCTCGACCACACGGTGCTCTTTCCTGGCCTGGCGGAGCTCATCGCCTCCGCGCCGATCCCGCTCGCCGTCCACACCAACAAGCCCGGGCGCCTCGCGCGCGCCATCCTGGAGGGGCTCCGGATCTCCGAGCACTTCACGACGGTGGTCGGCGGCGACGAGGCGCTCCGCAAGCCCGATCCGGAGGGGACGCTCCGCATCCTGGAGCGCAGCGGCGTGTCGCCCCGGGACGCGGTGCTGGTGGGGGACAGCCTGGTCGACCTCGCCACCGCGCAGGCCGTGCCGATCCGGTTCGTCCCGGTGGCCTGGGGCCTCGTCGCCCCCGCGCTCCTGGCGGCCGCAGGCGCCCCACCTCCGGTCCGCACCGCGGGCGAGCTGCGGAGCGCCCTCCTGGCGTGACAGCGGGCGGAAGCGTCCGAAAACTGGCCGGCGGCGTCGGCTGGTGCCAGGCTCGAGGCATGCTGAGGTTCCTCTTCGGGCTGGTCCTCCTCGGCGCCATCGCGGCGGCCGTCGCTCTCGCGCCGCTGCGCGGCAAGACGGTGCTCCAGCGCTGGAACGCGGCGCCCACCGCCGCCGAGTTCGCCGCTCGGGGCTGGCAGGAGTGCAAGGTCGCGCTTGGGCTCGAGCCGGAGAGGGCGCGCGCCAGGCCGTCTCGGGCGGACGCGCAGCGCCCGGCGCGATCCAGCGCACCTCGGGCTCCCCACCGGCCGGCGCAACCCACCGAGGAGCACACCGAGCGGGATCGCGCCGCGCTCGAGCGCGTGCTGGCCGAGCGGGCGCCCTGATCGCCCGGCTGCGCCGCCGTCCAGGCGCAGCTGCTGCCACCGCGAGGCCACGCTTGTTGCCGCTCTGCCCCACCCTCACCTTGGAGGAGGAGGTGGGGCATGCCGCGTCGGTGGTTCGCGTGGGTCGCGCTCGCGGCGTGGTTTCCGATCGGCGCGTCCGCGGCCCCCCGGCGACCTGCCGAACCCCGTGAGACCGCCGCGCACTCCCGGTCGAGCCTGCCGGAGCTCTCACGACTGGCCCGGACCGCCTTGCCGGCGGTGGTCGGCATCATCACCACGCAAGGCGCGCAGCCGTCTCTGGCGCCCGGCGATCCGCTGAACGAGGCCCTCGAGCAACTCCGTGGTGAGAAGGCGCCCCGGCGCGGCCTCGCCTCCGGGTTCATCGTGCAGGCCGACGGCTACATCCTGACCAACGCGCACGTGGTGGAGGGTGTCACCCGGGTGGAGGTGGAGCTCGGGGAGGACGGCGAGCGGCTCCCGGCCCGCGTGGTGGGCCTCGACGAGGCGAGCGACGTGGCCCTCGTCAAGGTGGTGGCCGGGCGTCGCCTCCCCACCTTGCCGCTGGGAGACTCGGATCGCGTCCAGATCGCGGAGTGGGTGATGGTGATGGGGAACCCCTTCGGCCTCGCCCACACGGTCACCGTCGGCATCGTGAGTCACACCGGCCGCTCGGACGTCGTCCCCGCGGGGCGGGACGGTTACTACGACTTCATCCAGACCGACGCCTCCATCAACCCCGGAAGCTCCGGCGGGCCCATCCTCAACCTGCGCGGCGAGGTGGTCGGGATCGCCACCGCCATCAATGCCACCGGGCAGGGCATCGGCTTCGCCGTGCCCATCAACATGGCGAAGGAGATCCTGCCGCAGCTCAGGGAGCACGGCCGCGTGCTGCGGAGCTGGATGGGAGTCTCGGTGCGCGAGCTGCGCCTCGGGGCCTCGCGCGGGCTCCGCGGTCGCCAGGTGGTGGTGACCGACGTCGTCAACGGCAGCCCGGCCGCCACGAGTGGCCTGGCGGTAGGCGACGTCATCACGGGCTTCGACGGCCGCGGGGTTCCGAGCGCGGCTCGCCTGCGCTGGTACGTGGCGACGGCGGGGGTGGGCCGCCACGTGGCCCTCACCGTGCGGCGCGGGGCGGCCGAGCATTCGGTGCGGGTGGCGCTGGTCGCCGAGGCGCCCGGCGCCGAGCGGACCGCCCGGGCGCCCGCCGGCGGGGTGGCCGCCGAGGCGCCGCGCCCGGAGGACGAGTAGCGCCGGGCCGGATCGGTCGGCACGCGCGGCTTGCGCTCACCGCCGCCATGGGGTTATCTAGCGCCCCTCGCGCCCCCTCGGGCGCGAACGCCTTTTTCGAGAGACCCATGGCCGAGACCGAGACCCAGACCGCGAAGACGAAGAAGAAGGCTCCGGCGCCCAAGGCTGCCGGCAAGAAGACCTGCAGCGTCGAAGGCTGCAAGCGCGGCTATCGCGCGAAGGGGCTCTGCTTCTTCCACTACAAGAAGTGGCGCCGGGGCGAGCTGGAGAAGAAGCCCGGCCAGGGCGCACCGCGCTACGCCACCTGCGGCAAGGAAAACTGCAAGAAGAAGGTCTTCGGGCACGGGCTGTGCCAGGAGCACTTCGACGCCTGGAAGGCGAGCCGGAAGAGCGCCACGCTGAAGAAGGCGCCGGCCGCCGCGGCGCCCGCGGCCTCTTAGTCCCCGCCTCAGAGCGCCCATGGTCCGTAGGGTGGGGGCTTGTCCCCCGCCGCCGGGTGCATCACCCCAGCTTCAGCTTCCTCTCGAGGGCACTGGCCGCCGCGGCGAGCAGCTCCACCTCGCGCTGCGTCGGCTCGGCGCGGGCGAGGAGGAGCCGCCACTCGGCCAGGATGTGCTCCGGGTTCTGGGCGTTCAGATAGCCGGCCGACCCGAGCACGGCTGCCAGCCGCGCCCAGAGCGCCTCGAGCGTCGCATGCCGCGCGGGCTCGCCGCCGTGCCCGACCGGTCCCGGTGCGGCGTCGGCGTCAGCCGCCAGCCGCAGCTCATACGCCATCACGGCCACCGCCTGGGCCAGGTTCATCGAGTCGTAGGCGGCGCAGGTGGGGATGGTGCAAGCCGCCTGGCACAGCGTGAGCTCGGCGTCGGACAGGCCGCGCCGCTCCTCCCCGAACACGATCGCCACCGGACCGCGAGCGCTGCGGGCCGTCACCTCCGCCGCCAGCTCCCGCGGCGAGAGCCGGGGCCGGCCCGCGAGCGCGCGCGAGGTGGTCCCGCAGGTCCAGGTCGAGCCGGCCAGCGCCGCTCTCAGATCCAGCTGGATGTCGGCCCGCTCGAGCAGGTCGGCGGCGTGGCGCGCGGTCTTGCGCGCCCGCAGCAGCACCTCCTCGCGCGCGCTGAGCGGGCCGCCGCCGCGGGGGAGCCCGGTCCAGGAGGGCGGCGCCACCACCGAGAGGCGCGCCAGCCCGAAGTTCTTCATGGCGCGCGCCACCGCGCCGATGTTCTCGGCCGACGAGGGGCGGTGAAGCACGAACGTGACCTTCTCGAGATCCAGACGCCCTCCCCGGCTACAATGCGGCCGCTCCCCGCCGGCGCGGGGATGCTACACGAGGCCGCCATGATCCCCGAGCCCGCCGTCCGAGCCCAGCTTCCCTACGCTCTCCGCCAGATCGACCTGCCCGCGCTCGGTGAGCTGTACCGCGGCAAGGTGCGCGACAACTACAGCCGCGGCGATCGCATCGTCATGGTGACGACCGACCGCGTCTCGGCCTTCGACCACGTGCTCGGGACCATCCCGTTCAAGGGCGAGGTGCTGTCGCGCCTGACGAACTTCTGGTTCGAGAAGGTGAAGGACATCGCGCCCACCCATGTCCTCGACACGCCGGATCCGAGCGTCATGGTGGTGAAGCGGGCCAAGGCGCTCCCGATCGAGATCGTCATCCGCGGCCACCTCACCGGATCGCTCTGGCGCGACTACCAGGCGGGCAAGGCGGGCGCGTACGGCATCGCCTGGCCGGCCGGACTGAAGAAGGACCAGCGCTTCGACGAGGCCGTCATCACCCCGTCCACGAAGGCCGAATACGGAAAGCACGACGAGCCCATCAGCGAGGCCGAGATCCTGCGGCAAGGGCTGGTCGCGCCGGAGGTGTGGCGCGAGGCCACCGCCGTCGCGCAGCGGCTCTTCCAGCGCGGACAGGAGTGGGCGCGGAGCCGCGGACTCATCCTCGTCGATACGAAGTACGAGATGGGCCTCGCCGACGGCAAGCTCCTCGTGATCGACGAGATCCACACCCCCGACAGCTCGCGCTACTGGGCGGCCGAAGGGTACGAGGACCGGTTCGCGCGCGGCGCCGAGCAGGAGATGCTCGACAAGGAGAACATCCGGCAGTGGCTCATCAAGGAGCACGGCTTCTCCGGCCAGGGGAAGCCGCCTCCGCTCTCCGACGACGTCCGCGTCATGCTCGCCATGAAGTACATCGAGGTGTTCGAGCGGCTGACTGGACAGAAGTTCGAGTCGGAGGTGGGGAACGTCGCCGGCCGCATCGAGCGGAACCTGCGGGCGAAGGGGTACCTGTAGCACGAGCCGTCCGCCCAGGACGGCGAGCCCTCTGCCCCGGGTTCTACGGCGACCGACGAGCGGTCTAGCTCGCGCCGAAGACGCGCTTGAAGATCGTGTCGACGTGCTTCAGGTGATAGTCGAGCGCGAAGCAGGCGCCGATCTCACCGGGGCTGAGCAGGCGCGAGACGTCCGGGTCGCGCTCCAGGGCGGTCTTGAAGTCGACCTTCTCCTCCCAGACCTTCATCGCGTTCCGCTGCACGTAGACATAGGCCTCCTGCCGGGGGACGCCCTTGCCCACCAGCGCCAGGAGCACGCGCTGCGCCTCCTGCAAGCCGCCGGTGAGCTCCAGGTTCGCGAGCATCCGCTCCGGGTAGACGCGCAGGCCTTCCATCATGCCGGCGAAGCGGTGCAGCCCGAAGTCGAGCGCCAGGGTGGCGTCCGGGCCGATGACGCGCTCGACGGACGAGTGGCTGATGTCACGCTCGTGCCAGAGCGCCACGTCCTCCAGCGCCGCGACGGCGAAGGAGCGCACCAGGCGCGAGAGCCCGGTCAGGTTCTCGGACAGGATGGGGTTCCGCTTGTGGGGCATGGCCGAAGAGCCCTTTTGGCCCGCCGTGAACGGCTCCTCGACCTCGCGCACCTCGGTCCGCTGCAGGTGGCGCACCTCGGTGGCCTGCTGCTCCAGCGTCCCGGCCGCCACCGCCAGCGCGCAGAAGAGCTCGGCGTGCCGGTCGCGGTTCACCACCTGCGTGGCGGCGCCCTCGGCTCCGGGCAGGCCGAGCTTCTCCATGACGAAGCTCTCCACGCGCGGGTCGACGTTGGCGAAGGTCCCCACGGCGCCGGAGATCTTGCCGACCGCGGCGGTCCGGGCGGCGCGGGCGATGCCCTCGCGGCGGCGACCCCAGGCGTCGTACCAGCCGGCGAGCTTGAGGCCGAAGGTGATGGGCTCGGCGTGGATGCCATGGCTGCGGCCCATCATGGCGGTCAGCTTGTGCTCGAAGGCGCGCTTCCGGACCGCCGCCTGGACCCGGTCGATGTCGGCGAGGAGGAGCGCCGCCGCCTCCTGCAGCTGCACCGCCAAGGTCGTGTCGAGCACGTCCGAGGAGGTCATCCCCTTGTGCAGGTGCCGGGCGGCCAGGCCACCCTTCTCCTCCAGGAACGTCAGGAACGCGATGACGTCGTGCTTGGTCGTGCGCTCGATCTCGTCGATGCGGGCCACGTCCCCCGGCCCGAACTCGAAGCCGGCGAAGGCCCGCTCGAGCTGGCCATAGTCCTCGGCCGGCACCTGCCCGAGGCGGACCATCGCCTCGCACGCGGCGAGCTCCACGTCCAGCCAGACGCGAAAGCGGCGCTCCGGGGACCAGATGCGCGCCATCTCCGGGCGCGTGTAGCGGGGGATCATGGCGGCTCCTCTCGAGCTCTCACTTCAGCCTTTGCCCGTCGACCCGAACCCACCCGTGCCGCGGGCGGTCTCGGCGAGGGCCTCGACGAGCCGCACCTCGACCCGAGTCACCGGGGCCACCACCAGCTGGGCGATGCGCTCGCCGCGCCGGAGGTGGAACGGCTCCTGGCCCAGGTTCACCAGGATGACCCCCAGCTCGCCGCGGTAGTCCTCGTCGATGGTGCCCGGAGCGTTCACCATCCCGATGCCGTGCCTCAGCGCCAGCCCGGAGCGCGGGCGGACCTGACCTTCGTGCCCGGCCGGCAGCTCCAGGGCGAGGCCGGTCGGGACGAGTCGGCGCTCGCCGGGTGCGAGCGTGCACGGCTCGTCGGCGCGCAGGTCGAGCCCGGCGGCCGCCCCGCTCTGGTAACTCGGTAGCTCGAGGGGTGGGCCGCGCTGCCCCACCCGCACGAGCTTCAGGAGCGGCGCGCTCACGCCTGCGGAGCGCTGCCGCCGCCGGCGGCCTCGGCCTTCTTGGCGGAGTCCGCCAGCGCCTCCTTGCGGCTGAGGCGGATCTTGCCGGTCCGGTCCACGGAGATGACCTTGACCATCACCTCCTCGCCCTCGGAGAGGACGTCGGTGACGCTCTTCACGCGCTTGTCGGACAGCTCGGAGATGTGGATGAGGCCGTCGGTGCCGGGGAAGATCTCCACGAAGGCGCCGAACTCGGCGATCTTGCGGACCGTGCCGAGGTAGATCCGCCCCACCTCCGCCTCCTGCGTCAGGTCCCGGATGCGCTTGATGGCGGCCGCGACCCGCTCCTGGTCCGAGCTGGCGATCGAGATCGAGCCGTCGTCCTCGATGTTGATGGCGCAGCCGGTCTGGGCGGTGATCTCCTTGATCACCTTGCCGCCGGGGCCGATGACGTCCTTGATGCGCTCCGGCCGGATCTTGATGGTGGTGATGCGCGGCGCGTAGGCGCTGATCTCCGCCCGCGGCGTCTGGATCGACTTCACCATCTCGCCGAGGATGTGCTTGCGCCCCTCGGCCGCCTGCGAGAGCGCGCGCTCCAGGATCTCGCGCGTCACCCCGCCGATCTTGATGTCCATCTGGATCGAGGTGATGCCGGCCTCGGTGCCGCACACCTTGAAGTCCATGTCGCCGAGGTGGTCCTCGTCCCCGAGGATGTCGGAGAGGATGGCGATCTTCTCGCCCTCCTTGATGAGGCCCATGGCAATGCCGGCCACCGGCGCCTTGATGGGCACGCCGGCGTCCATGAGCGACAGGCAGCCGCCGCACACCGAGGCCATCGAGGAGGAGCCGTTCGACTCCATGATGTCGGAGACGATCCGGATCGTGTACGGGAACTTGTCCTGCGGCGGCAGCACCTGGCGAAGCGCGCGCTCCGCCAGCGCGCCGTGACCGATCTCGCGCCGGCCCGGGCTGCGCAGGAACTTCACCTCGCCCACGCTGAAGGGCGGGAAGTTGTAGTGCAGCATGAACTTCTTGAAGACCATGCCGGTGAGCTGCTCGACCCGCTGCTCGTCCTCGGCGGTGCCGAGGGTGGTCGCCACGAGCGCCTGCGTCTCACCTCGCGTGAAGAGCGCCGAGCCGTGCACGCGCGGGAGGAGCCCCACCTCGCAGGTGATCTTGCGGATGTCCCGCTCGCCGCGGCCGCCGATGCGCCGCTTCTCGTCGACGATCATGCCGCGCATGTACTCGTACTTGACGTCCTCGTAGTAGCCCTTGATCTCCTTCTCGCGCAGCGCGATCGAGGCGAGGCGGGCGGGGTCGCCGGCGGCCTCGGCCTTGAGCGCCTCCATGAGCTCCTTCTTCACCTCGGAGAGGCGCCCGTAGCGGTCGTGCTTCTCGTGCCGCTGGTAGGCCTCGCGCACCTTCTCCCAGGTGAGCTGCCTCACCTTGCCGCGCAGCTCCTGATCGTTCTTGGGCGGCTCGAAGCTCCGCTTCCCCTTCACGCCCTTCGCCTCGGCGAGGCGCTTCTGCGCGACGAGGAGATCCTTCACGGCCGCCTGCCCGAAGAGCAGCGCGTCGATCATGACCGACTCGGGCAGCTCGTGGGCGCCGCCCTCGACCATGACGATGGCGTCCTCGGAGGCGGCCATGATCACGTCGAGGTCGGCCTCCGCCCGCTGCGCGAGGGTGGGGTTCGCGATGAACTGGCCGCCGACCCGGCCCACGCGCACGCCGGCGATGGGGCCGTTGAACGGCACGTCGGAGAGCTGGAGCGCCGCCGAGGCGCCGGTCAGGCCGAGCACGTCGGTGTCGTTCTCCTGGTCGAAGGAGATGACCGACGCGATGATCTGGGTCTCGTTGGAGTAGCCCTCCGGGAAGAGCGGGCGGCAGGAGCGGTCGATGAAGCGGGAGACGAGCGTCTCCTTCTCGGTGGGGCGACCCTCGCGCCGGAAGAAGCTGCCGGGCACCTTGCCCGCCGCGAAGAGCTTCTCCTGGTAGTCGACGGTGAGCGGGAAGAAGTCGATGCCCTCCTTCCGCTCCTTGGCCGAGACGACCGTCACGAGGACGATCGAGTCGCCCATCCGGATCCACACCGATCCGTCCGCCTGCTTCGCGATCTTGCCCGTCTCGAGCAGGATCTCCTTGCCGCCACACTGCACCCGTTGCTGGATGGGATTCATCTGCTGCATCTCCTGGTCGGGAGCCGGTGCGGCCGCGCGAGGCGGACCTCCTGGCTCGGGTGGCCCGCGCCGGCGCTCTACCCTGGGTCCCAAGGAGCTTCGGTTCCTGACGGCGCCGCTCCTTCGCGCAGGAGCAGCCCAGTCGGAAACGGAAGCGCCTCGGTACCCGCCGCCGCGGGTGATGCGTGCTACGAAGCGCGAGCGCCCCGGCCCTTCGGCCGAGGCGCTCACTCGCTCCGGGTCTACTTCCGGATGCCGAGCTGGTCGATGAGGGACTTGTACCGGGTCAGGTCGACCGTCTTGAGGTAGTCGAGCAGCCGGCGCCGCTGGCCGACGAGCTTGAGGAGGCCCCGCCGGCTGTGGTGGTCCTTCTTGTGGGTCTTGAAGTGCTCGGTGAGGTAGGTGATGCGCTCGCTGAGGAGCGCCACCTGGACCTCGGGGGAGCCGGTGTCGGTGTCGTGCCGCCGGTACTTCGAGACGAGCTCGGTCTTCTTTTCCTGCACCATCGCCAT
The DNA here is from genome assembly GCA_035636195.1 of Anaeromyxobacteraceae bacterium. Classification (GTDB taxonomy): domain Bacteria; phylum Myxococcota; class Myxococcia; order Myxococcales; family Anaeromyxobacteraceae; genus Anaeromyxobacter_A. The sequence goes on from DASPZP010000115.1 coordinate 16,634, forward strand.
AGTTGCTGCTCCTGTCGAGTCCGTCACCGCCGCGGGGGCGAAGGCGTGCGCCACGGGCGACCGTAGACGGGTAGAGCGGTGTTGATAGTCAATTCCCCGGGTGGCGTCAACGGATGGACGGGGCCAGCACGCGCAGCGGATGGAGGGTTCCGGCGCGGCCTTCGCAAACCGCCAGCAGGCCGCCGTGGGGGTCGAGCGCGCCGCACAGGCCTTCGGGACCCGCCGGGAGGAGGAGCGCCTTGCCATGGCCGAGATCACGCGCCTCCCCGGCGGTGAGCAGCACGGTCGGCCAGCCGCGCAGGGCCGCCGCGAGCGGCACCACCCGCTCGGCGAGGGCCTCTGGAGCCTCCGCGCCGAGGCGCTCCGCCTGGTCCAGCGAGACCGCGTCGGCGATCCCGAAGCTCCCGGCGGCGGTCCGGCGCAGCCCGGCGAGGTGCGCCGGGACCCCGAGGGCATGGCCCAGGTCGGCGGCGAGCGTGCGCACGTAGGTGCCCTTGCCACACCGGACGGCGAGGCGGGCCAGGCGGAGCCCACCCGCGGGCTCCCCGAGCTCGAGCAGGTCGAAGGCGTCGACGCGCACCTGCCGCGGCGCGCGCTCGACGACCTCGCCCGCCCGCGCCGCCTCGTGCAGCCGGCGGCCCCCCACCCGGACCGCGGAGAACATGGGCGGCACCTGCTCGAGGAGACCGGTGAAGCGCGGGAGGGCGGCACGGATGCCCGCCGCATCGAGCGGGCCGGGATCGCCGCGCGCCACCACCTCGCCCTCGGCGTCCTCGGTGGTGGTGGCGGCCCCGAACGCGACCAGCGCCTCGTAGGCCTTGTCACCTTCGGTGAGCCACTGCTGCAGCTTCACCGCCTCGCCCAGGCAGACGACGAGGACGCCGGTGGCGAGCGGGTCGAGGGTGCCGGTGTGACCCGCCTTCCGCGCGCGCAGGAGGCGCTTCACCCTCGTCACCACGTCGAAGGAGGTGGGGCCGGCGGGCTTGTCGATGACGAGGAGGCCGGAGATCGCGGTCGGCATGAGCCGAGCAGGCGGCGGGGGCGAACCCGCCCTACCCCTTCTCCTTCTCCTTCTCCCTGACTTCCTTCAACAGCCGCTCGATCTTGTCGCCCTCGGCCACGCTGGCGTCATAGGCGAAGCGCAGGTGGGGCGTGTAGCGGAGGTTCACGCGACGGCCGACCTCGCGCTGCAGGTATCCGGCGGCGGCCTTGAGGCCGGCCAGCGTCTGCTCGCGCGTCGCGTCGTCGCCGTGGATGGAGACGTAGACGGTGATGTCCTTCAGATCGGGCGGCATCTTGGCGCCCGTCACGGTGATGAAGCCGGTGATGCGCGGGTCCTTCAGCCCCCGCGCCAGCACCTCGGAGAGCTCGCGCTGGAACTCGTGCGCCACCCGCGTCGCGCGGTCGTGCGTGCTCATGGCTCCTCCTCGTCGGCGTCCTGCGCTCGGTCGGCTTCCGCGTCCGCGAGCGTCCGCCCGCTCCCGCAGTGATCCCCCATCCCGTCGGGGAAGGTCTCGATGGCGATCACGCGGTCCAGCACCTGCACCTGCCCTCCGTGCACCCCCGCCACGAAGTCGGCGACCTTGTCGAGCGACTCGTTGACGAAGGCGTGGTCGTTGCCCACCGCGGTGACCCCCACCACGCTGCGCTGCCAGAGGTCGTTCTCGGCGACCTCGGCGATGGAGACGTTGAACCTCGCCTTCACCCGGTCGATCGCCGAGCGGAGCAGGTGCCGCTTCGACTTGAGCGACCCGGGCGCGGGGAGGTGGAGCGTGAGGCGGAGGACTCCGATGAACATGCGCGCCCCTCAGTCCGCTGCTCTCCCCGCCGGGAGAGCGACTCAGTCCAGCGAGGGCCGGATGGACTCCTGCTCGTAGGCGTCGATGGTGTCGCCCGGCTTGAAGTCGGTGAAGCCGTCGACCCCGATGCCGCACTCGAGGCCCTGCGCCACCTCGCGGACGTCGTCCTTGAGGCGCTTCAGCGAGCCGATCTTGCCCGAGTACGCGACCTTGCGATCGCGCACGACCCGGCACTGCGCGGCGCGGCGGATGACGCCCTCCGTCACCATCGAGCCGGCGATCACGCCCACCCGGGTGATGTTGAAAACCTGGCGGACCTCGGCCTTCCCGAGCGGCTTCTCCTTGATGATGGGATCGAGGAGCCCGACCATCTCCTCACGGACGGCGTCCACCGCCTCGTAGATGATCGAATACATCTTGATCTCGACGCCCTGCTGGCTCGCGATCTGATCGACCTTGGTCTCGGGCTTGGTGTTGAACCCGACGATGATGGCCTTGCCAGCGGCGGCGGTCAGCACGTCCGACTCGGTGATCACCCCGACCCCTGCCGTGAGGACCTTCACGCCCACCTTCTTCGTGGCGAGCTTCTTCAGCGCGTGCGAGACGGCCTCGGCGGAGCCCTGCACGTCGGCCTTGATGACGACGTTCAACTCCTTCGGGCCACCCGTCTTGGCCTTGGCGAAGAGGTCCTCGAGGGTGGCCTTCTTGACGTTGCCGAGCTCCTTGGCGCGGCTCTTCACGGCGCGGTGCTCGGCGACCTCCTTGGCGGCCTTCTCGTCCTCGACGACGTTGAACTCGTCACCGGCGGTCGGCACGCCCGACAGGCCGAGGACCTCGACCGGGTAGCCGGGCGGGACCTCCTTCACCTGCTCGCCGCGCTCGTTCATCATGGCGCGGACGCGGCCGTACTCGCTGCCCGTGACGAGGGCGTCACCGACGCGCAGCGTGCCTTCCTGCACCAGCACGGTCGCGACCGGCCCGCGGCCCTTCTCGAGCTTCGCCTCCACCACCACGCCCACCGCGAGCTTGTCCGGGTTCGCCTGGAGCTCGAGCACCTCGGCCTGCAGCGCGATGTACTCGAGCAGCTCCGGCACGCCCTGCTTCGTGCGAGCGGAGACGGGGACCATGATGGTCTGGCCGCCCCACTGCTCGGCGACGAGCTCGTATTCGGTGAGCTGCTGCATGACGCGCTCGGGCGTCGCGCCCACCTTGTCGATCTTGTTGATGGCGACGAGGATGGTGACCCCCGCCTCCTTCGCCTGCTTGATCGACTCGATCGTCTGCGGCATGACCCCGTCGTCGGCGGCCACCACCAGCACCACCAGGTCCGTCACCTGCGCGCCGCGCTGGCGCATGGCGGTGAACGCCTCGTGTCCAGGCGTGTCGAGGAAGGTGACCGGACCCTTCGCCGTCTGCACCGAGTACGCGCCGATGTGCTGCGTGATCCCGCCCGCCTCGCCGGCGGCGACGTCGGCCTGGCGGATGGCGTCGAGGAGCGAGGTCTTGCCATGGTCGACGTGGCCCATGACCGTGACCACCGGCGGCCGCGGCTGGAGCTTCGACTCGTCCTCCTCCACCTCCGGGATGTACTCCTCGACCTCGAACCCCTTCTTCTCCACCGAGTAGCCGAACTCGCTCGCCAGGAAGGTGGCGGTGTCGGCGTCGATGAGCTGGTTGATGGTCGCCATCTTGCCCGCCTGCATCAGCTTCCTGATGAGGTCGGACGCCTTGATGCCCATCAGCTGCGACAGGTTCGAGACGGAGATCGACTCCTCGACCCGGATGACCTTCTTGTGCTCGGCTTTCACGGTGATCTGGGTCTTCGCGCCCTTCTTGGTGGCCTTCTTCTTCTTGCCGCGGATCGGAATGTAGGCGCGATCGGTGATGGCCGCGGCCAGCAGCTCTTTCCCGGTGAGCGACTTGACGGCCTCGTCGGCCGGGCGCCCCGTCCCCCGGCCGCGCTTGTTCTTGTCCTTCGAGACGTCGATGAATTCGCGCTCGCGGCCGAGCATGCCCGGGACGACCTTGAGCTCGCGCACCTCTCCGAGCGCGCGCGGTCCCGGCGCTGCCGGAAAGCTCGAGCGGGCGCCCGAGGGCGGCGTCACGCGCCGCACCGGCACGGTCGGACGCGAGATGACCACCGCCTGCGTCGACGTCGGCCGGAGCGTGCGCGGGTCGACGTGCGGGGCATGCGAGGCATGCGGCGCGTGCGAGGCATGCGAGGCATGCGACGCCGCGGGCGCGTGGGTGGTGGTGGCGGCCATCGGCATCGGAGCGGAGGGCGCGCCAGCAGGGCGCGGGTGAGCAGGCGTGACGTTGGGCAGGGTCGTTCCTGGGGCGGCGGGAGCCTGCATCGGGATGGGGGAGGGCTGAGGTGAGCTCGGGGCGCTGGCCGGAGCGGCGGGCTCCGGGCTCGCGCCCGTCGCCTGCGGCTGCTCGGCGCTGGCGGCGAGCGGCGCCTCCTGAGGAGGCTGGGGCTCGACCGGCGCGGGCGGCTCCGTCCACTCGGGCTCGGGTGCCGGCTCGAAAGCGGGGGCCGGCGGTGCCGCCTGGACGACGATGGGAGCCGGCGGCGGCTCGACGTGCGCCCGCTTGCGCACGACGAAGCCTGGGCCGCTCGCCTTGACCGGGGCGGCCTTCGGCTTCCTCTCGCCCAGGATCTTCTCCAGGGCGGTGGCTGCCTGATCGTCCTCGAGCGACGAGCTGTGGCTCTTCACGTCGGTGTAGCCGAGCGCATGGAGCTTATCGACGAGCTCGCTGTTCGAGAGCTCGATGCCCTGCTCCTTGAGCTGCTTGCCGAGCTCGTGCACACGCTTCTTCGACATTGCCGACACTCCTAATCCTTACGGACACTTCCCGTCAACACATCCCGGCGGAATGCTGCATCCACCTCGGCGCCCGCGGCGCGGAACGCCCGCCCGAACGCCCGGCGCTTCTCGGCGCGGGCCAGGCACGCCTGCGCGGCGTGAACCCAGGCACCGCGCCCGCCTGCCCGCTCCCGATCGACCATCACCCGCCCCCCCGCCAATCGCAGCCGGACGAGCTCGCGCTGGCTCGCCTTGCCCCCGCAGCCGATGCACGTCCGGAGCGGCTGCGCCATGGCGCTAGACCGGGCTCCCTCCGGTGGAGGCGGCCCGCTCCGCGTCCAGCTCGGTCCGCAGCTTGGCTTCCTCCTCGAGGTAGACGCCCACCGCATGCTTGATCTGGCGTGCCTTCTTGATGCCGAGGTCGCTCGACTCGCCGAGCTTCATCACGTCGGCCTCGGCATGGATCGCCTCGACCGTCGGATAGCCGGCGCGCTTCAGCTGCTCGATGGTCTTCTCTCCCACCCCGCGGACGCGGGCGAGCCGCTCCTCCTGAGACAGGTCGTCGGGGTGCCGGCGCGCCTCGGCCAGCCGGGCGGCCTCGCGCTCCTGCTCGAGCCGGATCTCCTCCTCGGTGTCCACCACCGCCTGCTCGCGCGCCCGCTTCTGCAGGTCCGGGATCATGTCCATCGCGAAGCCCGGGAACTGCGTCAGCATCTCGGGGGCCGCGCCGGCGAGGTCCTGCGCCTTCCGGAAGCCGTGGGAGTAGAGCATCTCCTGGAGGTTGTCCGGGATGCCGATGGCCGTGAAGCTGATGGTGGCGAACTCGCGCATCTCCTTCACGCGCGACTCGCTGTTGATGTCGAGCTTCCAGGCGGTGAGCTGCGAGGCGAGGCGCACGTTCTGGCCGCGCCGCCCGATGGCCAGCGAGAGCTGGTCGTCCGGGACGATGATCTCCATGGCGCGGTTCTGCTCGTCCATGAGGACGCGCGAGACCTCGGCCGGAGCCAGCGCGTTGCACACGAAGCGGGCCGGATCGTCGTTCCACGGGACGATGTCGATCTTCTCGCCGCGCAGCTCCTGCACCACCGCCTGGACGCGGCTGCCCTTCATGCCGACACAGGCGCCGACCGGATCGACGTCGGAGTCGCGCGAGCTGACTGCGATCTTGGCGCGGCCGCCCGGCTCGCGGGCGGCGGCCTCGATGACCACCACCCCCTCCGCGATCTCCGGCACCTCCATCTCGAACAGCCTGCGGAGCAGCTCCACCGAGGCGCGCGAGAGGATGATCTGCGGTCCCTTCGACTCGCGCAGCACGTCGAGCACGTAGGCCTGGATGCGGTCGCCGGCGCGGTAGCTCTCGCGCGGCACCTGCTCGCGCACCGGCAGCACCGCCTCGGCCCGCCCGAGGTCCACGATGACGTTGCCGCGCTCGAATCGGCGGACGATGCCGGTGATGACCTCGCCCTTGCGGTCCTTGTACTCGTTGAAGATGTTCTCGCGCTCGGCGTTGCGGGTGCCCTGGATCATCACCTGCTTCGCCGTCTGGGCGGCGATGCGGCCGAAGCTCCGGCGGAAGGTCTTCAGCTTGAGCAGGTCGCCCCACTGCTCGTCCTGCGCCTTGGCCTCGTTCTCGTCCTCGAGCCGGTAGTAGATGGGGAAGTCGAGCTCGTCGCCGATGTCGACCTCGATGCCCTTCTCCCGCGCGATCGAGAACGGGACCATGTTGACCGGGTCCGGGAGGGGGGCCTCGGGGGTCGGGTCGGCCACGATGGTGAGGACCTGGAACAGGTCGATCTGCCCCTTGTCGTCGTCGTAGTGCGCCTTGAGGTTCCGCTCGATTCCGAAGTGCTTCTTGGCGGCCATGGCGATGGACTCCTCGAGGATCGACACGAGCGTGACGCGCTCGATGCCCTTGTCCTTCGCCACCTGATCGAGGATGAGGTTCAGGTTCACGGTCTGCGGCTGCATGGTTACTCCTTCCTCTTCAGATCGGCCTCGAAGTCGTACTCGAGGTGCGCCTTGGCGATCTTGTCGTGCGGGATGCGATGCACCGTCCCGTCCACGTCGATCTCCACCGCGCCGTCCACGAATCCCTTCAGAGTGCCGGTCCAGTTCTTGCGGGGGCCGGTCGGAGAGTCGATCGGCCCGAAGGTCTTCACGTGTGCGCGCTGCCCCGCGAAACGTGCGAAGTCGGCCTGCTTGCGCAACGGGCGGTCGAGGCCGGGCGAGCTGACCTCGAGGCTGTAGGTGGGCTCGATGAAGTCCTCGACGTCGAGGACGGGCTCCACCGTCCGCGACAGCTCCTGGCAGTGATCGATGGTGACGCCGCCCGGCCGGTCGACGAACAGGCGCAACACCCAGGCCGAGCCCTCGCGGCCCCATTCCACCTCGACGAGCTCGAACCCCTCGCGTGCGACGAGAGGCTCGAGCAGGCGGCGGGCCTGCTCGGCGATGGACTCTGAACCAATGGCGCTCATTCTCCGGAAAAGAAAAAAGTGGGCGCAGAAGCTGCCCACTTTCGTGACCCGTCTCCGGGTGTCGAAAATGTCGAGGGGTGTAGGTAACAGAACGGCCGGGGACGGTCAAGGACGGCGCGAGCCCTGCCCTGCCAGCCCCCTCGACCGGGAACCCGCTACGCCGGGAGCCTCAGCCCGAGCAGCCACTCCCGGTTGCCCGCGGGGCCCTCGATCGGGGACTCGGCCTCGCCCAGGACCACGAAACCGAGCGCGCTGGCCGCCTCCTTGACCTGCTCCAGCGCAGCCCGGCGAAGGCCCTCGTCCCGGACCACGCCGCCCTTGCCCACCTCGCCCTTCCCCACCTCGAACTGCGGCTTCACGAGCAGCAGCGCAGCTCCGCCCGGCTTCAGGATGGCCTTCACGGCGGGCAGCACCAGCCGGAGCGAGATGAAGGACAGGTCGCCCGTGACGAGGTCGACCGCCTCGCCGAGGGCGGCCGCCGTCAGGTGGCGAGCGTTCTCCCGCTCGCGGACCACGACGCGGGGATCGCCGCGGAGGCGGGCGTGGAGCTGCCCGTATCCGACGTCGACCGCGTACACGCGCGCCGCGCCGCGCTGCAGGAGGAGATCGGTGAAGCCGCCGGTGGACGCGCCGAGGTCGGCGCAGACCTGGGCGCGCGGATCGACAGGGAAGACCTCCAGCGCCTTCTCGAGCTTGAGCGCGCCGCGCGAGACGTACTTCTGCGGCGCGGCGTCCTCCTTCACCCGCAGCGGCAGCTCCGAGCTGACGAGCTGGCCAGGTTTGTCGACCCGCTGCTCGCCCGCCACCACGGCGCCCGCCATGACGAGCGCCTGGGCCTGGGTGCGCGAGGTGGCGAGGCCCCTCTCGACGAGGAGGAGGTCGATGCGCTGCTTTCGAGGCACCCGCCTGGCTCACGCCACGCCGCGCGCCGCGCGGTCCCCGACCAGCTCGCGCCCGACGGCTGCGATGCCGGCGGCGTCGAGGCCGAGCTGCACCCGCTGCTTGGCCGCATCGCCGTGGGTGATGAAGCTGTCAGGGAGCCCGAGCCGGCGGACGCGCAGCTGGTGCAGCACGCCGTGCCGCTCGAACGCCTCCAGGCAGCCGGCGCCGAAGCCGCCGACGAGCGACGCCTCCTCGACGGTGAGGACGCAGCGGGCGGCGACCGCCAGCGAGCAGAAGAGCTCCTCGTCGAGGGGCTTCACGAAGCGGGCGTCCACCACCGACACCGCGTAGCCGTCCTGCGCGAGCGCCTCGCCCGCGGCGAGCGCAGCCTGGACCACCGTCCCCGCCGCCAGCACGAGCAGGTCGGGGCGGGGCCCGCCGTTGCGCGCCAACCGCGCCTTCCCCAGCTCGAACGGCGCGGGCGAAGCGTCGAGCGCGACGCCCAGCCCGGAGGCGCGCGGGAAACGGAACGCCGCCGGGCCGTCGTAGGCGAGCGCGGTGGCGAGCATGTGGCGCATCTCGTTCTCGTCCGAGGGCGCCATGAGGAGCATGTTCGGCACGCAGCGCAGGTAGGTGAGGTCGAAGGCGCCCTGGTGGGTCTTGCCGTCGGCCCCGACCAGCCCGCCGCGGTCGAGGGCGAAGGTGACCGGCAGCCGCTGCACCGCCACGTCGTGGATGATCTGATCGTAGGCGCGCTGCAGGAACGTCGAGTAGATGGCGACCACCGGCCGCAATCCCTCGCAGGCGAGCCCGGCGGCGAAGGTGACCGCGTGCTGCTCGGCGATGCCGACGTCGTAGGTGCGGTCCGGGAAGCGCTGCTTGGCCTTGATGAGCCCGGTGCCCTCCAGCATGGCTGCGGTGATGGCGACCACCCGCGGGTCGCGCTCCATCTGCTCGCAGAGCGCGTCCGCGAAGAGGTCGGTGAAGCTCTTCACGGCCGGCTTCTTCGCCACGGACTTGCCGGTGGCGATGTCGAAGAAGCTGAGGCCGTGACCGCGGGTGGCGAGGTCCTTCTCGGCCGGCTGATAGCCCTTCCCCTTGGTGGTGATGGCGTGCACCAGCACCGGGCCGCCGCAGGCCTGCACCTTCCCGAACGTCTCGACCAGGCCGAGGACGTCGTGGCCGTCGACCGGGCCGACGTACTGGAACCCCATGCCCTCGAAGAGCAGGCCCGGCGAGACGAGGGCCTTGGTGGCGTTGATGGCCTGGCGGATGACCTTGATGGCGTCGGTGCCCTTCGGCAGCTGGCTCAGGATCTCCTTCACGGTGCGTCGCCAGTGGTTGAACGTCCGCGAGGCGAACTTCTTCGTGAACCACTCCGACAGCGCGCCGACGTTCGGCGAGATCGACATCTCGTTGTCGTTCAGGACCACGAGCAGGTCGCGCCCGAGATAGCCGGCCTGGTTCAGGCCCTCGAACGCCATCCCGCCGGTGAGAGCGCCGTCGCCGACGAGCGCCACCACCTTCCCCGCCTCGTTGTGGTGGCGGCGCGCCTCGATCATGCCGAGCGCGGCCGAGATGGCGGTCGAGGCGTGCCCCACGCCGAACGCGTCGTGCTCCGACTCGTGGCGCTCGGGGAACCCGGCCAGGCCGCCCTCGGTGCGGATGGTGCGGAACCGGTCGCGGCGGCCGGTGAGGAGCTTGTGCGCGTAGGCCTGATGGCCGACGTCGAAGACCAGCCTGTCGAGCGGCGAGTTGTAGACGTAGTGGAGCGCCACCACCAGCTCGACCGCGCCGAGCGACGACCCGAGGTGGCCGCCGTTCCGGGAGCAGGTGCCGATGATCTCCTCGCGGATCTCCTGGCAGAGCCTGGGCAGGTCCTCCGGCTTGAGACGCTTGAGATCCAGCGGACCCTCGATGCGATCGAGCAGCCTGGCCATGTGTCACCTCTCCGTGTCTCGCCGACGGCGAGCGGATCTAACACAAGACGGCAGAATGTCTCTCCAGGACCCCGTCCAGCCGCTGGGTTTAGGCGGGTGCGGTCACCTGAAGCGTCCCCCGTTCGGCCAGGATGTCGCGGATGCGCCCCACCAGGCGCTCCATGTCGAGCGGCTTGGGAAAGTAGTCGATGGCGCCCGCCTCGCGCCCGGCGCGCTCGTCCTCAGCGCTCTTGCGCGCCGAGATGAAGATCACCGGGATGTCGTGGAAGGTGGGGTTCTTCTTGATGGCGCGGCAGAGCTCGAAGCCGTCGATCCAGCTCATCATGACGTCGAGGAGGATCACGTCCGGGCGATCGACGTGCATGGCCGAGATGAGCCGCAGGCCGTTCGCCGCCTGGGCGACGTCGAAGCTCTCCAGCTCGAGCGCGAGCGTGAGCATCTCCCGCGTATCGCGGTCGTCGTCGACGATGATGACCTTCGGCTTGCGGACGGGGGCATCCTCCATTCAGGAACCCTTGCCGGCTTCGGGGTCGAACGGAACCTCTTCTTCCGAGCCATCCGCGTTGCGGACCAGGAGATCGATGCGCCGCTCGGCCTCGTCGAGCTTGCGCGTCGCCTCGTGGGCGAGCTTCACCCCCTCCGCGAACTTCTCGATCGACGCTTCGAGCCCGAGCTGGCCCGACTCGAGATCCCCCACCACGCGTTCGAGTCTCGCCACGACCGCATCGTAGGCCTCGGCCACCTCCGTCCGTCCATCGGCGGCGGTCGGACGTTCGCTCTCCTGGCTCAAGTTCTCTCCCACCGAAGCTACCTAACCATGTCGCGAAGGCCGATCAACCACTGGCCCGCCCACTCGCGCCTGCGCCCTCAACAGTGACGGCATTGACGCGGGACGGCAAAGGATCCCCGCCCGCGTCGCGTGCGGTCACCCGCACGTCGAGCCACCCCTTCGCCAGCGCGACGCGGAGCGCTTCACCCGGCGCCACGCCGGCGCTCGCGGTCACGACGCCGCCCCCCTCGCGCAGGACGAGGGCGAACCCGCGCTCCAGGAGCTTCGCCACGTTGGCCGGCTGGAGCCGCGCCTGGAGGCGCTCCAGGCGCAGGCGCTCGCGCGGGAAGGTCGTCGCCTGCCACCGCCCGAGCCGCCGCGCCGCCTCCTCCGTCCGCCGCAGGAGCGCGCGCACCCGCGATCGCGGCTCGGAGCGGCCCAGGCGAGCCTCGAGCTCGCCGACGCGGCTCACCCCGCGACGCACCCGCGCCCGCGCCGCCGCCTCGGCGCGGTGCTGCAGATCGTCCAGCCGGTGCCGCTGCTGGGAGAGGAGGTGCCCCGGGTCGGACAGCTCGGCGCGCAGCGCCCGCACCTCGTGACGCCGCGAGGCCACAACCTCTTCCGCGCTCCGCCGCAGGCGGGCGCGCAGCGCGGCGACGCCTGCGAGGAGCTCGTCCCGCACCGGCGCGACGAGCTGCGCGGCATGGGTGGGCGTGGCGGCGCGGACGTCGGTCACCAGATCCGCCACCGTGAAGTCCACCTCGTGGCCGACCGCGCTCACCGTGGGGACGGCGCAGACGGCGAGGACCCGCGCCAGCCGTTCGTCGTCGAAGGCCGCGAGGTCGTCCTGCGACCCGCCGCCGCGCGTGATCACGATGACGTCGCACCCGGCGCGGCACAGCGCGCGCACGGCGCCCGCGACCTGCGCCGCCGCACCTTCGCCCTGCACGCGGCACGGGGACACCAGCACCGGCATGGTGGGGTAGCGCCCGTGCAGGACGCGCAGGAAGTCGCGGAGTGCGGCGCCGGTGGGGCTCGTCGCGACGCCCACCCGGCGAGGCAGGAAGGGCAGCTTGCGCTTTCGGGCGGGGTCGAGGAGCCCATCCTTCTGCAGGCGCTCCTTCACCTGCTTCAGCAGGAGCGCCTGCGCCCCCGCGCCGCGCGGCTCGAGCTCCTGCACGATGAACTGGTACTTGCCGTGAGGCGGGTAGATCTCGATGAAGCCGCGCGCCACCACCTCGAGGCCCTCCTCGAGGGCGAACGGGATCCTGCGCGCCTGGGAAGCCCACACGACGGCGGCGATGGAGGCCTCGTCGTCCTTGAGCGCGAAGTAGAGGTGCCCGCTCGACTGGCGCCGGAAGCTCGCCACCTCCCCCGCCACCCATACGTCCTTGAAGCGCGGCTCGAGCTGGGCCCGGAGCAGCCGCGTCAGCTCTCCGACGCCGAGCGGGCGGGGCCGCACCTGGGAGAAGAGGTCGCCGGTCTGGCCGGGCTTGGATGGGGCCACCGCGCGAACCCTCAGGCGGCCTTCTGCTGGGCCGCGATGCCGGCGCGCACGATGTCGGCCAGCGCGGCGATGAAGTCGGGGCGCGCGCCGACGGCCCGCGCGCGCGCGTAAGCGGCGGCGCCGCCCTTCGCGGCCGCCTGCTTCGCCAGGATGTCGAGATCGTAGAGCGTCTCGAGGTGCTCCGAGACGAAGGCGATGGGGACGGTCACGATGGCCCGGCCGCGCGCGTTCGCCGTGAGGTACTCGACCGTGTCCGGGCCGAGCCACTTCATGGGCCCCACCCGGCTCTGGAAGGTGACCTGCCACTGCGACGGCGCGAGCCCGCAGCGCTCCGCGGTCCCGCGGGCGGAGGCCTCGACGTACTGCTGGTACGGATCGCCCTTCCGGATCTCGGCGAGCGGCAGGCCGTGCGCGCTGAAGACGACCAGGAGACGATCGAGGGCGGCGGGGGGCAGCTCGCCGATGGCGTCCTTCACCGTGGCGGCGGAGGCCTCGAGCCAGCCCGGGTGATCGTGCCAGGTGCAGATCTCGACGAGCGGACGCCCCTTCGGCCAGGCGCGCCGGAGCTCCTCGAGCGAGCTCTTCGTGGTGGCGTTCGCCCACTGCGGATAGAGCGGCAGCGCCACCCCTCGCTCGGCCCCCGCGGCGAGCGCCTCTCGCACGCCCTCGGCCGTGGAGGGGTGACCGCAGCGCATGGTGAGGTGGGTGGTGAAGCCGGGGCCGAGCGCGGTGGCGAGCGCGCGCGCCTGCTCCTCGGTGCGCTCGACGAGCGGCGAGCGGCCCCCGATGAGCTGGTACTTCGCGGCCGAGGAGGGGGCCCGCCGGTTGGCGATGAGCCAGGCGAGGGGCTTGCGGAGCGGCCCGAGCCCCTTCGGCAGGACGTCGAGGAAGAGCTCGTACAGGTAAGGCTCGACCTCGCTCAGGCTGCGAGGACCGCCGAGATTCATGAGGAAGACGGCGGTCTTCATGGCGTCCTAGACCGTCCGGGAAAACTGCTTCTTGCCGCCATCCTTGCCCAGATAGGCGTCGAAGATCATGGCGACGTTGCGGACGAGGAGCTGGCCGGTCGGGAGCACCCTCAGGACGTCGCCGTCGAAGGTGACGAGGCCGTCCTGGACGAGCTCGTCGACGCCCTTGGCGAGCGACGCGGCGATGTCGGCCCGCGCCTGGGGCCCGAACTTCTCCTCCACCTCGCGCAGGTCGAGACGGAGCAGGCACATGACCCGGTTGATGACGAAGCGGCGGAGGATGTCGTCGGGCGTCACCGCGGCGCCGCGCTCGACCGGGATCTGCCCGGCCGCCACCTTGTCGCCCCAGTCCTTGAGGCGATGCGCGTTCTGCGCGTACGCGCCGCCGATGTCGGAGATGGAGCTCATCCCGAAGGCGACCGTGTCGGCGGCCGGACGCACCGTGTAGCCCTGGAAGTTGCGGGTGAGGTAGCCCTCGCGCTGGGCCTTGGAGAGCTCGTCCGACTCGAGCGCGAAGTGATCGAGGCCGATGAGGCGGTACCCGGCTCTGGTGAACGCCTCCACCGAGGCCAGGAAGAGCTCCACCCGCTGCTCGGTCTTGGGGAGCGCCTCCTGCGGCAAGAGCCGCTGGTGCGGCTTCGACCAGGGCACGTACGCGAAGCCGAACACCGCCATGCGGTCGGGGTGGATCGCGAGGATGCGCTCGAGGGTGTTCTTCCAGGTGTCCGGCGTCTGGTAGGGCAGGCCGTAGATGAGGTCGAGGTTCACGCCCTTGAAGCCGTTCTGTCGGGCGGCGTGCACGAGATCGGCCGTCTCCTTCTCGCCCTGGATGCGTCCCACCACCTCCTGCACCTTGCCGTCGAAGTCCTGCACCCCCATCGAGATGCGATTGAAGCCGAGCCCGGCCAGGGTCTCGATCTGCGCCTTGGACGTGATGGCGGGGTCGATCTCGATCGCCTTCTCGACGTCGTGCGTGAACTGGAAGTGGCGGGCCAGGATGTCGTGGCAGCGCGTGAGCTGCTTCTGGTCGAGGAAGGTCGGCGTGCCGCCACCCCAGTGGAGCTGCGAGACCTGACAGCGGTTCGGCAGCTTGGCCGCGACGAGCGCCACCTCCTTCTCGAGCAGGTCGAGGTAGCCGTCGGCCCGGCTGCGGTCGTGCGTCGCCACCACGTTGCAGCCGCAGAAGCGGCACATCTCGCGGCAGAACGGCAGGTGCACGTAGATGGAGAGCGGGCCCTCGTCGCGATCGGCGCGGGCCAGGTGGTCGACGTACTGGCCCGCCTGGAACGCGTCCGTCCACTCGGGCGCGGTCGGGTAGCTCGTGTAGCGCGGACCGGGGCGATCGTACTTGTGGATGAGCTGCTGGGACGGGATCTGGATCACGACGTTGAGCTCCTCGCTACGGACGGAAGGCGTGCACCGCCTCGACGAGCGCCTTCACGTTCTCCGGCGGCGTCGGCGGCTGGATGCCGTGGCCGAGATTGAAGATGTAACCGGGCGCGTGACCGACCGCTTCGAGCGCCGCCCGGGTGCGGGTCAGCAGCGTCTCCTTCGGTCCCAGGAGCAGGGTCGAGTCGAGGTTCCCCTGCAGCGCGACGCCTGGGAGCTGGCGGCGCGCCTCCTCGAGCGGGATGCGCCAGTCGAGCGAGACGACGTCGTAGCCCAGGCGGCCGAGAGGGGCGAGGTGCGTCGACATGCCGGTGGCGAAGAAGATGGTCGGGACGCCGGTCTTCCGGAGCGCCTGGGCGATGCGGGCGAGGTACGGAAAGCTGAACTCCTCCAGGTCCTCGCGCCCGAGCTCGCCGAGCCAGCTCTCGAAGATCTGCACCGCCTGGACACCCGCCGCCACCTGCGCCTCGAGCTGCACGATGGCGGCCTGGGTCAGCTTCTCGAAGAGCGCGTGTGCGCCCGTCGGGTCGGCGTACAGCATGGTCTTGAGGCGCGTGAAGCCCTGGCTCCCGCCCTCGACCGCGTAGCTCGCGACGGTGAACGGTCCGCCGACGAAGCCGATGAGCGGCACCCGGTCGGCGAGGACGCGCCGGATGGCGCGAATGCCGTCGAGGACGTACGGCAGGTCCTTCCCGGGGTCGGGCACTCTCAGCGCGTCGACGTCGGAGCGCGTCCTGACCGGATTCGAGATCTTCGGTCCCCCGTCTCCCTTGCCCTTCTCGCCCTTCTCGAAGGAGAGGTCGAGGCCCATGGCCGGCAGCGCGATGAGGATGTCCGAGAAGAGGATCGCCGCGTCGAGGTCGAACTCGTCGATGGGCGCGGCCGTCACCTGGGCGATGAGCTCGGGCGAGCGGCACAGCTCGAGGAAGCCGACCTTCTGCCGGACGGCGCGGTAGCTCGCCTGGTAGCGGCCGGCCTGGCGCATGAGCCACACCGGGATGCGATCGACCGGCTCGCGCCGGCAGGCCTGGAGGAAGCGATGGGTAGGTGCCATGAAGGTCGGGCATCTTAGCCGAGCCTCGCGGGCCGCGCACCGGCGCAGCGTGACGCCGCACCGAGCGTCCGGGCGGCCAGGAACGGGCGGCCGTCCAGGCGCGTGCTACACTTCCCGACCTCGACCCGGAGGTCCGTCCCGTGGCGCTCCGCCCCACCCTGCCCCAGCTCCTCGCCGCCTTGGCAGCCGCCGGCACCGCCGGCGCCGGCTTCACCCTCTTCGCCCCCCCGGGCCCCCCCGGTGCACCGGGACCGCGTGGGGAGCAGGGGGACCACGGTCCGGCGGGGGCGCAGGGGCCGGTGGGACCTCAGGGACCGGAGGGTGCTCGCGGCCCTGCCGGACCGCCCGGCGCGGCCGCCGCATTCAAGGACGCGGCGACCAAGGAATTCGTGGCCCCTGGCGCGGGCGCAGGTGAGGTGACCCCGCTCCTCGCCCTGCGGTTCCGGGCACCTTCGGCGGGCTTCGTCCACGTGACGGGGACCGGCTATTGCAACGTGCCCGCCGATCCCGGCGCCACCCACTACGCCGTCTACGTCGCGGCGAGGCCGGACGCATCGCACGACGGCGCGCTCCCTGGCGCGGCCTTCGTCCGCTTCCCGCAGGGAGCCACCATGGCCCAGGTGCCCTTCGCGGCGAGCCGTGTGCTGCCCGTCCTCGCCGGCGACAACCAGGTGTTCCTCGACTTCCAGAACTTCAGCGGCCTCGCCGGGTACAGCTGCCAAGCCCAGCTCGTGGCGGTGTTCGCGCAGGCGAGGCTGCAGTAATTCCGGTCGGAGGTCGAGGTCGGGGTCGAGGTCGGGGTCGGGGTCGGGGCCCTTCGACTACGCGCCGCCTCCGGCGGCGCTACGCTCAGGGCGGACGGACTGCGGTTGCGGTCGGGCTTACCCCCCCGCGAGCACCGCCACCGCCTGCGCCGCGGCGACCCCCGCGACCCGCACCGTCTTCCGCCGCCCCGCCTCACCGCGCGCGATCGTCACGTCTGCCTTCCGGACCCGCAGCGCTCCGGCCACGAGCTCGACGAGCGCCGCATTGGCTTCGCCATCCACGGGCGGCGCCGCCAGCTGCACCTTGAGGCGGCCGCCGTGCTCTCCCACCACCCGCGTCCGGGAGGCGCGTGGCTGGATGAGCAGGTCGAGCTCGACGCCGCCGAGGATATCGCGGGCCCAGCCGGCCATGCCGATCACCGCAGGCCGACGATCGCGATGCGGGCCTCGTCGGCGCGGCGGATGGTCTCCTCGCGATCCATGATGAGGGTGGCGCCCGCCTCCACCGCCAGGACTCGGGCCTTCACCGCGCGCATCACCTCGACCGTGTCCGGGCCGATCGCCGGCAGGTCGAAGCGGCGGTCCTGCTGCGGCTTCACCGCCTTGGCCACCACCGCCCCTCCCCGCGCCAGCTCCCCGCCGCGGCGGATGCACGCGTCGGTGCCCTCGAGCGCCTCCACCGCCACCGCCACCCCGTCCTTCACCACCACCGTCTGGCCGAGGTCGAGCAGCCCGATCCCCCGCGCCAGCTCGAGCCCGTAGCGGGCGTCCTTCCACTCTCCCTCGCTCGGGGCGTGGCGTCCGAGGACGCCCTCCGGCGCCAGGCGATCGGCCAGGTACGGCGAAGGATCGAGCACCGGGAACCCCTCCTCCTCCAGCCAGCGCGCGACCGCCCGGAGCAGGTTGTCGTCGGAGCGGACCGCGACCTGGGCCAGGATCTTGAGGCCCGCGAGGTCCGGGAAGACGTCCCGGAAGAAGCGCGCCTTCGCCACGCCGCCCAGCATGACCGCGCCCTCGGCGCCACCGGCCCGGAGCGCGGCGGCGATCTTCCCGAACTCGCCCAGCTTCACCCAGGTGAGCGCGTCGACGGCGTGCTCCAGCTCGGGGAGCGTCTGGCGCACGAAGCCGGTCGCGATCACGCGGTGCCCGGCGCGGCGCGCGCTCTCCGCGAAGAGGAGCGGGAAGCGGCCTCCTCCCGCGATGAGACCGATGGTGGACATGGTCGATGCCGGCCCCTCTCCCCGGCCCGCTCCCCCCTTCCGCGCCGCGAGGGAGCTGACCCTCTACCGTACCAGCCCGCGGTCGCCCACCGCCGCCAGGAACGCCAGGAGGTGGTCGATCTCCGGCTGGCCGGTGTACCGCTCCCGGAGCTCTCCGCACGCCTCCTGCAGCCCGAGCTTCTGGCGAAAGACGATCCGGTAGGCCTCCTTGACGCGCCCGACCTGCTCGTCGGTGAAGCCATTTCGCTGCAGGCCGGTGGCGTTGAGCCCCGCCAGCGCGGCCCGGTCGCCCTGCACGGTGCAGTAAGGGGCGACGTCCTGCACGATGACGGAGCCCGCGGCGCTGAAGACGAAGCGGCCGATGCGCGTGAACTGGTGCACGCCGCAGAGGCCGCCCAGGATGACGTGATCCTCGAGCGTGACGTGCCCGCCGAGGGCCGTCGAGTTGGCGAGGATGCACGCGTCGCCCACCTGACAGTCGTGGGCCACGTGGCTGTTCGCCATGAACAGGCACCCGTCGCCGATGCGGGTGACGCCGCCGCCCCCGGCCGTGCCGAGGTGGGCGGTGGTGAACTCGCGGAACTGGTTCCTCGACCCGATGACGAGGCGGGTGGGCTCGCCGCGAAACTTGAGGTCCTGCGGGATCTGGCCCAGCACCGCGTGCGGGAAGACGCGGTTGGCCTCGCCGAGCGAGGTGTCGCCCTCGATGACGGCGTGGGCCCCCACCACGTTGCGAGGACCCAGCTTCACCTGCGGCCCGACGACGACGAATGGGCCGATCTCGCAGCTCGGATGGACCTGCGCGCCCTGCGCGACGAAGGCGGTGGGATGGATGGCCATCGTTGCCGGCTCCGCTAGCGGACGGCGTCCGCCAGCATCGCCATGAACTCGCCCTCGGCGACGATCTGACCGTCCACCTTCGCCTCGCCCTTCGCCTTGATGATCGAGCCCTTGTTCTTCAGCATCGTGCAGTGCAGCTCCAGGCGATCGCCGGGGACGACCGGCTTGCGGAAGCGCGCCCCGTCGATGGCCATGAAGAAGATGACCTTGCCCGCCCGCTCCGCCTCCGGGATGGCGGGCAGCGTCATGAGGGCCGAGCACTGCGCCAGCGCCTCCAGGATGAGCACCCCCGGCATCACCTTCATCTCCGGGAAGTGCCCGGGGAAGAACGGCTCGTTGGCGGAGACGCACTTCACGCCGACCACGCGCTTGCCCGGCTCGAGCTCGATGATCCGGTCGACGAGCAGGAACGGGTACCGGTGCGGCAGGAGCTTCTCGATCTGCTGCACGTTCAGGACGGTCTCACTCACCGGCACCCTCCAGTCTCTCGAGCTTCTTCTCCAGCTCGCGCACCCGCTTCAAGAGCTCGGGCAGCCGCGAAAGCGACGCCTCGATGCGCCCGGCCAGCCCGCGCGCCCGGGCCGGGCTCCCGAACACGATCTCGCCCGCCGCCACGTCGTTGCTCACCCCGGCCTGCGCGAGCAGCTTCGCGCCGTCGCCGATGTGGACGTGGCCGACCACCCCCACCTGTCCGCCCGCCATGACGCCCGCGCCGAGCTTGGTCGAGCCCGCGATCCCGACCTGCGAGACCAGGATGGAGAGCGGCCCCACCTCGACGTTGTGCGCGAGCTGCACCAGGTTGTCGATCTTGGCGCCGCGGCCGATGCGCGTCACGCCGAGCGTGGCCCGATCGACGCAGGTGTTCGCTCCCAGCTCCACGTCGTCCTCCACCACCACGATCCCGGTCTGGGGCACCTTGTAGTGCCGGGGCCCCGAGCCCGCCTCCCCCTCCGGATCGAAGGCGAAGCCGAACCCGTCCGAGCCGACCACGCAGCCCGGCTCCAGCACCACCCGGTCTCCCAGCACGCAGCGGTCGCGCACGACCGCATTCGGCCACAGCACGCAGTCGGCGCCGAGCCGCGCCCCCGGGCCCAGGTACGCGCCGGGGTGGAGGATGCAGCGCGGCCCGACCACCGCGTCCGGCCCCACGAAGGCGAACGGCATGACCTCGGCGCTCGGGTCCACCCGCGCCGCGGGGTGGACGAAGGCCTGCTCGGACATGACCGGCCTCGCCTGCGCCGGCGGGTGGAAGAGGGTCGCCACCTTGGCGAACGCCAGGTAGGCGTGCTTCACCCTCAGCACCGCGCGGCCCTGCGGGGCGGCGGTGTCGGACTCCACCACGACCGCGCTCGCCCGCGAGGCCTCGAAGGCCGGCCGGTACTTCGCGTTGGAGAAGAAGGAGAGATCGCCGGGACCCGCCTGCTCGAGCGGCGCCACCCTGGCGATGCGCTCGGCTGCGTCGCCCTCGACCGCTCCACCCACCCGCTGGGCCAGTTCGCCCAGGGTGTAAGTCACTTCGCCTCCTTCTTAGGGACCGCCTTCTTGTCGCCGGACGACGCGGCGGCCTTGCCGGTGGGGGCGGCGGCCTTGCCCGCCCCTGCCGCGCCCGCCTTGAAGCGCGCGTTGTACTTGCGCACGAGCTCGTTGGTGATGTCGAGCGCGGGCGCGCCGTAGATCAGCGCCTCCGCCTGCACCACCATCGCCACGCCCTCCTGGTCGGCGATCTCGCGCACGATGCCGTGCATCTTCTCGAAGATGCCGCGGGTCGCCTCGCGCTCCCGCTCCGAGAGCTCCTTCTGCAGCTGCACGAAGAAGCCCTGCAGCTCCATGCCCTTGCGCTCGAGGTCGCCCTGCCGCTGCTTGCGGGCGTCCTCGCTCATCACCATCGCCTGCTTCTCGAGCTCGCTCCGCAGGCGGTCGAACTCGGTCTTCTTCTCGTCGAGCAGCTTCTGCTTCTGGTCGAACTCGCGCTTCAAGTTCGCCTTGGCCGCCTTCCCCTCGTCCACCTCGTTGAGCGCGCGCTGCAGGTCCACGTAGGCGAGCTTCGCCTCGGCCTGGGCGGCGGCCGGCGCGGCGAAGCCAGCGAGCGCGAAGGCGGTGAGGAGGGTGAGGGCAGTGTTGCGCATGCGATGCTCCTTGCGTCCGTGGCTAGAAGAAGTTGCCGATCGTGAACTGGAAGTCGATCGCCGAATCCTGGTAGACGCCGGTGAGCCGATCGAGCCGCCGGTCGAGCGGGATGCCCCACTCGAAGCGCAGCGGGCCGATGGGGCTGAACCACCGGAAGCCGAACCCGACCGACTTGAACATCGACAGGGCGAGCCCGGGGTGATCGGGATCGGAGAGGAACGTGCCCGGCCGATAGGTGTTGCCCATGTCGAAGAAGACCACCCCGCGGATGCCGACCTTCTCGAAGATGGGGAACTCGAGCTCCAGGTTCAACGTCACCTGCTTGTTGCCGCCGCCGGCGAAGTCGAAGAGCTGCGCATCGGGCCGCGGCTGCGAGCCGGCCGGCTGCGTGGGCGAGATCGAGAGGAGCCGGTACCCGCGCACCGAGTTGATGCCGCCCAGATAGTAGAACTCCGACACCGGGACGGGGTGGGCGTCGTCCCAGCTCTTGACGTAGCCGGCGGCGAGCTTCGCGCGCGCGACCACGCCCCAGAACAGCGGATGGTAGTACCGCGAGTCGAGCGTGTAGCGGGTGAAGAGGTTCACCTGCGAGCCGAAGAGGGCGCTCGGCGCGAGCAGGGGTGGGGCGGCCTCGGCCGAGACCGAGTGGAAGAAGCCGCGGGTGGGGAAGAGGCGGTTGTCGCGCTTGTCCCACTGCAGGGAGAGGCGCAGCGAGCTCGTGGTGCCGGAGCGGAAGCGGTTGAAGAGGAGGATGTCCGTCGCGGTCGGCGTCACCGTCACGAACTCGTTCGTGTACGTGGCGAAGACGCGCATGTCCTCCAGCTTCTCGGCCCACTTCCACCACTGGGCGAGCCCGTTCAGCTCGTAGCCCCACGTCACCGACCCGCCGATCGCCTTGCGGGAGAAGGTCGTGTAGAAGCCCTCGGTCGCGTAGAGGTCGAACGCGAACGTCCACTTCGTATCGAGGAAGTAGGGCTCGACGAACTGGATCTGGCCCAGCTGCCGGATGGACGAGTACTGGACCTGCAGGGAGAGGGTCTGCCCCCAGCCGAAGAAGTTGTTCTGCGAGATCTGCCCGGTCAGGATGAAGTTCTCGTAGGACGAGAAGCCGGCGCCGATCTGGAACGTCCCGGTGGAGCGCTCCTTCACGGTGACCTTCGCCACCAGCTTGTCGTCGGCGCTGCCCTTCTCGGTGGTGACGTTGACGGTCTCGAAGTACCCGAGCGCGGTGACGCGCTGCTTCGAGTTGTTGAGCGAGCTCTGGCTGTAGAGCTCGCCCTCGTAGATGCGCATCTCCCGGCGGATCACCTTGTCGCGCGTCTTCGAGTTGCCGCTGATCTCGATGCGCTCGAAGTAGGTCTTCTTCCCGGGCTGGACGTCGTAGGTGAGGTCGATGATGCGGGTGGCCGGATCGACCTTCGTCTCCGGGTTCACGTTGGCGTAGGCGTAGCCGTCGTCCTTGTAGACGTCGGCGATGGCGAAGAGGTCCTTCGCCACCCGCGAGCGGGCGAAGAGCTCGCCGGGCTTCACCTGAACCCGCCGCGCGAGCTCGCTCTTGTCGTGGAGGAGCTCACCCGAGAAGTCGATCTGGCCGACCCGGTACTGCTCGCCCTCCTCGATGCGCAGCGTGACGTAGAGGAAGCGCTTGTCGGGGCTGAGCGCGACGGCCGGCTTGGCGAGCTTGGCGTAGATGTAGCCCTGGTCGCCGTAGACGAACTGGATCGCCTGCAGGTCGCGCTGGAAGGCGTCCTCGCGGTAAGTGCCGGCGCTGGTCAGGAACGAGAGGAAGCTCCCCTCCTTCGTCTGCATGACGTCGAGGAGCTCGTCCCGGCCGACGTGGTTGTTGCCGAGGAGGTGGATCTCCTTCACCTGGACCTTGGCGTGCTCGTTCACCTCGAACACGACCGAGACCTGGTTGTCCGGCAGGTCCTCGAGCCGGTAGCCGACCTCCGCCAGGTAGAAGCCCTTCTCGACGTACTTCTCCTGGATCTTCTTGGCGCTGCGCTTGACCTGGGTGAGGTCGAGGATGGCGAAGGGCTTCACCTCGACGGCGTCCTTGAGGTCGTCGTTCGAGAGGTCCTCGTTGCCGGTGATGCGGTGGTCCTTCACCGCCGGCCGCTCCGTCACCCGCACCACCAGCGTCGGGTGCTCGGGATCGCCCCGCTCCTCGAACACCACGTCGGCAAAGAAGCCGAGCTTCATCACCGCGTGGAGGTCGTCGTCGAGCTTCTTCGGATCGAGGGGCTGGCCGGGCTTGGTGGAGAGGACGTTCTTCACCGCGTCGGCCTCGACGCGGCGGTTACCCTCCACCACCACGGTCTTCACCGCCGGCGCTTCAGCCGCCCGGGCCGGTGCGCCGGCGAGGATCGAGAGCGCAAAGGCGAGGGCGAGGAGGGGGAGCCGCGTCACGAGGGGGCGCAATGTATGGCAGAGGGCCGACATCCTTCAAGGAGATCCCGGACTCCGCGCGTCGTGGGTCACCGCCAGACGCCCGTCGGAGAGGCGCAGCCGGCGCGGCAGCGTCTCCGCCAGGCGCTCGTTGTGGGTGACGATCACCATCGTGATGCCGCGGCGCTGGTTGAGGTCTTGCAGGAGCCGGTGGATCCCCTCGGCGGTCCCGGGATCGAGGTTCCCGGTCGGCTCGTCGGCGAGGAGGAGCCGCGGCTCCAGGCAGAGCGCGCGCGCCAGGGCCACCCGCTGCTGCTCGCCGCCGGAGAGCTCTCCCGGCCGGTGCTCCACGCGCTCCTCCAGGCCCACCAGCGCGAGCATCTCGAGCGCTGCCCGGCGCGCCGCCGCGCGCGGCACCCGGCGGATGAGCGCGGGCATCATCGCGTTCTCCACGGCGGAGAGCTCCGGCAGGAGGTGATGGCTCTGGAAGATGAAGCCCACGGTCTCGTTGCGGAAGCGGGCCCGACCGTCGTCGTCGCGATCGAAGATGGGCTCGCCCGCGAAGAGCACCTCGCCGCGCGTCGGGACGTCGAGCGCCCCGATGACGTTGAGGAAGGTGCTCTTGCCGGAGCCGGACGCGCCGGTGAGCGCCACCATCTCGCCCTCTGCGAGGTCGAGGTCGACGCCGCGCAGGACCTCCACCCGGCGCACCGCGCCGCCCGCCTTCTCGGGCGCCATGAGGTAGGTCTTGACGAGGCCGCGCACGGCCAGCAACGGCTCGGGGGTCATTCCGCGCGCAGCCCTTCCACCGGCTCGAGGCGCGACGCCTTGGACGCGGGGTAGATGGTCGCGAGGTAGGAGAGCGCCAGGGCGAGGATCGCCACCAGCACGAACTCGGCCGGGTTCATCCGCACCGGCAGGTTCGAGATGTAATAGATCTCCGGATCGAGCGGGATGCCCACCTTGTCGATGAGGAGGCAGGTTCCGAGGCCGAGGAGCAGGCCGAAGGTCGTCCCGATGGCGCCGATGATGACGCCCTCGGACACGAAGACCTTCATCACGCTCGGCTGCCCCGCGCCCATCGACTTCAGCACCGCGATCTCCCGGCGCTTGTCGAGCACCTGCATGATGAGGGTGGCGACGATGATGAAGCTCGCCACCAGCACGATGAAGCCGAGGATGACCGCCATCACCACCTTCTCCATCATCAGCGCGGAGAAGAGGTTCCGGTTGAGCTCGCCCCAGTCGCGCACGCGGTAGGGGTAGCCCTCCAGCCTCGCCAGCACGCGCCGCAGGATGGGGCGCGCCTCGTCGACGTCGCGCACCTTGAGCTCGAAGCCGTGCACCGACTCGCCCAAGCCGAAGAAGCGCTGCGCCTCGGCGAGGTCGATGTAGGCGAACTTCGAGTCGTACTCGTACATGCCGGTGAAGAACACGGCCGCCACGCGGAACGGGCGGCTCTTCGGCTGCGGCCCGGAGGGCCCGAGGTCGCCGAGCGGGGAGATGACGTTCACCGTGTCGCCCACGAACACCCGCAGGCTGCGCGCCATCTCCCGCCCGATGACGACGCCGGGCAGGGTGCGGATGGCGCCCTTCGACTTCGCTTCGCTACGCTCAGGGCGATCGGATGCGGGGACCTTGCTCCCGAACGCGCTCTCCGGGTCGCGCCGGTACTCGGGCGAGGACGGGATCTGCTCCGGGTGCAGGAGCCAGTCGAGCTTCCCCTCCTCGATGGTGCGCGGCAGCTCCAGCACCGTCCCGACCGAGCGCGGATCGATCCCCTCCAGCAGCGTGCCGGACAGGTTCTGGTCCGCCGCCACCATCACCTCGCTGTAGACGAACGGCGTCGCGCCGGTGACGCCGGGGACCGCCAGCACCTGCTCGCGCACCTGCCGCCACTCGGGGAAGTCGTCCTTGCCGTACTTCGTCAGCATGCCGTGGCTGCGGGTGCCGAGGATCTTGGCCTTGAGGTCCCCCTCGAAGCCGCTCATCACCGAGAGCACCACCGTGAGCGCCCACACGCCGATGGCGACGCCGCCGATGGAGATGAGCGTCATGAGGAGCGTGGCCGGCATGCGCGGGCGCCACGTCAGCTCGCCCGAGCGCGCCGCCTGCCGCTCCTGCCGCGCGCGGCGGAAGGACCACACCATCGCGACGAGCAGACCCGGGACGACGCCGGTCACCACCAGCAGGAAGAGGCCGGCGAGCGTGCGCGGCGAGAGCCGCAGATGGCTCCTCGCGATGAAGAGCTCGTAGCCGAGCGACGGGTCGAAGCGCCCCGCGCCGAAGAGCAGGTACCCGAGGGACGCTCCGATGAAGGTGGCCGCGCCGGAGAGGAGCCCGGTGAGGAGCAGCCCCAGCACGACCACCAGCGTGCCCTGCGCCTCCCAGGAGGTGAGCGCCAGTCCGCTCGCGCGGAGCCGCGGCAGGGAGAGCAGGACGGGCCCGAAGAGCAGCACGAGCAGGATGAGCATCGCCGCCGCGATCTCGTAGAATCCGATGCGGCGCCCGGCCGCCGCCGCCGCCAGTCCCGCCCCGACCGCGAGGAGGGCGCCCGCCAGGACGGCGAGCCCGGTGGCGAGCGCGGTCGAGAGGCCGAGCCGGTCCGAGAGCAGCACCTCGCCCAGCCCCGCCACGAGGGGAGCCGCGAGTACGCCGGCCGCGGCGAAGCCGAAGGCCGGCGGCGAGAACGCCTTCGGGACGCGCACCCCGCTCCTACTCCCGGCTCTTGAGGAGGGGGAACAGGATGACGTCACGGATCGAGGCCGAGTCGGTGAGGAGCATGGTGAGCCGGTCGATGCCGAGACCCTCGCCGGCGGTGGGCGGCATGCCGTGCTCGAGCGCGCGCACGAAGTCCTCGTCGAACGGCATGGCCTCCTCGTCGCCGGCCGCCTTGGCCTTCATCTGCGCCTCGAAGCGGGCGCGCTGGTCCATGGGATCGTTGAGCTCGCTGAAGGCGTTCGCGAGCTCCATCCCGGCCACGAACAGCTCGAAGCGGTCGACCAGGCGCGGATCGGAGTCGCGGCGGCGCGAGAGCGGGCTCGTCTCGAGCGGGAAGTCGACCACGAAGGCGGGCCGGTCCTTGGGCAGCTCGCGCTCGGCGAAGACCTCGAAGGCGATGGCGAGGGCCTCCCCGGGCGACCGGCGCGCGGCCTGCTCGAGCTTCCAGGCGCCCTCCGAGTCGTTCTCGCGGCTGGCGGCGCGGGCGACCGCCTCGGGCAGCCCGCGGCCGGCGAGCGCGTCCTCCACCGACAGCCCGAGCGCGCGGGCGCCCTCGGCCACCAGGGAGACGCGCGGGAAGGGCGGGGTGAAGTCGATGCGCTGGCCCTGGAAGGTGATGACAGGCGAGCCGGTCACCTCCACCGCCAGCCGGTGGAAGAGCTCTTCGTTGAGCCGCATCAGGTCTTCGTGCGTGGCGTAGGCCTGGTAGAACTCGATCGAGGTGAACTCGGGGTTGTGGCGCCGATCGATCCCCTCGTTTCGCCAGATGCGCCCGATCTCATAGACGCGCTCGAGGCCTCCCACCACCAGCCGCTTCAGGTGCAGCTCCGTCGCGATGCGGAGCTTCAGGTCGAGGTCGAGCGCGTTGTGGTGCGTCTCGAACGGCCGCGCCGTCGCGCCGCCCGCCTCCTCGGGCTTGTGGAGGGTGGGCGTCTCCACCTCGAGGAAGCCGCGCTCGTCGAGGAAGCGCCGGAGGGTGGAGACGATGCGGGCACGCTTCTGGAACGTCTCGCGCACCCCCGGGGTGGCGATGAGATCGACGTAGCGGCGGCGGTAGCGCTCCTCCACGTCGGAGAGGCCGTGCCACTTCTCCGGGAGCGGCCGGATCGCCTTGGTGAGGACGGTGAAGGTGCGCGCCTCGACGGTCAGCTCGCCGGTCTTGGTGCGGGTGGCGGGTCCCTCCGCGGCGACCACGTCCCCCACGTCCACCAGCTTGAAGATCTCGAAGCCCCGCTCTCCGACCTTGTCCTTCTTCACCCAGACCTGGATCTCGCCCGAGCGGTCGCGCACCTTGAGGAAGGCGGCCTTGCCGAAGCTGCGGATGGCGAGGACGCGGCCCGCCACCGACCAGCTGTCGGCGTGCGTCGCGATCCGGTCGGCTGGCTCGTCCCCGTAGCGCTGGATGAGGTCCGCCGCGAGGTGGGCCGGTGAGTGCCCGTTCCCGAAGGGATTCACCCCCAGCTTACGGAGCTCCTCGGCCTTGCGGACGCGCTGCGCGACGATCTCGCGCTCGGTGGATCCCAGCTCCTCGGACATGGTTCAGGCCTCGTACCCCGGCGATCCTTCACGGAAAATCGGGAGGGAACGTAGCCCGCGTCCGGGGGACGGTCAACGACGGCGTCGCTCAGGTCGGCCGGTAAACGCGGTAGTCGATCTCGGGGAAGATGTTGTCCTTCCCCTCGACGTAGCCGAGCCAGCTCGTGTCGATCTGGTTCCCGCGGACCTGGTCGTGCAGCCGGTTGAAGCGCAGGAGGTGCTCCTTCGTGCGCCGGATGGCGTACTCCACCATCGTCCCGGTCTTCATGATGAAGGCCCAGTCGGAGGACTGCGCGAGCAGGAGCTCCCGGGCGGCCTGGTCGAGCGCCCGCCGCTGCAGGCCCTCGGCGGCGGGGTAGTCGCGGGCGAGCGCGATCATGTGCTCGGCTGCCTTGTGCAGGTGGCGGTAGATCCAGTCGTTCGAGCCGTCGAGCCACACCCCGGCGTAGCCGCCCGCGCCCCAGGAGCTGAGCGGCGGCGTCGACACCTGCTGCTCCGGGTTCTCGCGCAGGTAGTCACCCGGCGTGGCGAGGCGGAACAGGCGCTGGTCGAAGGCGATCTTCCGGATGAGGAAGTCGATGAACATCGGCCCCTCGTACCACCAGTGGCCGTACAGCTCGGCATCGTAGGGCGAGGCCACGATGGGCCGCGTCCCGGCCATCCGCGACGCCAGGTGCTCGATCTGCCGCTCGCGGTTGAACATGAAGTTCCCCGCGTGCTGGGCGGCGCGCTCGCGGGCGCGGGCGGGGTCGTACGGCTGCTTGTGGGCGGTCTTGCCGGTGATGCGGAAGTACTTGATGCCGACGTTCTTCCGCTGCCCCGTCGGCTGCACGTATTCCTTCACGTAGTCGAAGTCGAGGTCCCAGCCCACGTCGCGGTAGAACTCGCGGTAGTCGGGGTCGCCGGGGTAGCCCGAGTCGGCGCTCCACACCTGCATCGACGACTCGGGATCGCGCGCGAAGGCGGCCGGCCCGGTCGGCGTGTAGATGGGCGCGTACACGCCGAAGCGCGGGCGCGGCGTCGCGTCGGTCACGCCGTGCGTGTCGACGAAGAAGAAGCGGATGTTCTGCTCGGCGAGATAGCGATCGAGCCCGGGGAAGTAGCCGCACTCCGGCAGCCAGATGCCGGCCGGATCGCGGCCGAAGTGGCGGCGGTGGTGCGCGACCGCCACCGCCACCTGCGCCCGCACCGCCTCCGGGTACATCTGCATGAGCGGCAGGAACCCGTGCGTCGCGCCGCAGGTGAGGAGCTCGAGCCTGCCCGCGTCCTCCAGCCGACGGAAGGCCGACACGAGATCGCGGTGGTACCGATCGTTGAAGAGCCCCGCGAGCTCGCGGAACTCGGCCTGGTAGTACAGGGCGAGCGGGTGGAAGGTGGGGTCGCCGCGCGTGCGGTGCACCTCCTTGTCCGCCAGCTCGCAGAGCTTCTCCAGCCGCAGCGCGTAGCGCGTCATGAGCAGCTCGTCCCGGAGCATGGCGACGAGCGGCGGCGACATGGTGAGCGAGATCCGGAACGGGATGTCCTCGTCGGTGGCGCGATCGAAGACGCGCAAGAGCGGGAGATAGGTCTCGCTGATGGCCTCGTACAGCCAGTCCTCCTCCAGGAAGTCCTCGTACTCCGGGTGACGCACGAAGGGGAGGTGGGCGTGCAGGTGCAGCGAGAGGTACCCGACGACGTCCTTGTCCATCTAGCGGTCCTCTCCGTCGGACCCGCCCCAGGGCGCCGCCGGCGACGACGGGGACGAGGGCGCGGAGGTGGGCGAGAAGGGCCGGCCCCCCATGCCGCCGGCGCTGCCGCCCCACACCCGCCCCGCGAAGCGCGACCAGTCGGAGAGGCGGGCCAGCTGCTGCCGCACGTCCTCCGGGAAGGGACCGCCGGCGCGCGAGCCGCGGAGGAGCCGCTGCAGGGGCTCGCTCCAGAGGATCCGCATGAACCGATCGTCCACCACCGGCGACGGGCCCACCGGCGGGAGCATCATCTCGTTCGACGAGCGCGGCACGTGCCGCTCGCGGCCCTGCCGGTCGACGAGGTGGATCTCGGCCCGGTAGACCCGGCCCGGCTCGAGCTCGTGGATGTAGTAGCTGCGCGACTCGAGCGCGAAGTCGAGGATCTTCACCCTTGTCCAGCCGCCGTCGGGCTCGCGCGCGAAGATCCACATCTGCGGCTTGGCCGCGTCGAGGCCTTCCCAGGCCTGGCGGAGCGTGTCCTGCGCGTGGTCCCAGTAGAGGAAGAGCGTCCTGGGATCGCGCGGCAGCGCGATGAGCGCGTCGTCTTCGTAGGCCCGGGGCAGCTCGCCGAGCTGCTCGTCGAACGCCGGCGGAGGCAGGGCGCGCTCGCGCGCGCGCTGAGGCACGCCCTCGAGCGCGCCCTCGGTGAGCGGCCGAGGGGCACCGCGCGCGACCGCTTCGCCCGCGACGCGCGCCACCATGTAGCCCTCGGGATCCGGCTCGCGGTCCAGGGTGGGAGGCGGGCTTGGCTTGCGCGCCGCCGGCTTCGAGGGCGCCGGCTCACGGGCGCCGACCTTTGCCGCCTTGGGCGCGCGGGATCCCGGCCGGCCGGCGCGCGGCTTCTCGCGTTTGGGCTTCGGCTCGGACTTCTCCCGCTCCGCCTCGTCGCGCGGGGCCTTCGCGCCCGCCGCGGCGCTCCGCTTGCCGCGGACCGAGTCGACCACCTTCGCGGTGGCGCGCACCGCTCTCCCGGTGGCCTGCTTGAGCTTCGTGGCGGCCTTCTCGGCGGCGCCGGCCACCTTGCGCTCCGCGGCCTGGAGCGCCTCGATGAGCTCGGCCTTCGTCTTGAGCTTGGAGTGGCCCGGGCCGAGCGCCTTCCGCGCGAGGTTCCGCAAGTTCTGCACCGTCATGTTCTTGAGTTCCGCCATGGTTTGTCCACACCTTGAAGCAGCAGGATCGCTGAGCGTCAAGGTACATTCAGGGCGCCCGGGCTCGGGTCTTGCAGCCGCGCACCTGGGCGCCGGCAGTTTTCTGCTAAGCTATAAAATCGGCAGGTTCGGGAAGAGCACGTGGCGAGAGCGACCGAGACCCTCGAATTACGAGACCAGCCGCCCGCGCCGCCACCGGATCCGCTCATCGGCGCGATGGTCGGGAGCTTCCAGGTGCGCCGCCTGCTCGGGCGGGGCGGCATGGGTACGGTCTACCTGGGTGAGCACCCCGTCATCGGCAGCAAGGTCGCGATCAAGTTCCTGCACGAGTCGATGTGCGCCAGCCCGGAGCTGGTCGGCCGTTTCTACGACGAGGCGCGCGCCGTCAACCTCATCGGCCACGAGAACATCGTCGCCACGTACGACCTCGCGCTGCTCCCGCCCGCCCGGTACTACATCGTGATGGAGTTCCTGGATGGGGCGCCGCTCTCGGCGCTCCTCCGGGAAGGGCGCCTCGATCGGTCCATCGGGCTCGACATCCTCCTTCAGCTCGCCGACGCGCTGCGAGCCGCCCACGACCGGGGGGTCATCCACCGCGACCTCAAGCCCGATAATGTCTTTCTCGTCCAGCGCGGCCATCAGCGGCACTTCGTGAAGCTGGTCGACTTCGGCATCGCCAAGCTCGCCGACCGGCAGAGCTCCTCCCGCACCGCCGCGGGGGTCATCATCGGGACGCCCGAGTACATGGCCCCGGAGCAGTGCGAGAACGGCAAGATCGACCGCCGCACCGACGTCTACGCGCTCGGGGTGATGGCCTACGAGGTCGCCACGGGGCGGCTGCCGTTCACGGGTCAGGCCATCCCGCAGCTCCTCCTGGCCCAGCTCCGCCAGCTCCCTCCCCGTCTACGCGAGGTCGACCCGACCGTGCCCGCCTCGCTGGAGGCGGTCATCCTGAAGGCGCTCGCGAAGAAGCCGGAGGAGCGCTACCAGGACATGGCGTCGCTCGGAGCGGCCCTCGAGGAGGTTCGCCGCGAGCTGACCGCTCCGAAGGCACCTCCTCGCCCGCGGGGTGATCTCGTCCCACGCCCCCACGCCCCGGAGCTCGACGTGCGCGGCCCCGACGGGCGCCGGCGGCGCCTACGCCCCTCCGAGGTCACGCGTGGGGGGCTCTTCCTGTCCGACGACGGCGCGCTGCCAGCCCTCTTCTCGAGGGTGGCGGTGCTCGTCCCGCGCGAGGGTGGCGCTCCGGTGGAGCTCGAGGGCGAGGTGGTGCGGCACGTGGCTGCGGCGGACGCGGCCCGCTGGCACATGGCGCAGGGCTTCGCGCTCCAGCTGGGCGCGCTCGCCCCTGACCAGCGCGCTGCCGTCGACGGGCTGGCGGCGCTGCTGGCAGCGCCTCCCGCCCTGACGCCGCAACCGGTCTCGGTGCCCGCTCCGCTCGCGCTCACGGCGCTCGAGCGGCGTGCGTCGGAGGGCCCGTACGAGCTGCTCGGCGCGCGCCCTGAGGAGGGCTTCCCGGAGGTGCGGGAGCGCGCGCGAGCGGTGCGGCGTGAGCTGGAGCGGCTGCGGGCCGGGGTCTCGCCCGAGGATCAGACCACGCGGGTGCCAGCGCTCCTCGCCCGGGTCGACGCCGCGGTGGCGCTGCTCGGCACCGCCGGCGAGCGGCTGATGTTCGACGCGCGGCGCGGCAACTTCCAGGGCGTCGCACACTGCGTCACCGCGGGCACCCCGGCGAGCGTCATCGAGGCGCGGCGGCAGACGCTCTTGGCCGAGGAGCCACGCCGGGCGGCCGAGGCGCAGCGCCACCTGGCGCGGGCGCAGGTCGCGACCAAGCTCGGCAACTTCCCCTCCGCCCTGGCCGAATTCGCGAGCGCGCTGCGGAGCGACCCGCTCGACCTCGAGATTCACAAGACGTACTGGGAGCTGAAGCGGAAGGTGGACGCGAAGTAATCGAGGTCGAGGTCGGGGTCGAGGTCGGGGTCGAGGTCGCTTTGGATCCTCTCTCGCCTCGTTCCTTCCCCTCCCGTCGACCTCGCGTACAATCGCGGCCGGTGTCCATTCCCGCCCTCGCCGCCCTGGCCATCGCCCTCGCCACCGCGGCCGACGCGAGGGGCGCCGCCGCTCCGGCTGAGCCCGAGGCGCCGGTCGCCCGCCGGTACGTCGTCGAGCAGATCCGGTTCGACGGGCTCACCCGCACCCGCCCGTCGGAGGTGCGCCGCCACCTGTCGCTCGCCGAGGGAGAGCTGCTCGATGAGGGCGCGGTCCTCTTCTCGCGCCTCCGCCTCCTGCAGCTCGGCTGGTTCTCGCGGGTCGAGACGCGCCTGGAGAGGGGGAGCGCGCGCGGGCTGGTGGTGCTCGTCTTCGACTTCACCGAGCGAAATACGCTCGTCGTATCCGACCTCGTCCTCGGGTCGACCGGCCCGCAGCCCGTCTATGGCGGCCTGGGCCTGTCGCAGGGCAACTTCATGGGCCTGGGGCTCGCGCTCTCGGGGGCATTCGTCTACGGCGGCGCCCCGGCCGATCAGCCGCTCGCTCCGGCCCGCTTCGCGCTGCGCGGCGCCTTCTTCGATCCGGACCTCGCGCTGGCCCGGCTGCCGCTCGTGTTCGGGGTCTCCGCGCTGGCGCTGCACGGCGAGGAGCTCGCCTGCGCGGACCCGGAGTGCAGCGCCTTCCGCGGCCATTACGGGTCGGCGCCCAGGCTGCGCTACGATCGCATGGGTGGCGAGCTCACCTTCGGCATCCGGCCCGGGCCGTTCGAGCGGCTCCTCGCCGGCTACCGGCTGGAGCGGGTGGGCGCGGAGCGCATCGAAGGCGCCGGCGCGGCCGCGCTGAGCACCGACCCGCACCTCGCGGCGGCGCAGCTCCGCGTCGGGCGAACCTGGCTCTCCGCCCTGACCGGAACCTACGATCGCGACACGCGCAACGACGTCTTCTTCCCCACCGATGGCACGCGCCTGGCCGTGAATGTCGTGCTGGGCTCCCAGGCCCTCGGCGGGGACTACGAGTACAGCCGGTACCTCCTCCAGCTGGAGAGCGATCACGAGCTGCCTGGTGGCCACGGCCTGCGGCTCAGCGGCGCGCTCGGGGCGGTACAGGGCGACGCGCCGTTCTTCGAGCGCTTCTACCCCGCCGATTTCGCCTACTTCTCCCTCGGTCCGGCGATCGGGCGCGCGCTCGAGCTCAACTTCTCCACCGACTCCCGCTACGACTCCTACCTGGCGCTCCTCGGCGCGGAGTGGGGGGTGCCGCTCTGGTCGTCGGGAGCCTTCTTCCACCGCGGCTACCTCGCGCTGGGGGCGCGCTGGCTCCACACGGCCGCCACCGCGCGCGCCGGGCGCACCCCCGCCTCCCGCACGCCCTTCTCCGGCGACCTGGCGCTCCGGCTGGACACTCCGGTCGGCACCTTCAACCTCTCGCTTGGCTACGCCCTCGACAACTTCCTGTGACGCCCGCACACGCCGCCGGCTCGCTCGCCGCCCTCCTCCTGGTCGCCGCCGGCCCTGCCGGGCGCGACCCTCCGCGCCCACCGCCACCGGTGCTGGCGACCGCGGATGGCCGGCTGGTCGCGACCGTCGAGCTCGGCTCGGCCTTCCCCTCCGATCTCCAGAAGCGCCTCTCCAACGGGCTCACCAACGTCATCGCGATCTACGTGGCGCTCGTGGCCGAGCGCGGCGGGACTCCGGCGGCGCTCTACGGCCGCGAGATCGACGTGCTCTACGACGTGTGGGAGGAGCGCTACGACGTCAAGGTGAAGGATCCCGCCTCGCCGGCCGGGCGCTCGCAGGTCTTCGCGAGCTTCGAGGCGCTGCGGGCCTTCCTGGCCCGAGCGGGCGGCGTCGAGCTCGGCCCCGTCGAGCAGCTGGGCGCCGGGCGCTGGGTGACGCAGACCCGGCTCGAGCTCAACCCCGTCTCGCACGAGCTCCTCGAGCGCACCCGCGAGTTCATCGCCAACCCAGGCGCGGGCGGGCGCGGCGGGACGCCGTCGCGCAGCGTGCTCGGTGCCTTCGCGAGCTACCTGCTGCGGAGCGCCGACGCCGGCGCCGACGTCCACGAGCTCCGGTCCAGGCCATTCACGGCGCGCGAGGTCGCCGCCCGGTGAAGCTCCCCCGGCTCCGACCTTCGCTGTTCGAGCTCAAGATCGCCGGCGCGCTGGTGCTCGCGGCGATGGTGCCGCTCGCCGCCGCGCTGTGGCTGGCCCGGACGCTCACCGCCGAGAACCTCGCGATGGCGCTCAATCCGCGCGTCGTCGAGCGGCTGGAGACCACACCCGCCCTCTACGGCGACCTGTTCCAGGCGCGCAAGCAGCTCTACGCCGAGCAGGCGCGCGCCCTGCTCCGGCAGCTCCCCGCCGACCCGGAGCGCTGGCCCGCCTACCTGGCGCTGGCGGTCGAGCGCACCCCTCGGCTGCGCCGGGCAGCGGTGGTCGACGCGACCGGCGCGGTGCTGGCGGAGGCCGAGGCCACGCAGCCCAACGCCGAGGGCGAATGGCGCCCGGCGCCGGCGCGGGTAGCCATCCCGCCGCGGCGCGCGCTCCCCTCGGGCGCGGTGCTCGAGTGCACCTTCGCCGTCGAGGCGCGCTTCTTCGCCGAGCTGTCCGAGGCGCGCGACCTGGCCGAGGTCTACCACTCGGCCGAGGCGCTGCGGGCCGACATCCAGCGCAGCTACGTGCGCGCGTTCGCAGGCCTGCTCGGCGCCTGGGCGCTGGCGGCCGGGCTCCTCGGCGCGCTCCTCGCCCGCCGCACCACGCGCCGGCTCTCCGACCTCGTCCGCGCCGTGCGCGAGCTGGCGCGCGGCGACCTCTCGGTGCAGGTCGATCCCGGCCGCGCCCGCGACGAGGTCGCGGCCCTGGCCCACGCCTTCAACCGGATGGTGAAGGAGGTGAAGGAGAGCCGCGATCGCATCGTGTATCTGGAGAAGATCTCCGGCTGGCAGGAGGTGGCGCGCCGGCTCGCCCACGAGATCAAGAACCCGCTCACGCCCATCCAGCTCGCCTTCCAGCAGCTCGAGGCGCGCTACGCCGCGGCCCCGCTCCCCGACCCGGCCTTCGCGCGGCTCCTCGCCGACGCGGGCGAGATCGTGCGTGAGGAGGTGGGGACCCTGCAGCGGCTGGTGCAGGAGTTCTCCGAGTTCGCGAAGCTCCCCGAGGTGCGGCCGGAGCAGTCCGAGCTGGGCGACTTCGTGGAGGAGTTCGTGCGGACGAACCCTCAGCTCGCCGCCGAGGCCGAGCTCCAGGTCGCCCGCGGCGGCGCCTGCCCGGTCTCGCTCGACCGGGCCCTCATGCGGCGAGCTCTCACCAACCTGGTCCGGAACGCGATCGAGGCCTCGCAGCCCGAGCGGGCGCACGTCCACCTCGGGATCTGCCGCATGCGCGACCGCGCGGTGCTCACGGTGGCCGACGAGGGACCGGGCATCCCGGAGGAGCTGCGGGAGCGCATCTTCGATCCGTACTTCACCACGCGCCACGAGGGCACCGGCCTCGGCCTCGCGATCGTGAAGAAGATCGTGCTCCAGCACGGCGGCGAGATCGCCGCCGGCGCGCACCCGGGCGGCGGCGCCACCTTCGCCATCAGCCTGCCGCTCGAGGAAGGCGTCCCTCCTTCGTCCCAGCCCCCGGGGTGAGCATCGCCCGTGTCGCAGGAGCTCGCACCTCCCCGGGAGACCGGGCCCGTGCTAGAAGGCGCCGCCTCGAGGAGGACGCACCGATGTCCGAACCCGCCCGCCAGCAGCAGCCGACCGCCGAGCCCGCCCGCGCCGCTGCGCCCTCCGCTCCGCGGGAGCGCTGGACGCAGTGGGTGGCGCTCACCACCACCATCCTCGCCGTCTGCGCGGCCATCAGCGCGCTCAAGGGCGGCGGCTACTCGACGCGGGTGCAGCTCTCGACGACCCAGGAGGCGAACCTCTGGTCGTACTTTCAGTCGAAGAGCATCAAGCAGCACGCAGTCGAGCTGCACCGCGAGCAACTCGAGGTCCTGCGGGCGGACGCGCGCTCGCCCGAGGCGCAGCGACTCCTCGACGAGCGCCTGGCCCGCTCGAAGAAGGAGGCGGCCCGCTACGAGCAGGAGAAGGGCGGCATCAAGGCCGAGGCCGAGGCGATGCAGAAGAACGAGGGCGACCTCAAGCGTCACGGCGCCGCCTTCGGGCTGGCGGTCATGCTGCTCCAGATCGCCATCATGCTCTCGTCGGTCGGCGCCCTCATCAAGCGCCCCGCCATGTGGGTGGTCGGGCTCTTCTTCGGGTGCATCGGCCTGGGATACATGGCGAACGGGTTCTGGCTGTTCTTCTGAGCCGGGTCGGCCCAAGGACTCCCTCTCCCCCGACGGGGGAAAGGGAGGCTTGCCTCCCGCAAGGGGTGAGGGTTGGGGTGAGGGGGCAGGCCCACCGCCCCACTCCGCGCCGAGGCACGCTGCGGGCGTCGTGCTCCGCGCCGAAGTGGTTCGTATGGCCGGGACGCGCTACAGCGGCGCACACGGCGCGGCTGCGGAACCTTGTTCCGCGCTGCTCTTCGCAGCGCGGAACTTCGAGCAGTCCTCGCCGCGCGCCAGTTCATCCTCGGCGCGTCTCGGCGACCGCTTCACCCTTGGCGGCGCTCCGCAATACGCCCTTCGCGCACCCCGGCGCGGAGCGAGCCGGCCGCGGTGCCCCCCTTGTCGCCGATCGCGGTCGCTTGGATCCTCCCTCGCCCCGCGCCGCGCCGGCCCCGGTAGGTCGCTTGGATCCTCCCTCGCCCCGCGCAGCGGGGAGAGGGTCGGGGAGAGGGGCGGTTCCGTGGTCGTGGTCGTGGTCGAAGATCGCGGTCGAGCTTCGTGCCTCGGCATTACAATGCGCGCCCATGACCCTCCCGCTCTCCAGCAGCACCGCCTTCGTCACCGGTGCCACCTCCGGCTTCGGCCGCGCCATCGCCGAGCGCCTGGCGCGCGAAGGCGCCCGCGTCATCCTGTGCGGCCGCCGCCAGGACCGGCTGGAGGAGCTGGCGCGATCGATCGGCGAGCGCGCTCACCCGGTCGTGCTCGACGTGCGCGACCGCGCCGCCATCGGCGCGGCCGTGGCGGGACTTCCGGCGGCGTTCGCGGAGGTGGACATCCTCGTGAACAACGCCGGGCTCGCCCTCGGGCTCGAGCCGGCCCAGCGCGCCTCGCTCGACGACTGGGACACGATGATCGACACGAACTGCCGCGGGCTCGTCACCTGCACGCGGGCGCTGCTGCCGAGCATGGTGGCGCGCGGGCGCGGACACGTCGTCAACATCGGCTCGATCGCCGCCAGCTACCCTTACCCGGGCGGCAACGTCTACGGCGCGACCAAGGCCTTCGTGCACCAGTTCTCGGAGAACCTGAAGGCGGACCTGCTCGGCACGGGGCTCCGCGTCACGGTGCTCGAGCCGGGCATGGCCGACACCGAGTTCTCCCTGGTGCGCCTCAAGGACGTGGCCAAGGCCAGGTCGGTCTACCACGGCATGCAGCCGCTCACCGCCGATGACGTCGCGGAAGCGGTCGCCTGGTGCGTGACGCGTCCGCGGCACTTCAACGTCAACGTCATCGAGATGATGCCGACCGAGCAGGCCTTCAGCGCATTCTCGGTGCACCGCAAGAGCTGAGCGGCACCCGACGGGGCGTGGCGGGCCCCCGCGGTGGCTGGCATCCATCACCTCCCACCGACACGGGAGGTGACATGAGACGTACGCTGGCAGCACTGATGGTGATGGGAGCGGTCCCCCTGGCCGGGGCCGCCCAGGACAAGCCCACGGCGGCCGGCGGCGGCAAGACGCAGGTGACCTGGTACGGCCACGCGGCGTTCACGGTGAAGACGCCCAGGGGCACGGTGCTGGCCATCGACCCCTGGTTCTCGAACCCCTCGAACAAGGACGGCAAGGCGGCCCCGCCCGAGAAGGTCGACTTCATCCTCGTCACGCACGGCCACTCCGACCATGTGGGCGATGCGGTGGCGCTGGCCAAGAAGACGAGCGCGAAGTTCGTCGGGGCATACGAGCTGTCCCAGGCGCTCATGCAGGCCGGGTATCCGATGGACCCAAACACCGCCATGGCCACCGCCGGCAACATGGGCGGGACGATCGACCTGACCGACGAGGTGGCGGTGACGATCGTCCCGGCCCTCCACTCCTCGGGCTTCAAGAAGGACGAGCAGAGCCCCACCGAGTACGGCGGGAACCCGGTCGGCTTCATCATCCGGGTGAAGGGCGGGCCGACCATCTACCACACGGGGGACACCGCGCCCTTCTCGGACATCCAGTTCCCGGCCAAGCGCTGGGCCCCCATCGATCTCATGCTGGCCTGCATCGGCGGGCACTTCACGATGGACCCGGTGGGCGCGGCCGCCATGGCCGGCTGGGTGAACCCGAAGCAGATCGTCCCCATGCACTTCGGCACCTTCCCGCTCCTCAAGGGCACGCCGGCCGAGCTCCGGCAGGCGATCGAGAAGGCCGGTGGGAAGGCCAAGGTGACGGAGATGAAGGTCGGCGAGACGCGGTCGTTCTAGAATGGTGGGATGGACCCGGCCCGCCCTCACCTCCTCGTCGTCGACGACGAGAAGAACATCCGCCGTACGCTCCGGATGGTGCTCGAGACGGAGGGGTACGCGGTCAGCGAGGCCGAGACGGCGGAGGAGGCGCTGAAGCTCCTCGAGGCGGAGCCGGTCGACCTGGGGCTGTTCGACGTGCGCCTGCCCGGGATGGACGGGCTGACGCTGCTCTCGCGGGCGCGCGAGCTTTGGCGCGACCTGCCGGTCATCGTCATCAGCGGCCACGCCGAGACACCGGACGTGGTGGAGGCGATGCGGCGCGGCGCGCTCGACTTCTTCTCGAAGCCCGTCGACCGCGAGCGGGTGCTGGTGAGCGTCCGGAATGCGCTGCAGCGTCGGTCTCTCGAGGAGCGGGTGAAGGACCTCTCCACCCGCGAGCGGCGCTTCGGCGACGAGATGCTAGGGGAGAGCCCCGCCCTGCGTAAGCTGCGGGACGACATCGCCAAGGTCGCGCCCACGAACGGGCGCGTGCTCGTGCTGGGCGAGTCGGGGACCGGCAAGGAGCTCATCGCGCAGGAGATCCACCGACAGTCGAAGCGAGCCGCCGGGCCCTTCGTGAAGGTGAACTGCGCCGCCATCCCCTCGGAGCTCATCGAGAGCGAGCTCTTCGGTCACGAGAAGGGCAGCTTCTCGGGCGCAGGCGCGCGCCGCCGCGGCCAGTTCGAGGTGGCGCACGGGGGGACCCTCTTCCTCGACGAGATCGGCGATATGAGCCTCTCCGCGCAGGCGAAGGTGCTGCGCGCGCTGCAGACGGGCGAGGTGACACGGGTCGGCTCCGAGCGCGCGTTCACCGTCGACGTGCGCGTCGTCGCCGCCACCAACAAGGACCTCGAGGCCGAGGTCCGGGAGGGCACCTTCCGCGAGGACCTCTTCTTCCGCCTCAACGTCGTGCCGCTGCGGGCGCCTCCCCTGCGCGAGCGGCTGGAGGACGTGCCGCTCCTCGCCGAGCGCTTCCTGCAGCTCGCCCTGCGCGAGAATGGGATGCGGCCCAAGCCGGTCGACCCGGCCGTCTACGAGCGGCTCGCCCGCCAGCGCTGGCCCGGGAACGTGCGCGAGCTGCGCAACGTCTGCGAGCGCATGGTCATCATGAGCGGCGAGCGGATCACGGCGGACGACGTGCCCGAGGCGGCGAGCGCCCGGCGCGCTCCACCGCCGGAGGGGAGCGCCGATCTCTCCCGCTACGGGGCGGTGCCGCTCCGGGAGCTCCGGGACCTGGTCGAGCGCGACTACATCCTGAAGAAGCTCGAGGAGCA
Source organism: Anaeromyxobacteraceae bacterium (assembly GCA_035636195.1). GTDB lineage: Bacteria > Myxococcota > Myxococcia > Myxococcales > Anaeromyxobacteraceae > Anaeromyxobacter_A. The sequence continues at coordinate 56,485 of DASPZP010000115.1, forward strand.
CGAGTGGAACATCACCCAGGCCGCGCAGGCGCTGGGGGTGGAGCGCACCAACCTCCACAAGAAGATCAAGCAGCACGGGCTCTCGCGCGCTGGCCGCGCCCCGCCGGAGCTCGCCGACGAGTGATCGCGGCGAGATGCCGCGTCGGGCGCACGTGTGGCGCGGTCGCCACCCCATGAGAAAGAGCCAGGCGCAGCCGAGACCCGGTGGCCCCTCCACCCGTCGCGCCGGCTGCGCGGCTCCTCTACCATCCAGCCTCGGTTTCGGGAGGTCGACGTTGGCGCCGTACACCACGGAAGCGACGTCCCCCGAGCGGCGCGGCTTCATGCTGCTCCTGGCGGCGACCAACGCGATCTTGCTGGCGCTCGACCTGGCGCGCGGCGGGCCGCGCATGGCGCTCCTGGTGGCGGGCCGCCTGGTGCTGATGGTGGTGCTGCTGGGCGCCCCGGTCCTGCTCGGCCGCCGAGCTGGAGCCGGCGCGGCCTGGGCCGTCGTGAGCGCCGGCGGCATCCTCGCCTCGGCCGGCTTCGCTGCGGTGGCGCTCGCCTCCGGCGGCAGCGCCGGGCCCTACCTGGCGGTGCTGCCGCTGTTCCCCATCATCTACCTGGTCGCCGTCCCCGACGTGCCGGCCGCGGTGCTCGCCATGGGCGCGACCGGCGCGGTGCTCGGCCTCGCCATCATCGCAGGCGAGGGCGGCGGCGCGGGACGCATCGTCTTCTGGGGGGCACTCCAGGTGTTCGGCACCGCTTACGGCACCGTCGGCGCGGCGCTCCACCGGCGCGTGCGGCAGCGCGAGGCGAGCGTGCGCGCCGAGCTCGAGGCGAGCGAGGTGCGGCGCGTGCAAGCCGAGCGGATGACGCTCCTCGGCCGGGTGGTGGCGGGCATCTCGCACGAGGTGAACAACCCACTCTCCGCGCTCTCCGCCGACCTGCGCTGGCTGGAGCGGGTCGCCCGCGGCGGCACGCCGGCCGTGCCGGAGGAGGTGGCCGAGGTCGCCGGCGATGCGCGCGCCGCGCTGGAGCGGCTGCGCCGGATCGTGCTCGACCTGGGCGCCCTCGCGCGCGAGGGTGACGGCGCGCCAGCACCCCTGGAAATGGCCGAGGTCGCGCAGCAGGCGGCGCGGCTCGCCGCCTTGCGCGGCATCGCCATCGACTCCGCGGGCGTGCCGCCCGGACTGGAGGTGGAGGCGCCGCGAGAGGTGCTGGTGCAGGCGCTGGCCGGGATCCTCGTCGCCTGCGGCGAGAGCGCCGGGCGGCGTGGCGGCCGCCTGAGCCTCACCGCCGCCACCGCCGGCGACCACGTCACGCTCGCCGTCGACGGTCCGGCGCGCGGGGCGCTCCTCCATCCCGATCTCCTCCTCGTGGTCGCGCGCGAGCGGCTCCTGCTCATGGGCGGCGCCCTCGACGCGGAGCGGCTCGAGGGTGGTGACCGGATCGTGCTGCGCCTGCCGGTGCGCTCGCCGGCCCGGTGACGGCGGGTCCGGCCGGGTATGATGGGCCGCGCGCCCATGTCCCCCCGCTCCGCCACCTCGGCAGTCGAGCCCACCCCGTTCCGGAATGAGGCCGCCGCCCACGATCGGCTGACGCGCCTCGCCTCACGGTCCGGCGCCGACGCGGTGGAGGAGCTCCGCCTGCGGTGCGCGGGCGCTGCCGATCCGGACCTCGCGCTTTCGGGCGCCGAGCGGTACGCCGACGCCGCTGGCGCCCTGCCGGCCGACCCCGAGCTGCTCGATGCACTCGTCCTGCTCTGCGGCGCTTCTCCCATGCTGGCGGGCCTCCTGGCGCGCGCGCCGCACTTGCTCAGCCGCGCGGCAGGCGGCGCACTGCGAGGCCGCGACGAGGTCGGGCTGCGGCGGGTGCTGGCCCGGGCGGCGGCCCGGCTCGATCCGGACGACGCACCCGGCTTTCACCGCCTGCTGCGGCGGCTCCGGGCGCGCGAGGTGGTCCGCATCTCGCTGCGCGACCTGCGCCGGGTCCGCATGAGCGACGTCACCGGCGAGCTCTCGGCCCTGGCCACCGCCTGCCTCGACGCGGCCATCCGGTTCCACGACCGCCGCCTGCGGGCGCGGCACGGCGCGCCGGCGGGGCTGGAAGGGCGCGAGCCCGGGGCCGGCTTCTGCGCGCTCGCCATGGGCAAGCTGGGCGCGTGCGAGCTCAACTTCTCCTCCGACATCGACCTCATCTACGTCTACGGAGCCGACGGCACCACCACCGGCGAGGCGCCGGTGACGCACTTCGCCTACCACGCGAAGCTGGCCGAGCTCGTCACCGAATCCATCGCCACGCCGACCGACGACGGCTTCGTCTTCCGGGTCGACCTGAACCTTCGCCCCGATGGGCGGAGCGGCCCCATCGTGAACAGCGTGCGGGCGGCCGAGCTCTACTACCAGTCCTACGGCCGCTCCTGGGAGCGGAACGCGCTCGTCAAGGCCCGGCCGGCCGCCGGCGACGTCGCGGTGGGCGAGGAGCTCCTGCGCCTGCTCGAGCCCTTCGTCTGGCGACGCTCGCTCGATCTGGAGATCGTCTCCGAGATCCAGGCCATGAAGGCGCGCATCGACGCCCGCGCCGGCGCCGAGGGCAAGGCCGACCTCAAGCTCGGTCGCGGGGGCATCCGCGAGGTGGAGTTCTTCGTCTCGGCCCTGCAGCTCCTGCACGGGGGGAAGAACCGCGAGGTGCGTGAGCGCGCGGTCCTGCCCGCCCTGGATCGGCTCCTCTTCGCAGGCATCGTGCCGGCGCGCGACAGGGACGCGCTCGCCGACGCCTACCTCTTCCTCCGCCGCGCCGAGCACCGGGTCCAGATGGTGGACGGCCGCCAGACCCACGCGCTGCCCCCGGCGGAGGAGCGCCTCGCGCTGGCGCGGGCGATGGGGTTCTCCTCGCTGGAGCGCTTCGAGGAGGTGCTCGCCCACCACCGCGAGCGCGTCGCGAGCCTCTTCGCCGACCTGCTCGGCCGCGGCGCGGGAGAGGTCAAGCTCGACCCCGAGCTGGCGCTCCTCTCCGACCCGCAGGTCCCCGACGAGCGGCGGGCGGAGATCGCGCTCCGGCGCGGGCTCGCCGACCCCGACCGCGCCCTCGCCGCGCTCGACGCGCTCGGGCGGCGCCGGACGCCCTTCTCGCCGAACGGCGATCCCGCCGCGGCGGTGGCGCTCTTGCAAGAGGCGCTCGCGACCCCCGATCCCGACCAAGCGCTCGGCTTCCTCGCCGACTTCGCTGCCGCCCTGCCGAACGCCGAGCCCTACTTCCGGCTGCTCGCCGGCGAGCACCGGCTGGCGCGCCTGCTCCTCTCGCTCTTCGGCAGCTCCGACTTCCTCTCGAAGCGCTTCCTGCGCCACCCGGAGCTGCTCGACACGCTGCTCCGCGAGGACACCTTCATCTCGGTGAAGGGCGCGGAGACCTTCCGCTTCGAGCTCGAGGAGCGGTTCGAGGCGCTCCGCCGGCACGGCGACGAGGGCTCCGACGCGCTCCTCGAAGACGAGCTCGCCGCGCTACGCCGCTACAAGAACGAGGAGGTGCTGCGCATCGCGGTGCACGACATCGCGGGGGCGCTGCCGCTCCCCGGCGTGGCGGAGCAGCTCTCCGACCTGGCCGAGGTCTCGCTGCAGCGGTGCCTGGAGCTGGCGGAGACCGAGGCGCGCGCGAAGGACCGCCTCCCCCGGGAGCGACTGTGCGTGGTCGCCATGGGGAAGCTGGGCGGCCGCGAGCTCGGCTACCACTCCGATCTCGACCTCATCTTCCTTTACCGGGACCCGCCCGCCGGGATCCACGGCGAGCACGCCCGCCTCGCCCAGCGGTTGATGTCCTTCCTGCAGGTGCCGCTCCGCGAGGGGTATCTCTACAAGACCGACACCCGCCTCCGGCCCTCCGGCAACCAGGGGGCCCTCGTCACCAGCGCCGGCGGCTTCGCCCGCTACCACACCGGCCGCGGCGGCGACGCGCCGGTGCGGAGCCAGCTCTGGGAGCGTCAGGCGCTCCTGCGCGCGCGCTTCGTGGCCGGAGATGCGGCGCTCTTCGACGAGGTGCGCGAGGCGGTCCTCGTCCCCGCGATCTGGACCCGCCCCGCCGATCGCACCCAGCTGGCGGCCGAGATCCGGCGCATGCGCGAGCGGATCGAGGCCGAGATCGGGAAGGAGGCGGTCCGCGGCCCGAACCCGAAGGCGGGCCGGGGCGGCCTCATGGACATCGAGTTCGCGGCCCAGTTCCTCCAGCTCGCCCACGGCCATGCCCACCCGTCCGTCCGGACGCCGTCGACGCCCCAGGCGTTGAAGCGCCTGCGCGAGGCGGGGCTCCTGCGCGAGCAGGACTTCCAGGCGCTCGAGCGCGGCTACGAGTTCTTGCGCCGCCTCGATCTGCGCCTGCGCATCGTCCACGACTACACGGTCGACCACCTGCCGCAAGGGCGCGGCCTGCTGCAGCTCGCCCGCCGCCTCGGCTATTACGGCGACGACCCCAGCGCCCGCTTCGCAGCCGAGTACCAGCGCGTGACCTCCGCGGTGCGCACCGCCTTCGACGAGGTGGTGCGGTAGCGGGTCGCGGTCGGCTTTTCCCCCTCTCCGGGTGCGATCTTCAGAGCTGGATCTGCCCCCCCATCTCCACGACCCGGTTCGGCGGCAGCCCGAAGAAGGCGCTCGCCGTGCGCGCGTTGCGGCCCATGAGGATGAATAGGCGCTTGCGCCAGTACGCCATGCGCGCGGGCCCGGTGGGCAGCACCGTGTCGCGCCCGAGGTAATACGACGTCTCCATCGTCACCTTCGCGAGCGGCGGACCGGGAATGGAATCGGTCGGGAGGGAGGCGAGCAGCGAGGGGATGTTGGGCGTCTCCATGAAGCCGTAGCGCGCCATCACCTGCACGAACCCGCCGCTCAGGGCGCGGACGGTGGCGCGAGCCTGCGGCGGGACGGTCGGGATGCCCTCGGTGGCGATGGAGACGAGCAACACGCGCTCGTGCAGCACCTTGTTGTGCTTCAGGTGGTGCAGCGCCACCGGCGGGACGGTGCCAGGGTTGGAGGTCATGAAGACGGCCGTGCCCGCGACGCGGTGCACCGGGCGGCGGTCGAGCTCCGGGAGGAACAGGTCGAGCGGCAGCCCGGCGCCGCGCAGCTGCTCGGAGAGGAGCGCGCGGCCGCGCTTCCAGGTGGACATGAGCGTGAAGACGAAGGCGGCCGCCGCCAGCGGGAACCAGCCGCCCTCCTCGATCTTGATGAGGTTGGACGAGAAGAAGGCCAGGTCGACCGTGAAGAAGAGCGTCGTCAGCGGCCAGGCCACCGCTCGGCGCCAGTTCCAGCGATCCCGCATGACGCGGTGGAAGAGGAGCGTCGTGATGGCCATGGTGCCGGTCACCGCGATGCCGTAGGCCGCCGCGAGCGCCGAGGACGAGCGGAAGCCGAGTACGAGCGCGATGCAGGCCACGGCGAGCGCCCCGTTCACCTCCGGCACGTAGATCTGCCCGTACTCGGTGCTCGAGGTGTGGCGGATGGTGACGCGCGGCAAGTAGCCGAGCTGGACCGCCTGGTTCGAGAGCGAGAACGCGCCCGAGATGAGCGCCTGCGACGCGACGATGGCGGCCAGGGTGGCGACGCCGATCATCGGGTAGAGCGCCCAGCCCGGCACGAGCAGGAAGAAGGGGTTCCGGGCGGACGCGGCGTCGTGCAGGAGCAGGGCGCCCTGGCCGAAGTAGTTGAGGACGAGCGCCGGCATGGCGACGAGGAGCCAGGCTCTGCGAATGGGCTTCGGCCCGAAGTGGCCCATGTCGGCGTAGAGCGCCTCGCCGCCGGTGATGACGAGCACCACGCCCCCGAGGACGAGGAAGCCGTGCAAGCGGTGCTCGAGCATGAAGCGCAACGCGTGGTGGGGCGAGAGAGCGGCCAGGACACCCGGGTCGAGCGCAATGCCGCGCGCCCCGATGACGGCGATGGCGAGGAACCAGATCAGCATGATGGGACCGAACACCATCCCGACCGCCGCCGTCCCGCGCTTCTGGAAGGTGAAGAGGCCCACCAGGATGGCGACGGTGAGCGGCACGACCAGGTGCTCGAGGCTGGGCGCCGCCACCGCCAGGCCCTCCACCGCCGAGAGCACGCTGATGGCCGGGGTGATGACGCCGTCCCCGTAGAGGAGCGCCGCCCCGAACAGCCCCAGCAAGAGAAGGGTCCTGCGGCCGCTCTGCGTCGTCTCGCGCTGCCCGACGAGCGCCATCAGGGCGAGGATGCCGCCCTCGCCGCGGTTGTCGGCCCGCATGACGAAGGTCAGGTACTTGAAGCTGACGACGAAGGTCATCGCCCAGAAGACGAGCGAGAGCACCCCCAGCACGTTCAGCGGCGTGGGCGCCACACCGTGCGGGCCGGTGAAGCACTCCTTGAGCGCGTAGAGCGGGCTCGTCCCGATGTCGCCGAAGACGATCCCCAGCGCTCCGAGGGCCAGCACGGCCAGCGCACGCCCGGTCGGCGGAGCATGTCGATCGGAGCCGCTCGCCTGCGCAGCGCGAGGGGACACGGGAACGGATCCGGCCGTCGGGGTGGCGGGGGTGGAAGGTTCCCTGGACTGCATAGGACGCGCAGACTATGCGGCTTGCTTCCCGGCGTCGAGGAGCGCCGGCGTCCTGCCGGGCCGATAACTGCCCGATTCTGGGGCGCTTGCCTGCCCGGAACGCTGGCAGGGCGGTGAGGCTCCGCTGGTCCGTGAGCCCCCGCCGGAGGTCGCTCCCATGTTATCCGGCTGCTGGCACGCCCCAGGCGCGTGACCAAGCGTGGGCACAGCGCGTGCTTCGAAGCGCCGCGTCCGGATCATCGAGCAGGCTTGGAACAGGAGTCCCCTTGAAGCCCGTGGGCAAGCCCACCCCTACTCCTCCCGCGGCCACGCCCGTCCCCACCCCGCCTCGAGTCTCGCGCCTCCGGCGCGCGCTGCTCGGCGCGCCGCGCGACGTGCAGGACCCGAACGTCTACCACTCCATCTCGCTCGTCGCGTTCCTGGCCTGGGTCGGCCTGGGGGCGGACGGGCTCTCCTCCTCCGCCTACGGTCCCGACGAGGCGTTCCGAGCGCTCGGCGAGCACCACTACATCGCGGTCGCGCTGGCCATCGCCACCGCCGTGACCGTCTTCATCATCTCGGTCGCGTACTCCCAGATCATCAAGCGCTTCCCGTTCGGCGGCGGCGGCTACGTGGTGGCGACCCGGCTCCTGGGAGCCCGCTGGGGCGTCGTCTCCGGGTCGGCGCTCCTCGTCGACTACATCCTCACCATCTCGGTCTCCATCGCGAGCGGCGCCGATCAGGTCTTCTCGGTCCTGCCGCCGCA
>DASPZP010000116.1:0-11060 GCA_035636195.1 Anaeromyxobacteraceae bacterium
GCGGCGCGCCCTACTCCTCTTCCACCTTGGGCTGCGGCCCGGGAATGATACCGGCGATGTCGGGGTCCTCGCCGGAACCGACTTCCGGCCGGTCCTTGGGGGCGTCCTTGCGCGCCGCGCGCTCCTCGCGCTTCTCGCGCTGCTTCTGCTGCCGCGCGAGCTCCTTCTGCCGCTTCAGTGAGCCTGGATTCCTAGGTGCCATCAGGGCGAAGATAACCGAGGAGGCGCCGCGGGGGTACTTTCATCGTCGGCGGAGCGCCCGCCGGGGTGCACGCGCAGGTGAGGAAAGGCGAGACTGACCGCGAAAGCGGCGAAGGCGATGGCGCACACCGCCTGGAAGATGCGCGTCATGCCGGCCTGCAGGCCCGCGGCCAGCCCGCGCACCACCGCCGGATCGAGCGCCCCCCGCTCCGGCCCGAGCAGCTGGTCGACGGCGCCGGGCGGCGCGCCGTGGCCGGAGAGCGCCACCGCCAGGAGACCTCCCAGGAGCCCGACCGCCAGCGTGCCGCCCATGGTGCGGAAGAACATGGTGCTCGCCGTCGCGATGCCGCGGCGATTCCAGGGCACGCTCGACTGGACGGCGATGACGAGCGGCGTGTTGGCGAAGCCGAGGCCCAACCCGTAGACCGCCGTGAGCAGCCGCGGCGTCGCGAGTCCCACCCCCGGCCGGAGGAGGAGGGCGATGGCCAGCGCGGCGAGCGCGGTGAGGAGGAGCCCGCCGCGGATGAGCACCCGGTAGCCGGTGTGCGGCAGGAGCCGACCGCTCAGCGCGGAGGCGATGGGCCAGCCGATGGCCATGGGCGCGATGGCGCTCCCGGCGCCGGTCGGGGTCGCGCCGAGCACGCTCTGCACGTAGAGCGGGACGAAGGTCACCATCGCGATCATGGCCGCGCCGACGAGCGCGCCGCTCGCGGAGGCCACCGCCATCACCCGCTGCCGGAAGAGGTCGAGCGGCAGGAGGGGCTCCCGGGCCCGGCTCTCCACCCACAGGAAGAGCCCCAGCGCCAGGAGCGCCGCCGGCACCGCCATCGCGCTGGCTCCGCGCGAGCGGGTCGCGGTGAGCGCCGCCACCACCGCCACGGTGAGGAGGGCCGCTCCGGCGAGATCGAGGCGGTGCTCGTGGCGCTCGACGCGCTCGTGGTAGGCGAAGGAGAGGACCGCCGCGCACCCGAGCCCGAGCGGCAGGTTCACGTAGAAGACCCAGCGCCAGGACAGGTAGTGGACGATCGCCCCGCCGAGGAGGGGGCCGATGAGGCCGGCCAGGCCCCATACCGCGCCGAAGATCCCCTGCCAGCGCGCACGCTCGCGCACGCTGAACAGATCGCCCACGATGGTGAGCGCGATGGGTTGGATGGCTCCCGCGCCGAGCCCCTGCACCCCTCGAGAGATGATGAGCGCCGTCATCGAGCGCGCCTGGCCGCAGGCGAAGGAGCCCACCACGAAGAGCGCCAGCCCGAACAGCATCACGGGCTTGCGGCCGCGCAGGTCGGCCAGCTTCCCGTAGATGGGCACGGTGACCGTGCCGGGCAGCATGTAGGCGGCGAAGGCCCAGGCGTAGAGGTGGATGCCGCCCAGATCGCCCACCGCGGTCGGCATGGCAGTCGACACGACCGTCATCTCCATGGCGGCCAGGAAGAGGCCGAGGAGCAACGCCACGACGGTATAGAGGCGGTGGGTGGTCTTCATGGGCGGGCCACCTCATGCCCCCTGCGTCACCTCGCGTCAAGGCAGCGAGCCCGGCCGGGGGCGACTAGATCAGCGCGCGCATGATTCCTGCCCTCGCCTGCGCCATCCTCCTCGCCGCCGCGCCCGCCGCCATGACTCCCTCCGATCCTGCCCTGCCCCAGGCCGCCGCCCAGGCGACGCGCGCGCTCGTCGCGAAGCACGGCGCGCCGCAGCGCGTCCGCATCGAGCGTGGCGTGGCGCAGGTGGTCGCCACCTGGCGCCCGTCCGACGGCGACGGCAAGGCCCTCGCCGCCTTCCTCGAGGCCCAGTTCGCCTCCGAGCCGCGGCAGCTCGACGCCATTCTCAACCGCTTCGAGCAGTCGCTCGAGGCGCTCGACGGCGGGTTCGTGGAGCAGAACCGGACGCTGTCGAGCTGGGCGGTGCTGGACCAGGGTCCCATGCAGCCGGTCGATCAGCTCCTGCAGGCCTTCGACGCCGGCGCCCACCTGGTCGACGATCTCTTCGACACCAAGCTGGCCTTCGTCGCGCTGCTCAACTTCCCGCTGACGACGCTCGAGGAGCGGCTGCGCGACGGCGACCGCTGGTCGCGGCGGCAATGGGCGGAGGCGCGACTCACCGGCCGCTTCGCGCGCCGCGTGCCGGCGAGCGTGAACCAGCAGGTCGCGAAGGCCTCCGCCGAGGCCGAGGTCTACATCGCCGACGACAACGTCTACATGCACCACGTGCTCGTCGATGGGAAGCGGCTCTTCCCGAAGGGGATGCGGCTCCTCAGCCACTGGAACCTGCGCGACCAGATCAAGGCCGACTACGCGACCAAGGACGGCCTCCCCCGCCAGCGCGCCATCCAGCAGGTGATGGAGCGCATCGTGACCCAGACCATCCCGGCGGCCGTCGTGAACTCGCCGGTCGTGGACTGGGATCCGTTCACGAACGTGGTCACGCCCGCCCCGGCCGAAACCATCGAGACCGGCGCGCCGCCGCCCGCCCGGGTGGATCCGTCCCGGGAGCCGGACACGCGCTACGCCCGCCTCCTCGGCACGTTCCAGGCGGCGAAGGCGGCCGACCCCTTCTCGCCTATCGCCCCCACCCATATCGCGCGCAAGTTCGACCTGGAGCGCGAGATCCCCGAGGCGCGCGTGACGGCGCTGCTGGAGGAGGTGCTCGGCTCGCCGCTCGTGCCGAGAGTGGCGAAGCTCGTCGAGCAGCGCCTCGGCCGCAAGCTCGAGCCGTTCGACGTCTGGTACGACGGCTTCCGCCCGCGCTCCCGCTTCAGCGAGGCCGACCTCGACCAGCGGACGAAGCAGCGCTACCCGACCGTCGAGGCCTTCCAGAAGGACCTGCCGAAGGTGCTCGGGACGCTCGGCTTCGCCCCGGACCGGGCGCGCTTCCTCGCCGAGCGCATCGTGGTCGAGCCGGCGCGCGGCTCGGGGCACGCGCTCGGGGCCGGCAAGCGCGGCGACTTCCCGCACCTGCGCACCCGCATCGGCAAGGACGGGATGGACTACAAGGGCTTCAACATCGCCATCCACGAGCTCGGCCACAACGTGGAGCAGGTCTTCTCGCTCTACGAGGTCGACCACACGCTCCTCGCGGGCGTGCCGAACACCGCCTTCACCGAGGCGCTCGCCTTCGTCTTCCAGGCGCGCGACCTCTCCGTGCTGGGGCTCCCGCCGCCCGACGCGGAGGCGGAGAAGCTCCTCGCCCTGAACGATCTGTGGATGACCTACGAGATCGCCGGCGTGGCGCTGCTCGACGTCGGCGTCTGGCGCTGGATGTATGCCCACCCGCAGGCGACGCCGGCCGAGCTGCGCGAGGCGACGCTCGGCCTCGCCAAGGCGCTCTGGACCCGCTGGTACGCGCCCGTGCTCGGCAGCCGAGACGCGCCGCTCCTGGCCGTCTACTCGCACATGATCTCGAGCTTCCTCTACCTGCCCGACTACCCCGTCGGCCACCTCATCGCCTCGCAGCTCGAGGAGCACCTCCGCGGCGCGAAGAGCCTGGGGACCGAGTTCGAGCGGATGGCGCGCTACGGCTCGGTGACGCCGGATCTCTGGATGAAGAACGCCACCGGCGCGCCGGTGGGGACGAAGTCCCTCCTCGGCGCGGCGGAGCGGGCGCTGGGATCGGAGAAGAGCTCCGCGGCGCGCTGAACGTTCACGAACCCAGGGAGACCGGGTTGGCGGCGCGCGGCGCCATGCCTACGTCGACGGCATGGACCCCACGCATGAGACGCCCGCCGACGTGGCGGGTGAGCGCTCCCGTGAAGAGCACCCGCCGGAGGGGCCGGCTCCCAGCCCTATCCCGCCGCACGAGGGCCGCGACGTGAACGACCTCGACGACCTCGAGTCCGCCAGCGGCCGGTTCCTCGGGGAACCACCCGATCAGCCCGGCGCACCGAAGCAGCAGCCTTGAGGGCCTGGCGAGGCTGCCGGCATCCGTAGGTGGCCCGGAGCGGTGCCGCCGCTTTGGCAAGGCTACCCGGAGAAGCTCGCCAGCACCTGCCGCGCGGCGCGGTCGCCGCTCTCCAGCGCGCCGTGCACGGTGCCCGCGGCGCCGAGCACGGTCGCCTCGCCCGCGAGGAAGATCGTACCCGCCACCGGCCGCGCCAGCGCGTCCGGCACCCCGCTCGTGCCGGGAGGGAAGACGGCGTATCCACCGCGGGCGAAGGGATCCTCCAACCAGTCGACCACCTCGGCGCCGTCGAGCAGATCCTCCAGCGCCGCCCGCGGCCGGGCGAAGCCACGCGCGAGCGTCGCGAGCGCCGCCGAGACGACCGCGCGCGCCGGCCGGCCGGCGAGCCGCGCCGCGTTCGGCCCTCCCGCCCAGCCGACCAGCACGGGCGCCTCGAGCGGCTGCAGCGTCCAGAAGGTCTGGATAGGCAGGCGCGGCGCGAGCGCGAACGCGAGGTCCGGCCAGCCTGGCGCGGCCCCGCGCCGCGTCGACCAGAACCGCTCCCGGAAGCGCAAGAGGACCTTCACCACGGCGCCGCTCTCGAGCCTCGCCGCCAGCGCCCGCTGCTCGCGCAAGGGCGGCGTGAAGCGCACCGCGCCGGCCGCGATGAGCCCCACCGGCAACGTGCAGACGAGCCGGTCGGCGCGGAACGGCCCGACCGGCGCGCCTGCCGGGCCCCGCGCGCGGACCTCGACCGCGCCGACCCGCCAGCGCACGTCGGTCACCGGCGTGGCGAGCCGCAGCTCGCCGCCGCGTTCGACGGCGCGAGCGACCGGCCCGAGCAGCGCGGCCTGTCCCTCCACGGCGCGGAAGGCGCGATCGGCCTCGATCTCCTCCTCGGCCTCGCTCATGGCGCGCAGCGCGGCGCGGCTCTGCCGGCGCGGGTCGGCGAGGTAGTAGCCGGTGACGAAGCTGCGGGCGAGCTCGCGCTCGAGCCGCCCCGCGCGCCTCGCCTCCGGCCCGTCCAGGACCTCGGAGAAGGGTCCCTCGCCTTCGCCCGCCTCGACGAGCGCCTCCATCTCCTCGAAGGCACGATCGGCCGGGCGGAAGCGCCCGCGATCGAGCGCCACGATCCGGCCGTCGATCTCGCGCAGGCGCACCCTGCCCTCGCGCGCGAGCCGCAACATGCGCGGTGGGCGGCCGTGCACGAACTCGGCGCCACCCTCGATGGCGACCCCGAGCCGAGGATCGCGCCTCGTGTCGACCCGGCCACCCCAGCGCGCCCGAGCCTCGAGCACGAGCACCCGCAGGCCGGCGCGCACGAGCTCCCGAGCGGCCTGGAGGCCGGCGGCGCCGGCGCCCACGACGATGACGCTGCGCGAGGAAGACGACACACCGATCATCTTGAGCTTGCGCGCCGCGATGCGCTGCACCCAGGATCGGGCCCATGCTCTTCACGCCCCTCTCGCTGCGCGAGGTCACCCTCAGGAACCGCATCGCCGTCTCGCCCATGTGCCAGTACTCGGCCGGCCCCGACGGCCGCGCCACCGAGTGGCACCTCGTCCACCTCGGCAGCCGCGCCGTGGGTGGCGCCGGGCTGGTCGTCTTCGAGGCGACCGCGGTCGAGGCGCGGGGGCGCATCTCTCCTGCGGACCTGGGGCTCTGGGAGGATGGCCAGATCGAGCCGCTCGCCCGGATCGTCCGCTTCGTCGAGCAGCACGGCGCGGTGGCGTGCGTCCAGCTCGCCCACGCCGGCCGCAAGGCGAGCGTCCGCGCCCCCTGGGACCGCGCCGGGGAGCCGCTCGCCGCCGGCGAGGGGGGGTGGGAGGTGGCGGGGGCGAGCGCCGTCCCCTTCGGGCCCGCCCATCCCGTGCCCCGACCGCTCGACGCGTCCGGGTTGCGTGGCGTCGTCGAGGCGTTCGTGTCGGCCGCGCGCCGGGCGCTCTCGGCGGGGTTCCGAGCGCTCGAGCTGCACTTCGCGCACGGCTACCTCGTGCACCAGTTCCTCTCGCCGCTCGCGAACCGCCGCGAGGACGGCTACGGCGGCTCGCTCGAGCATCGCACCCGCCTCGCGCGCGAGATCACCTCGGCGGTGCGCGGCGTCTGGCCGGAGCGGCTGCCCCTGCTCGTGCGGGTCTCGGCGACCGACTGGGCGGAGGGCGGCTGGGACATCGAGGGGACGGTGGCGCTCGCCCGCGCCCTGAAGGAGCTCGGGGTGGACCTCGTCGACACCTCGTCGGGCGGGCTCGTCCCCACCGCCCAGGTGCCGGTCGGCCCCGGCTACCAGGCCGCCTTCGCCGAGCGCATCCGGCGCGAGGCCGGCCTCGCCACCGGCGCGGTGGGGATGATCACCGCGCCTGAGCAGGCGGAGCACATCCTGCGCACCGGGCAGGCGGACCTGGTGCTGCTCGCGCGCGAGCTCCTGCGCGACCCGTACTGGCCCATCCACGCTGCGCTGCGCCTGCGGGCGCAGCCGGCGTGGCCGGCGCAATACGAGCGCGCGAGGTAGCCACCCGTTTAATACCCCAAAGGGCCGTGAACGAGCGGTCGCCGAAGCCGGCCCTGTCACCGTGGTCGTGGTTGCGGTGTCGCGCACGGCTGGACTACGTTCCGCACCCCGTGACCCAACCTACTGAACCCACCGTGACGATCACCCGCCGCGGCGCCGAGCGCCTGGCGCACGGCCACCCCTGGATCTACCGCGGCGACGTCGACCGGTCGCCGGCCAGCCTGGCCGGGGGAGAGGTGGTCGTCATGAAGGACGGCCGTGGCCGCTTCCTCGGCAAGGCCTTCTGGTCGGCGCGCTCCAAGATCGCGCTGCGGACCGTCTCGCGCGACGACGTGCCGGTCGACGAGTCGTTCTTCGCGGAGCGCCTCGCCACGGCGCTGGCGCTGCGCGAGCACGTCTTCCCGGGGGAGCCCTCGGTGCGGCTCGTCCACGGCGAGGCCGACCTCTTGCCCGGGCTCGTCGTCGACCGCTTCGGCGACGTGGCCGTCATGCAGACGCTCATCCCGGCCACCGAGCAGCGCAAGCAGCTCTTCGCGGACCTGCTCTGGAGCACGCTCGGCCTGCGCTCCCTCGTCGAGCGGAACGACGTGCGGGTCCGGGAGCTCGAGGGGCTCGAGCAGGTGAAGGGCGTCGTGCGCGGGGAGGAGCCTGGGCCCATCGCCTATCGCGAGGGCGAGGCGACCATGCGCATCGACGTGCTCGCGGGACAGAAGACGGGCGCGTTCCTCGACCAGCGCGAGAACCGGCTGCGCGCCGGCACGTACGCGCGGGGCCGCTGCCTCGACTGCTTCAGCTACGGCGGCGCCTTCGCGCTGCAGCTCGCGCGCCGCGCCGAGCGGGTGACGGCGGTGGAGCTGCAGGCCCCGGCGGCCGCGCTGGCGCGCGAGAACGCCGCGCTCAACCGGGCCGAGAACCTGGAGGTGGTGGAAGGGAACGCCTTCGACTACCTGCGCGACGCCTCCGAGCGCGAGCCGGAGTTCGACCTGGTGGTGCTCGATCCGCCCGCCTTCGCGAAGAACAAGGAGTCGCTCGTGGCGGCGCGGCGCGGGTACAAGGAGATCAACCTGCGCGCGATGCAGATCCTGAAGCCGGGTGGCATCCTCGTCACCGCCTCGTGCAGCTATCACATGTCGGAGGAGGCCCTCGAGGAGCTCGTGCTCGACGCCGCCCGGGACGCCGGCCGGCCGGCGCAGCTCCTCGAGAAGCGCGGCGCCGGCCGCGACCACCCGGTGCTGATGGGCGTTCCGGAGACGAAGTATCTCAAATGCTTCATCCTGCGGTTGCCCTGACCGAGGCGGCGGGTCACGTCAGGAACCCGCTCGCCGGAAAGAGCAGCACCTCCTCGATCGTGCGCGCGCCGACGAGCAGCATGAGCAGCCGATCGAGTCCCACCGCCACCCCGCCGGCCTCTGGCATCCGGCCGACCGCGTCCAGGAAGCGCTCGTCGAGCGGGTACGCCGGCCGCCCGAGCCGCTGGCGATGTGCGCGCTCCTCCTGCAGGCGGCGGCGCTGCTCGGATGCGTCGGTCAGCTCCGAGAACCCGTTCGCGAGCTCGAGGCCGCCCGCGTAGAGCTCGAACCGCTCAGCCACCCGCGGATCGGCGGCCCGGAGGCGCGCCAGCGCGGCCATCGACGCCGGCCAGTCGACGGCGTAGACGGGCCGGCCGCCAGCGGCGAGCGCCGGCTCCACCCGCTCGAGGAAGACGCGGAAGAAGAGGTCGTCGAACCCGTCGCCCGGCTGCCCCGGGCCGAGGCCGGCCGCGAGCATCGCCGCGTGGAGCCGCTCGACGTCGCCGTCGCAGCTGGCGAGGTCGACCCCCGCGTGGCGCGCGAAGAGGTCCGCCACCGGCACCCGCTCGTACGGCGCGGCGAGCTCGAGCGCGCCACCGGCGGCCGCGACCCGCGTCCCGCCGGTGAGGGCGCGCGCGGCGCGGTCCACCAGGGCCTCGAGGTCCTGCATGATGCCCTCGTGGCCGGTCCCCGCCCGGTAGAACTCGAGCATGGTGAACTCGGGGTTGTGCGTCGCCGAGACCTCGCCGTTCCGGAACACGCGCGCGAGCTGGAAGATGCGTGGGAAGCCCTCGGCGAGGAGGCGCTTCATCGCGTACTCCGGGCTCGTGTGCAGCCAGAGCGAGCGCGGCGACCCGCCTCCCTCGGGCAGGAAGGGTGCGTGGAAGGCGTCGAGGTGCGGCTCCATCCCCGGGGCGGGCACGAGGCACGGCGTCTCCACCTCCTCGTAGCCACGTCCGGTGAAGAAGGCCCGCACCTCCGCCTGCAGTCGCGCCCGCGCCTGCGCCACCTCGCGCCGAGTCATGGCGCTTCCCTACCACACTGCGCCCCGACGCCTCCGGTGGGCCACGGTGACGCCAGGTGAGAGCGACACGTACCGCGATCTCCCTTGGGAGTCCGGCTAACATGCTCGCCCGTGCTGCGCACCTCCGCCGTCCTGTCTGCCCTGCTCGCCCTCGGGCTGGCGTGCGCACATGGGAAGGCTTCGCTGCCAGTCCCGGCCAACCTCCCGCCAGTGGCCACGGCTGGGGATCGAGGAACGGCTGCGGACGAGCTCGCCACCGAGGCTCAGCGCCTTCGTGTCCAGCGGCAGCAGGCGCAGCGCGCTGAGCGGCTGGCTACCATCCGCGCCCAGGTCGACACGCTGCTCGCCACCGAGTCGCGGGTGCTGTGGGAGGTCTGGACGACCGGCCATCCGGGCGACCTCGAGCCAGGCCTCGCCTCGCACGCAGGGCTGTTCGCGCCAGCCACGCTCGCAGCGGTGAAGGAAGCTCGGGACGCGGCGCAGGGCGATGAGCGTCGAGCGCTCTCGCTCCTGCACGCCTTTCTCGTCGGCGAGCACCTCGGCCGGGCTGCTCCACCCGTCCCGCCCGCGCCGGTCATCTCCTGGGACGCGCGCGCGGTCGCCATCTCGACCGTGCCCTCGTTGCTCTCGACGGAGCCGGACGCCGCCCGCCGTGGCGCGCTCGAGCACGCCTGGGCGGAGGCCGAGCGCGGGCAGGCGCACGCCGCCGAGGGGCGCTGGCGCGCCATCGCCGCCGCTGCGGGCCGGCTCGGCTACAGCTCTCTGCTGACGCTCGCCGCCGAGCTGCGCGGCGAGCCGGTCGAGGCGCTGGCCGCGCTGGCGGAGGGCGTGCTCGCCTCGACCGACGCCTCCTACCGCGCGCTCCTCGACGCGCTCGGGCGCGTCGAGCTGGGCAAGGGCGTCGCCGACCTGCGCGGGCGCGATCTACCGCGGCTCTTCCGCGCCGGCGAGGACAGCCGCACCTTTCCAGCGGCGAGCCTCGCCACCGTTCCGCAGGCGGTGCTGGCCGGCGTCGGCCTCGCGCTCGCGGCTCCGCCGGCGCTCGTCGTCGACGCCGAGGCCAGGCCGGGTAAGGATCCGCGCGCCCTGGCGTTGCCGGTCGAGGTCCCGAACAGCGTCCGCCTCTCCTACACCGCCAGCGGCGGCGCCGGCGAGCTGCGCGGCCTGCTGCACGAGGTCGGCGCGGCGGTGTTCTACGCGCGGATCACCTCGCCCGTGCTGGAGTTCCGGCGCCTCGGGGCCGTCACGGCCGATGTGTGGGCGTCGCTCTTCGAGGGGCTGGCCGGAGATCCGGGCTGGCTGGCGGAGCGGACCGGGCTCGCCGAGGGGCACCTCGCGCCGCTCATCCGCGCGGCCGCGGCGCGCCGGCTGCACCAGGCGAGGAGGTTCGCCGCGCGCGTCCTGGTCGAGCTGGCGCGAGCGAACGGCCGGGACGCGGCCGCGGCGCGGGCCATCCTGGAGCGCGCCTTCGCCCGGACCGTCGAGGCTGACGAGCTGGACCTCTTCCTCGCCGATCGCGACCCGCTGCTCGCCGCCGCGGACGGGCTCCGGGCCCTGCTCCTGGCTGCCCAGGCCGAGCAGCAGCTCGTCGCGCTCGTCCGAGGGCCGTGGTGGCGCTCGCCCGCGAGCGGCGTCGCGCTGACCGCGGAGTTCGCCGAGGGCTCCCGGCTCGCCCCGGCCGACCTCGCCCGCGCGCTCGGCGCGGCGACCCTCGATGGCGAGGCCCTGGCCGACTCGGCCCGGGCGCGCGCGGCGGCAGCGGGGCTGCGCCTCGTCGTCGAGGCGCCGCGCGTGGCGCGCTGATGTTGGAACGAGGGCTGCGCCGAGCTCACGATTCGTCACATCTTCTGGAGGACGCACCCGACAGGCTGACGCGCAACAGCCGGCATCGAAGAAAGCCGGAGGCGGGCGAGCGTGTGCACCAACGCCGCGCGGCGTTGCCGGGCGACGTCGCGTGCGAGGCGGAGCCGCCGGTTCGAGACGGAGCCGTGCGCCGGCTTACATTCGCAGTCGGCGCTGCACGGGCGCTGGGATTGAAGGCGCCGGCTCGCTCGCCGCGGGTGCAGCGTCGGAACTTCCTCTGGAGGAAGTAACTTCACCCGTCCGGGGCGCCTTGTTTCGGCACGCCTCCATGTGCTCCCGCCCGAAGGCGTGCTCGGCG
>DASPZP010000117.1:0-26299 GCA_035636195.1 Anaeromyxobacteraceae bacterium
AGGGCCTGGGCTGGAGGAGCAGCTTCGGCGCCGGCAAAGGCGGTGACACGATCACCAGCGGCCTGGAAGTCACCTGGACCACCACGCCCACGAAGTGGAGCAACGAGTTCTTCGAGAACCTGTTCGGCTACGAATGGGAGCGGACGAAGAGCCCGGCCGGTGCGCATCAGTGGGTCGCGAAGGGCGGCGCAGCCGCCACCATTCCCGATGCCCACGATCCGTCCAGGCGTCGCGCGCCCACCATGCTGACGACTGACCTTTCGCTGCGCTTCGACCCGATCTACGAGAAGATCTCGCGGCGCTTCCTCGAGCATCCGGATCAGTTCGCGGACGCGTTCGCCCGGGCGTGGTTCAAGCTGACGCACCGTGACATGGGGCCGCGCGCTCGCTATCTCGGCCCGGAGGTTCCGGCCGAGGAGCTCATCTGGCAAGACCCCATCCCCGCGGTCAATCACCAACTGATCGATGAAAGGGACATCTCGGCCCTCAAGGCAAAGATCCTGGCTTGTGGTCTGTCCGTCTCTGAGCTGGTGACGACCGCCTGGGCCTCGGCCTCCACCTTCCGTGGTTCCGACAAGCGTGGCGGTGCGAACGGTGCGCGCATCCGTCTGTCACCGCAGAAGGATTGGGAAGTCAACCAGCCTGTCCAGCTGGCGAACGTGCTCAGGACTCTGGAGGGCATCCAGAACGCGTTCAACAGCGCCCCCGGCAGCAAGAAGGTCTCGCTGGCTGACCTGATCGTTCTGGCCGGCTGCGCGGGCGTCGAGCAAGCGGCGATGAACGCGGACGTCGAGGTGACGGTTCCCTTCGCGCCCGGACGCATGGACAGCTCGCAGGCGCAAACCGATGTGGCCTCCTTCGCCGTGCTCGAGCCGGTCGCGGACGGCTTCCGCAACTACCAGAAGACTCGATACGCCGTATCGGCCGAGGAGTTGCTGGTCGATCGGGCACAATCGCTCACGCTGACCGCGCCCGAAATGACGGTGCTCGTGGGCGGCCTGCGCGTCTTGAATGCCAACTTCGGACAGTCCCAGCACGGCGTCTTCACCAAGCGGCCGGAGGCACTGACCAACGACTTCTTCGTGAACTTGCTCGACATGGGGACGACGTGGAAGCCGATTTCGAAGGACGCCGACGTGTTCGAAGGCCGCGATCGTAAGACGGGCGAACGCAAGTGGACCGGCACGCGTGTCGATCTCGTCTTCGGTTCGAACTCCCAGCTCCGCGCTCTGGCGGAAGTCTATGGGAGTGCGGACGCGCAGAAGAAGTTCGTGCAGGACTTCGTGGCGGCCTGGACCAAGGTGATGAACCTGGATCGCTTCGATCTGGCGTCATGAACCGAGCGCCCCAGTCAGCGGAGTGGGAGGCGGAAATGGAAGGTGGCGCCGGGGCCGGCGTTGTTCGTAGCCCACAACCGGCCGCCATGGGCCTCGATGATCGAGCGGCTGATGGACAGCCCCATCCCCATACCGCGGGTTTTGGTTGTGAAGAACGCGTCGAATACCCGCGCCACGTGGTTGGGATCGAGGCCGACGCCCGCGTCTCGCACCGCCACCAGAACGGCGTTGGGCGCGTCTCGTTGCGACCGGATCACCAGCTCGCGCGACCGATCCGTCACGCCCTGGCTGGCCTCGATGCCGTTCATCGTCAGGTTGAGGATTACCTGCTGCAGCTGGACCCGGTCCCCCTCGACCAGAGATAGCGGGGCGTCGAGTTCGGTCCGGAGGGAGACTCCGTGCTTCCGTGCCTCGCCCTGCAGCAGAGCGGCGACCTCTCGAATGACTTCATTGATGTCCAGCAAGACCTTCTGTGGACCGGTCTTCTTGACGAGGGCGCGAATCCGATCAATCACCTCGCTCCCGCGTGTGCCATCCCGAATCATGCGCTCCACGGCCTCGCGCGCCTCCTCCAGGTCCGGTGTCGGTCGTTTGAGCCATCGCAGACACGCATAGCCGTTCGCGACGACGGCGGCGAGGGGCTGGTTCAACTCGTGCGCGATGGAGGCGGTCATCTCCCCCACCGTCATCACGCGAGAGACATGCGCCAGCTCCGCCCGGGCCTTGGACAGAGCCTCTTCTGCCCTCTTCCGCTCGGTGATGTCCTCCACGATGGCGAGGAGAAAGCGGGGAACCCCTTCCGTGCCGGGCACCAGGGACCCGCTGAGGTTCACCCAGATCACCTCGCCATCCCTCCGGCGGTACCGTTTGACGAGCTCGAAGGACTTGCGCTTGCCCTCAAGGAGCTCGGAGACCATCTCCAGATTGCGCTCCCGATCCTCCTCGTGGGTGATCGTCCGGAACGACAGCTCGCGGAGCTCGGTCTCCGAGTAGCCGAGCATGGTCCGATACGCGGGATTCGCGGTTACGAAGCGACCGTCGAGGTCGGCGAGGGCGATCCCGAGCGCCGAGCTATCGAAGATCGCGCGCCACCGCTCCTCGCTCTTGCGTAGCTCCTCCTCTGCGCGTGCCCTCTCGCAGTTCTCCTGCCGCAGCTGGGTATACAGGCGCGCGTGCTCCAGCGAGATCGCCGCCTGGGACGCGAGGAGCTTCAGCACCGCGATCCGCGCGGGTGTGAACGCGTGCGACGCCAGGTGATTCTCGAGATACAAGACGCCGATCAACTGCCCCAGCTTCGAGAGCGGCAAGCAGAGGATGGACCGGGACCCGTTCCTGCGCACGTATTCGTCGCGGGAGAAGGGGCCGTGGGCCGAGGCGTCGTCCAGGATCACACTGTCCTGCGTCCGGATGACGTACCGGAGGATCGACTCGGGAACCTCCGCGGACGTCGCCGGCGCGTGGCGGAACTGCACAGCAACCTTGTCACGAGCGGTCGACGCTTCCGCCTCGATGCGCTGCTCGTCGGCGCGCGGAAGGATGAGGAGACCTCGCACCGCTCCTGCGTGCTCGACGGCAAGCACCATGAGCCGCTGGATCAACTGGTCGAGGACGATCTCGCTCGACAACGCCTGGGAAGTCTCGACGACGGCAGCCAGATCCAGCTGCTCCACCGGCGCGGCGGACGTCGTGGTTCGGCCTGGGCTCACCAGCTCCTCGCGCAAGAACGGATGGGAGTGCTCGAGCTGCCGCACCTTCGCACCCGCGCCCCAGCGGAGATAGCAGTATCGGGCGTTGCGGAGATAGGCGTGCGCGATAGTCTCGAGCCCACGCGCACCGTGAAAGCGTGCGGCCAGCTCGTTGGCGAGCGCCTCGATCTGGACGAAGCCGTGCTCGCGCGCCTGCCGGATGGCGTCTTCGTACAGACGCTCCGCATCCAGATCGCGGCGTTCGATCCGCGCGAGCTCGGCCGAGACGAGCGCGTAACGGTTGGCATAGTTCTCGGGACAGTTGTCGGCCCACAGCTCGAGCTTCTTCAGCTTGCCGCGGAGGGTGCGTGAATATGCATGCTGCTGGGCGTCGGAGGCCATCGGATAGAGGGCAAGCAGCGTGAGCGCGTGCACGAAATGGTGGGTGGCCTCGATGGGCGTGGCCATGGCGGCGCCGAGCACGGGCTCTGCCCGCGTCGCCCACTCGAGCGCCTCGACATGGCGCCCGTGGAGGAAGGCGAGGATCTGCTTCATGATGTCGTAGAAGGCCATCCCGCAACCGAACGTCGCCTTCGCGATGCTGGCGACGCAAGCCGCCTCATCGAAACCGCCGTCCTCCAGCCCGAGTGGATCCGTCGTCCTTCCCTGGAGGCTCGCGACGAATTGCTGCTCGAGGCGGATGGTCTGGTAGATCGGCTCGTTGTGGCTCTGCTGTGCGAATGACGCGTACTTCCTCGAAACCTCGAGGACGCGCTCGAGGGGGTCGCCTTTCTCCAGCACCTGCCAGACCGTCTCGAGGGAGAGGAAGCCGGCATAGACGAGGTCGCCCACCTCCTGGCAGGCGACGAAAGCCTGCTCCAGGATCGGCATCCCAGTCGCGAAATGTTGGCGCCAGAAGTTGACGTTGCCGGCGTGCAGGTCGAGCAGGGTGCCCCGCAGGCGCGGGTTCTGCAGCTTCTCGTTGAGCCGCAGCGACAAGTCCGAGAACTCGAACGCGGATGGGATGTCGCCCATCATCGAAACCAGCATGAGAGAATAGGCGCCGTAAGCGAAGCTCGATTGCTCGGTGTGGCCGTATCTCAACGAGAAGTTCACGGCTTTCAGGGTGAGCAGAGGGAAGAGCTTCGGCCGTCCGATATAGGCACAGGGCACCGCCTCGACGAGGAGGTTGATCACGGCCTGCATGGCGGGGTCGACGACGCTCGGCGCGTGCAGGACGTCGGCGATGCGACGTCCGCCCAGATGGAGCGGGACGTCACGGTACTCGGCCTCGGTCACCGCCTGGATCTCCGCATCGGAATCCGGAAACGTGACGCTGAACAGTCGGAGAGCATCGAGAGCGACAGCGACGCCGTCGTCATACTTGCCTGCGACCTGATACAGTTTCATGCGCAGGCTGTACACCTTGGCACGGTCGAGATCGGAGCGCGCCTTACCCAAGATCAAGTCGAACAGCCCGTCTGCGACGGCGAAATGGCCGACCAGGTATTCGCACTCGGAAAGGAAGAGATGGAGATCGAACGTCTCTTCGTAAAGCCGCGTCCAGGCGTCCGGCGGCGTGAGCGCGGCCGCCTGGGCGAGGTAGTCGCGCGCCGAGACATAGGCGATCGCGGCCTTCGCCTTCTTGCCGGCAAGAACGTTCAAGCGAAGGAGCGACACCCTCTCCTCCGTGTCGACGATTAGATCGACGGCGCGGTTCAACTGGTTGACGACTGCGAACACGTGCTCCGCAGGCGAGTCCGCGGTCAGCGCGCCGAGCAGCAGGCGGCCGATGCGCAAGTGCGTCTTCGCTCGCAGCGGTTCCGGAATGAGCGAATAGGCCGCCTCCTGGATGCGGTCGTGGACGAACCTGTACGTCCCGTCGACGCGCATCGCGAATCCGGCTTCCACCGATCCCCGGAGCGCCGAGTCCAAGGCGTGTACCGGCCCGCCGCGGATCATCGCCAGGATCGCAGCGTCCGCGAGGTTGCCGAGGCACGCGAGCAGCGTCATCGCTTCCTGGGTCGCCGCCGGCAACCGCTTCAGCTTGCCGATCATGAGCTCCACGACGTTGTCGGTGAAGCCCTTGGCCTCGACGCGCAGCACGTCCCAGCGCCACGCCGCGGTGAGCGGGTCGAACTCGACGAGCCGTTCCTCCGCAAGGGTCGTGAGAAACTGGATGGCGAAGAACGGGTTCCCGGCGGTCCTCTCGTGCACGAGCCGCGCGAGCGATCGCGCACGCGCCGGATCGCCGTGCAGCGCGTCGGAGATGAGCCGGGCCACATCGTCGAGGCCGAGGGGCCCGAGCACGAGCTCGCGCACCGGCGCCTGCGCCTTGCGGATCGAATCGAGCGTCAGCATGAGCGGGTGCGACGGGGCCACCTCGTTGTCCCGATAGGCGCCGATGAGGAGCAGGTAACGGGTCTCGGCATGCGTGACGAGGTGCTCGATGAGCGTCAGGCTGGCCACGTCCGACCATTGCAGATCGTCCAGGAAGAGCGCGAGCGGATGTTCCTTCTTCGCGAACACCCCCAGGAACCGGCGGAACACCATCTGGAATCGGTTCTGGGCTTCCTGCGGCGGCAGCTCCGGAACTGGCGGCTGAGGTCCGATGATCAGCTCGATCTCGGGGACGAGGGCGACGATCAGATGGCCATTCGGTCCAACGGCCTGCTGGATCGCCTCGCGCCACGGACCGAGCTCCACCTCGCGCAGACCGAGCATCGGACGGATCAGGGACTGGAATGCCTGGGCCAGCGTGGCATACGGAATATCGCGCTTGTACTGATCGAACTTGCCGGATGCGAAGAGGCCGCGCGGGGGTACCAGCGCCTTGTGCAATTCGCTCACGACCGACGACTTACCGATGCCGGAATAGCCGGAGACCAGCACCAGCTGAGGAGTGCCGCTGTCGACCACCTGCTCGAACGCCTCGAGCAGTACCCGGATCTCGCGCTCGCGTCCGTAGAGCGTCTCCGGGATCACCAGGCGGTCGGGCACGTCGTGCACGCCGAGAGGGAAGGGCTCGATCCCCCCTTGTGCGTCCCAGTCGCGCACACACCTTCGCAGGTCGGCTGTGACACCCGCGGCGGTCTGGTAACGATCCTCTGCCCTCTTCGCCAAGAGCTTCATCACGATGGCGCTGAGCTGGGCGGGCACCGTTGGCACCCGTTCTCGAGGAGGGAGCGGCTGCCGGGCGATGTGGCAATGTACCCACTCCAGCGGATCGATCGCCGTGAAGGGGAGCGCGCCCGTCAACATTTCGTAGCAGGTGACCCCGAGCGCGTACAGGTCGCTCCGCGAATCGACCGATCGATTCATGCGCCCGGTTTGCTCAGGTGCCATGTACGCCAGCGTGCCCGCAATGACCTCGGGCGGCTCCGGCGCCGGGCGTTCGCGGGGAAGGCGCGACGCTACGCCGAATCCGGTCAGCCAGACTTCGCCGCTCGCACCGTGTACGAGGATGTTGGCCGGCTTCAGGTCCTTGTGGATGAGGCCGCGCTCGTGGACGCGCTCGAGAGCCGAGGCCAGGCCGATAGCAATGCGCAGGAACGCGGCTGGCTCCATCGGACATCCGAGAAGACGCGTGAGCGGCTCGCCGCCAGGGTCTTCGAGCACCAGCATCGGCTGTCCATGGCGTCGCACGAGTGCCACAGGTCGAGCGGACCACGTGGAATCCAGGTCGTTGCGCAATTCATACTCGTGCTCGAGCCGCAGTAGGCTGCCGGGCATGGGTCGCTCGACGGCTGGCGCCACGGTCAGGACGGGCGGCCGACCGCCATCGTTCGCCCTCCTGCACAGGACGAGGTCACCATCCTCCCGGAGATGCTCCACCTCGTGTCTCGGCGCATCGTTCACAGGTGACGCCCTCAGGTCGGCGCGATCCTCGGACCTGTCTCTCGGTGCCTAAATGCGGGTCTACATGTCGTCCGAGCGTTGGGGCCACGATGCAGGCCGCGGGCCAGACCCTTCCGTGTCGACCGCCGGTAACTGAGCGACTGCGTGCTCGGCCGCCGCCGCGTCGAGGAGCCTGCCGCGTCTCGTATGAACCAGAGTCGTTCTCGAGCCGATCCTGCGCACCGGGCCACGCCAGCTCCGCCGCGTCGTGGCCGGCGAGAGCGCCCTCGGTGGTGACACCCGTGGCACGGAACTGATCGATTCCCGACAGGTTCACGGCGCATTCTCGATCAGTCGGGCAGCGACAGGGTGTCGGCGCCCCGCCCGCCGTGGCCGTCCTGACGGGCACAGCGACGCTGTGGGGCCGGGGGCACGGCGAGTGCAAAGGCTCGATGGGTGACGTGTACCGAACTGCAGCCGAGCACTCACGGTTGGCCATCGGGACGATCGTGCGCCAGCCCGGGGAGTGAACCTTGAGCCCGACCAACATCTTCGCGCCGGCCTCGACCTCGGCCCATGCGATCGTCCAGCTGTCCATCTTCGTGGTCGCGATCGCCGTCGCCGTCTTCGCGGTCGTCGGTGGATTGCTCGTCTACGCCGTCGTGAAGTTCCGGAAACGGCGGCAGGAGGATGGCCGCGAGCCAGCGCAGATCTATGGCAGCACGCGCATCGAGCTCGCCTGGACGGTCATCCCCATCCTCATCGTCTTCGTCCTGTTTCTCGCGTCCGCGCGGGTCATCTTCAGCGTCCAGGCCGCTCCCCACCCGCCAAGCGCGCTCGAGGTGACCGTCATCGGGCACCAGTACTGGTGGGAGTACCGGTACCCCGGCCAGAACGTCGTGACCGCTAACGAGCTGCACGTCCCCGCCGGCGAGCGGACGCTCCTCACGCTGCTGTCAGCCGACACCGACCACAGCTTCTGGGTGCCGCGCCTGGCCGGGAAGACCGATCTCATCCCGAACCACCCCAACACAATGTGGATCGAGCCGAGCGAGACGGGGCTCTATCTCGGGCAATGCGCGCAGTACTGCGGTACGCAGCACGGGAAGATGCTCCTGCGCGTCTACGTGCAGACGCGCGCGGAGTTCGACGCCTGGATACGCGCGCAGGCGGCTCCCGCGCGGACGGACGAGGTCTCCGAGGGCCGCAGGATCTTCGAGCAGACGGCCTGCATCAACTGCCACGCGGTGGCGGGGACGCCTGCGAACGGCCGGTTCGGGCCCGACCTCACGCACCTCATGTCGCGCGAGACGATCGGCGCTGGCATCGCTCGCAACACGCCCGAGAACCTGCGCCGGTGGATCCTGCGTCCTGACGACTTCAAGCGCGGTTCGCTGATGCCGGCCATGGGCCTCACCGACTCCCAGCTGGACGCGATCACGACCTACCTGACGAGCCTCCGATGACGACCGACCCGACGGCGGTGACGACGACGCGCATGGGCGGACGGCCCGCGGCCCTCCCCGCGCGGCGGCCTTTCGTGGACACGCTTCATGATTGGGTGACGACGGTCGATCACAAGCGGCTCGGCATCCTGTACGTCGGCTACGGGCTCTTGTTCCTGGTGTTCGGGGGCATCGAGGCCACGGTCATGCGGGTCCAGCTCGTCCGGCCCCACAACGACTTCGTCGCGCCGCAGACCTTCAACCAGCTGTTCACGATGCACGGCACGACGATGATCTTCTTCGCCGCGATGCCCATCGTGTTCGGCTTCGCGAACTACCTCGTGCCGCTCATGATCGGGGCGCGGGACATGGCGTTCCCGCGTCTCAACGCCTTCAGCTTCTGGCTCACCGCGTTCGGCGGGCTATTCCTCTACTTCAGCCTCGTCGGCGGCTACGGCCTCTACGGCATGGGGACGGCCCCGGACGTGGGGTGGTTCGCCTACGCGCCGTTGACCGCGAAGACGTTCTCGCCTGGGCACGCCACCGACTACTGGACGCTGTCGCTGCTCGTCTCCGGATTCGGGAGCATCGGCACTGCCGTGAACATCGTGGCGACGATCGTGTGCATGCGGTGCCCGGGGATGACGCTCGGCAAGATGCCATTGCTCGCCTGGCTGAATCTGGTGATGGCCTGCCTCGTGATCCTCGCGGTGAGCCCGCTCACCGCCGCGCAGCTCATGCTGCTCGTCGACCGCTACCTCGGCGGCCATTTCTTCGACACGCAGGCGGGCGGTTCGGCGGCGATCTGGATGCACTTCTTCTGGATCTTCGGCCACCCGGAGGTCTACGTGCTCGTCCTCCCCGCGTTCGCCTTCGTCTCCGAGATCATCCCGGTGTTCTCGCGCAAGGCGCTGTTCGGCTACCCGGCGATGGTCGCGGCCACGGTCGCGATCGGTTTCATCGGCATGAGCGTCTGGGCTCATCACATGTTCACCATTGGCATGAGCGCGGGGGCGAACGCCTTCTTCGTTCTCTCCACGATGGCCATCGCGGTCCCCACCGGGATCAAAATCTTCAACTGGCTCGCCACGATGTGGGGCGGCACGATCTCGTTCAAGGCTCCGATGCTGTTCTGCACCGCGTTCCTCTTCCAGTTCCTGGTGGCTGGTCTGACGGGCGTCATGCTGAGCTCGGCGCCGGTCGATTGGCAATTGGGCTCGTCTTACTTCGTCGTCGCCCATTTCCACTACGTGATCGTCGGCGGAATCCTCTTCGCCGTGTTCGCCGCGTTCTACTACTGGTTCCCCAAGGTGACGGGCAGGATGTACGGCGAGTCCCTGGCGAAGGTGCACTTCTGGCTGTTCGCCATCGGGTTCCACCTCACCTTCGACTTCATGCACGTCCCCGGGCTCCTCGGGATGCCTCGCCGCATCTACACCTACGAGCCCGGGCGCGGCTGGGACGCCTGGAACCTGATCGTCACCATCGGCGTGCTGTTCCAGGCGGCGGGCATCCTGGCCTTCGTCGTGAACCTCGTCCGGTCCTACCTGCGCGGCAGGCCTGCGGGACACGACCCCTGGGACGCGTGGACGCTGGAGTGGTCGACCTCGTCGCCGCCCCCCGAATACAACTTCCCGACCCTCCCCGTCGTGAAGAGCCGCCGGCCGTTGTGGGACCTCAAGCACCCCGAAGATCCCGATTGGACGTACGAATGATCGCTCCTGCCGCTGCCATTCCGTGGACGCTTCCGTCGCCAGGCCGGGTCGGCATGTACGGCCTCATCGCCGCCGAGTCGGCCATCTTCGTGATCTTCGTCGTGGCGTACCTCTTCTACGCCGGGAAGAGCGTGGCTGGCCCCACCCCCGAGGTGCTGCACGCGCCCTGGGTCCCCTCGATCTGCCTGCTCTCCAGCAGCTGGACGATCCATTCGGCCGTGGCCGCGCTGAGGCGGGGTGACGTGGCGTCCTTCGCGCGCCGCTGGCTCGCCACGATCGTCCTGGGAGTGGTGTTCCTGGGCGCGACGGCGAGGGAGTGGCGGCACCTCATCGTCGACGAGGGGCTGACCATCCGGACGAACCTCCTCGGAACCACCTACTACTCGCTCGTCGGCCTCCACGCGTTCCACGTCACCGTCGGCCTCGTCGTGTTGACAGCCGTCTGGCTCTTCGGCGCGTTCGGACGCGTCGCGCCGGCCGACGCCGAGCGGGTGTCGCTCGTCTCGATGTACTGGCACTTCGTCGACGTCGTGTGGGTCGTCGTCTTCTCCGTCGTCTACGTCATCGGCCGCTGAGGGGAGGAGAGGAGCATGGCTTTGGACGTGTCATCTCGAGCCGCGGAGACCTCGCCGGCCACCATCGCCGTTCCGGCGCCCACCGCGTGGCCCATCGTCCTCTCATTCGGCGTGGCGCTGCTCTTCGCCGGGATCGCGACGAGCGCCGCCGTCAGCGTCGTCGGCGCCCTCGCGGCCGTGGCAGGGCTCATCGGCTGGTGTCGCGACGTGCTCCCACGCGCGGCGCACGTGTCGGTGACTTGCGAGCCGGCTCCGCTTCCGGTCGCGACGGATCGGCCGACAGTCGCGCAGTTCCAGGTCGGGCGCGAGGCGGGGCGCGCATGGCTCCCGGTCGAGACCTACCCAGTCTCGGCTGGAGTCAAGGGCGGCCTCGCTGGAGGCCTCGTCATGGCGGCGCTGGCGGTGCTCTACGGCGCGCTGTCGGGCCACGGGATCTGGTACCCGGTCAACCTCCTCGCCGCTGGGCTCTTCCCCGCGGCCGTGACGGCGACGACCGCCGAGCTCGGCCACTTCTACGCCGGCCCCTTCCTCGTCGCCTGCGGCATTCACCTCATGGCATCCCTCCTGGTCGGGCTCCTCTACGGGGCGATGCTGCCGATGTTGCCGCGGAGACCGATCCTGCTCGCCGGGATAGCGGCCCCCACCCTGTGGTCGGGAGTGCTGCACAGCGCCGTGGCGATCATCAATCCTGTGTTCAATCAGCGCGTCGACTGGTCCTGGTTCGTCCTCTCGCAGGTGGGTTTCGGGATCGTCGCCGGGTTCGTCGTGTCGAGGCAGGAGCGGGTACGGACGTGGCAGGGGCTCCCCTTCGCGATCCGCGCCGGGATCGAGGGATCGGGCCTCCAGCGCGAGTCCGCACCGGAAAGGAGCAAGCGATGAGGCGGGAGGGGCAGCTCGTGGTCGCGCTGGCGGTGGCCATGGCGGCCTGCGGCGCGAGGCGCGGTGACAGCTCGGGGCCGCCGATCGATGCGATTGTCCCGCGGCCGGACGCCGTGACGGCCTTCGCGCCGCTCTATGCTGCGAACTGCGCCGGATGCCACGGTGCCGAGGGGAGGGGAGGGGCCGCGCTGGCGCTGGCGGATCCCGTGTACCTCGCCATC
Source organism: Anaeromyxobacteraceae bacterium (assembly GCA_035636195.1). Classification (GTDB taxonomy): domain Bacteria; phylum Myxococcota; class Myxococcia; order Myxococcales; family Anaeromyxobacteraceae; genus Anaeromyxobacter_A. The sequence goes on from DASPZP010000117.1 coordinate 11,695, forward strand.
GCCGACGACGAGGCGATCCGGCGCGTCATCCGCGACGGGGTCTCGGGAACCGGGATGGCGCCGTTCGCGCAGAGCGCCGGCGGGATGCTCACCGAACATCAGGTCGAGTCGCTCGTGCGCGGCATCCGCGGCTGGTCGAATCCTGCCGCCGTGGCCGGCGCAACCCCTCCGCCTCGCGCGCATCGTGGCGACGGCGACGTGAAGCGCGGCGCGCGCGCCTACGCGACGTACTGCGCGTCCTGCCACGGCGCGAGCGGCCGCGGGGGCGAGCGAGCCAGCTCCATCGTCGACGGATCGTTCCTCGCGCTGGTGAGCGATCAGTATCTCCGCACGATCGTCATCACCGGGAGGCGCGAGCTCGGCGCGCCGGATTGGCGCGGCAACGTGCCAGGCACACCCATGACGGCGGAGGACGTGGCGGACGTGGTCGCCTGGCTCGCCGCGCAGCGCCCAGCCGTGCCTGGTCAACCCTATCCAGCTGCTCGCGCAGCGATCGGAGAACGCCCATGAACTCGCCCGAACGGTCTTCGCGCCGGGGGTTCCTCATCAAGCTCGGCCTGTTGCTCAACGGGATCGTCGGCGCGGCGCTCGCGGTGCCCGTCGTCCGCTACCTCCTCTCTCCGATGATCCAAGACCGGAAGCCCGGCTCTCGAGCGTGGGTCTCGCTGGGGACCGTCACCCGGTTCCCGACCGGCCAGACCCGGTACGCGACGTACCGGAGCCCGGTGGTCTCCCCGTCCGACGGCGACACGGCGAACGTCGCTTGCTGGGTGCGGAACGTCGACGGAGACCGCTTCCAGGTCTTCGCGGTGAATTGCGCGCACCTGGGGTGCCCCGTGCGCTGGTTCCCGCAATCGAACCTGTTCATGTGCCCCTGCCACGGGGGCGCCTACTATGCGGATGGGGCTCGCGCCTCGGGCCCGCCGGAGCGCGGGCTGTTCGAGTATCGCTACAAGATCGAGGGCGGCGACCTGTTCATCGAGGCCGGTGACATGCCCACGCCGGGCGCGCCCGGGCCGCTGGCGAGCCTCGACGTGAGGAGGCCGCCATGCGCTTGATCGGGAAGGTCGGCCGGTGGTTCGACGACCGGCTCCAGCTCGGCAAGCCCCTGGCGGCGGCCATGGCTCATCCGGTGCCACACCGGACGGCCAGCTGGGCCTATGTCTTCGGCAGCGCGTCGCTCACGGTGCTGGCGTTGCAGGTCGTCACGGGGATCCTCCTCGCCCTCCTTTACGTCCCGTCGGCGGGGGAGGCGTGGAATTCGCTCCAGGCGCTCAATCACCAGGTCTCCGCGGGCTGGTTCATCCGAGCGCTCCACGGGTGGGGCTCGAACTTCATGCTGGCCATCGTGATCATCCACATGGTCCAGGTGTTCCTGTTCGGGGCCTACAAGTTCCCCCGCGAGCTCAGCTGGATCTTGGGCGTCTTCCTCCTCCTCATGACGCTGGGGATGGCCTTCACCGGGCAGGTGCTCCGGTTCGACCAGGATGCGTACTGGGGGCTCGGCATCGGCGCCTCCATCGCGAGCCGCGTCCCGCTGGTCGGACGCGCCATCGTGAACCTGCTGCTCGGGGGCCCCATCATTGCCGGCGCGACGCTGTCGCGGTTCTTCGCGCTCCACGTCTTCGTCATCCCTGGGCTGCTGATCGCCTTCGCCGGGCTGCACGTGCTCCTCGTGCTGAAGGTCGGGATCAACGAGTGGCCGATGCCGGGCCGCATCGTCCGCCGCGCGACCTATGTCGCGGAGTACCACGAGCTGACGCAGCGCGATGGCATTCCCTTCGTCCCTGCCGCCATCGGCAAGGACATCGTCTTCTCCGGATGCGTGCTCCTCTCGATCGCGGCGTGCGCGGCCATCCTCGGTCCGTTCGGCCCCGGTGGACGGCCGGACCCGACGATCATCCAGACGGCGCCGCGCCCCGACTTCTTCTTCTGGTGGCTCTACGCGACCCTGTCGTACCTGCCACCCGCGGCGGAGACGCCGTTCCTCCTCATCGGACCCGCCGTGGCGATCGCCGTGCTGCTCGCGCTCCCCTTCTTCGCCGGCGAGGGTGAGAAGAGCTGGAGACGCAGGCCGATCGCCGTCCTCGTCACCCTGCTGGTCGCGGTGACGCTCGGCAGCCTCACGCAGCTCGGCGCGCACATGCCGTGGAGCCCGGTCATGGACGCCTGGAGCGGCGCGCCCGTTCCCGCGAGATACCTCAAGGGGCGAAGCGCGCTCGAGCGGCAAGGGGCGGTCGTGATGCAGCTGCAGCAGTGCCGTAACTGCCACGCGCTCGGCGACGAGGGTGGAAAGCGAGGGCCGACGCTCGACGAGGTCGCGGTCCGGCTCACGCAGGATCAGCTCATCCGGCAGGTGGTGCAGGGCGGCGGCAACATGCCGGCTTACGGCAAGAACCTCAGCCCGGCGCAGGTCACGGCGCTCGTCGGCTTCCTCGGGACGCTGCACCCCGCCAGCCAGGCGCCCGCGCGCGACGCGTCGCAGGCCGCGCGTCTCCCCTAGGATTGGCATGGACTGCGCGCTCCACGATCCGATCGCGACGTCGTGGGCGATCCCGCTCCCCTCGACGCTCGCGTTCGCCGGGACGGTGCTCCTCTACGCCGCCGGGTGGCGACGGCTTCGAGCCGCCTCCCCCGGAGACACCCCGAGCTGGAGGCTCGCAGCCTTCGTCGCTGGGATGATCGCGCTGTGGCTCGCCGTCTGCTCGCCGCTCTCCACGCTCGATCACGTCTCGCTCACCCTCCACATGGTCCAGCACCTTGTCACGATGACGGTGGCTGCGCCGCTGATCCTGCTCGGAAGGCCGGGGGTCGCGCTGGCGCTGGCGTTACCAGGGTGCCGGCGCCCCGACGCGCGAGCGCTCCTGCGCGCCGTCGCCGGCCGGATCGGGCGTGCATTGACGCACCCGGTGGCGTGCTGGCTCGCCGGTACCGGCGTCGTCGTGGCGTGGCACGTGCCGGGCCTCCACGAGCTCGGCATGACCTCGCCGTGGCACGCCGTCCAGCACGCGAGCTTTCTCGTCGGCGGCCTACTCTTCTGGTCGCCGGTGATCGGGGCCGGGCGCCGCTTCGCCGTCGTCTCCGACTCCCACGCCGTCCTGTACCTCTTCCTCGCGGCGTTGCCGTGCGACGCGCTCTCCGCCTTCCTCGCGTTCTGCGGTCGCGTGGTCTACCACGCGCATTCGGCGCATGCGGTCCTGGGGCTCTCGCCGCTCCAGGACCAAGAGCTGGCGGGTGGCCTCATGTGGGTCTGGGTGACCTTCGCCTATCTGCTCCCGGCGACGTTCATGACGGTCCGGATGCTCTCGCCTTCGGGCTCCTCCAACCTCGGTGGGCATGTACACGCACGGTGACCCCATGTCGACTCCTGTTGCTGCGGCCGCGACGGCCGCCCTGTCCCGTCCGAAGCTGGCCATCGCCCGCGACGTTCTCGCGCTCACGAAGCCGCGCCTCACGACGATGGTGTTGTGCACGGCCGCCGCTGGTATGTGGCTCGCCCCCGGGCGCCACGAGGCGGTCGCTGCGCTCGCGCTGTTGCTCGGGACCGCCGCGGTGGTGGGCGCGGCCAACGCGCTCAACAACTATCTCGAGGTCGACGTCGACGCGCTCATGCGACGCACGCGCGATCGCCCGCTGCCGGCCGGCCGTCTCGACTCATCCGTGGCCGGCGCGCTGGGGATCGGGCTCTCCTCGCTGGCGCTCCCGGCGCTGGCCATCCACACGAACGCTCTCACCATCGCGCTCGGCGCGCTGGCGCTGTTCGTCTACGTGGGGATCTACACTCCGCTCAAGCGGCACACGACGCTCGCGCTCTTCGTCGGCGCCGTGCCGGGCGCCATCCCGCCGCTCATGGGGTGGACGGCGGTCACCGGGCGCCTCGACGCGGGCGGGCTCGCGCTGTTCGCGCTGCTGTTCTGCTGGCAACTGCCTCACTTCCTCGCGATCTCGATCTACCTGAAGGAGGACTACGGTCGCGGCGGGCTCCGCGTCTTCGCGCTCGTGCACGGCGAGCGGCGGGCGAAAGCCTGGATCGCGGGCTGCACCCTCGCACTCGTGCCCGTCTCGTTGCTGCTCGTGCCGCTGGGGCTCGCGGGCAGACTCTACGCGGCGACCGCGCTAGCCTCGGGGGTCCCGCTCTCCGCGTACGCCATCGCGGGAGTCATCGACCCACACGCTTCGACCGCGTGGGCGAGGAAGTTCTTCCTCGGCACACTCGTCCATCTGACGCTGCTGCTTGCAGTGCTCATCGCCGCGGCGCCGTGAGCCCGATCGTCGGGGCGGGTGGCATCGACGCCGGTCAAAGGTTGGCGAGGCGTTGAAGGAGGAGCCGCGATGGGTACCCCGGAGTACGCCGTCGACACCGTTCGGCAATGCGGTGAGCTCGTGTTGCGCCGTGGCCGGCGATCGGATGCGACCTCGAGCGCGACCTCTGTGCTGGAGGTGATGCCGGCCACGGACCATCCCGCGCCCGAGACGCTGCGACGGTTGGAGCACGAGTTTGCCCTGAGGGCCGAGCTGGATCCGGCCTGGGCCGTTCGTCCGCTCGGGCGTTCCCGACGTGAAGGCCGACCCGTGCTGGTGCTCGAGGATCCCGGCGGCGAGCCGCTGGACCAGCTCATGGGCGCGCCGCTGGAGCTCGAACTCTTCCTGCGCCTGGCCATCGGCCTCGCCGCTGCGCTCCGCGAGCTGCACGCGCGCGGCATCATCCACAAGGACGTCAAGCCCGCCAACGTCCTCGTCGATGCCGTCGCGGGGCGGGTCTGGCTCACGGGGTTCGGCATCGCCTCGCGGCTGCGGCGCGAGCGCCAGGCACCCGAGGCGCCCGAGGTCATCGCCGGAACGCTGCCCTACATGGCACCGGAGCAGACCGGGCGGATGAACCGGTCGATCGACTCACGCAGCGACCTGTACAGCCTGGGTGTCACGCTCTACGAGATGCTGACTGGCAGCCTGCCCTTCGTCGCGTCCGACCCGATGGAATGGGTACACTGCCACATCGCGCGGCAGCCGGTGCCGCCGGCCGAGCAGCGGAAGGGAATACCTCGCGTCGTGTCGGCGATCGTGATGAAGCTGCTCGCGAAGACGCCCGAGGAGCGCTACCAGACCGCCGTCGGGGTCGAGCGCGACCTGCGGCGCTGCCTCGCCGCATGGCAGGCGGAGCGCCGGATGGACGACTTCCGAGTCGGCGAAGAGGACACGCCCGACCGGCTCCTCATGCCCGAGAAGCTCTACGGCCGCTCGCGCGACGTCGGGACGCTCCTCGCCGCCTTCGACCGGATCGTGACGAGCGGGAGGCCGGAGCTGGTGCTCGTCTCCGGGTACGCGGGCATCGGCAAGTCGTCGGTCGTGAACGAGCTGCACAAGGTGCTCGTGCCGCCGCGGGGGCTCTTCGCCTCGGGGAAGTTCGACCAGTACAAGCGCGACATCCCGTACGCCACGCTCGCCCAGGCCTTTCAGAAGCTAGTCCAGTCGCTTCTGGGCAAGAGCGAAGCGGAGCTGGCCCGCTGGCGCGACGCGCTCCGCGAGGCGCTGGAGCCGAACGGGCGGCTGATGGTCGACCTGGTCCCGAAACTCGCGCTCATCATCGGCGAGCAGCCGCCGGTGCCCGAGCTCTCGCCACAGGATGCGCAGCAGCGCTTCCAGCTCGTGCTCCGGCGGTTCATCGGCGTCTTCGCGCGGCCGGAGCACCCGCTGGCGCTCTTCGTCGACGACCTGCAGTGGCTCGACGCCGCGACGCTCGGCCTGCTCGAGGACCTGCTGACCCGGTCGGAGCTGCAGCACCTCATGCTGATCGGCGCGTACCGGGACAACGAGGTCACTCCCGCCCATTCGCTGATGCGAAAGCTCGAGGCGATCCGGAAGGCGGGCGCGCCCGTGCAGGAGATCAGGCTGGGGCCGCTCTCCCGCGACGACGTGGGTCAGCTCGTCGCGGATGCAGTTCGCTGCGAACCGGCGCGCGCCGCCCCGCTGGCGGGGCTCGTCCATGAGAAGACGGGCGGGAACCCGTTCTTCGTCATCCAGTTCCTGTCCGACCTCGCGGACGAGGGGCTGCTCGCGTTCCACCACGGCGAGGCGCGCTGGTCGTGGGACGTCGGGCGCATTCAGGCGCAGGGGTACACGGCCAACATCGTGGACCTCATGGTGGCCAAGCTGACCCGCCTGCCGCTCCTGACACAGGAGGCGCTGCAGCAACTCGCCGCCCTCGGCAACAGCGCGGACCTGACCACGCTCGCGCTCGTGCGCGGGACGACCGAGGAAGAGGTTCACGCGGACCTCTGGGAGGCGGTCCGCCTCGAGCTCGTCGACCGCCTGGACGGGGCCTACCGGTTCGTGCACGACCGCGTCCAAGACGCTGCGTACTCGCTGATCCCGGAATTGTCGCGCGCCGACGCGCACCTGCGGATCGGGAGATTGCTCGTGGCGCACACGCCGCCGGAGAAGCGCCAGGAGGCCATCTTCGAGATCGTCAATCAGCTCAACCGCGGTGTCGCGCTGATCACGTCACAGGACGAACGCGAGCAACTGGCGGAGTTCAACCTGATCGCGGGCAAGCGAGCCAAAGCGTCCAACGCCTACGTCTCGGCGCTGAACTATCTCGTCGGGGGAGCAGCACTGCTGGACGGCTCCTGGGACCGCCGACATGATCTCCAGTTTCCCATCGAGTTCCACCGGGCCGAATGCGAGTTTCTCACAGGCGAGTGGGCGGCCGCGGAGCAGCGCGTGACTACCCTTGCATCCCACGCCGCGGACCTGGTCGAGCTGGCAACCGTCGCATGCCTGCACATGGATCTGTACTGGGCGCTCGCACAGAGCGCCAGCGCGGTCGCCGTCTGCCTCGACTACCTCCGGCGCCTGGGCCACGAATGCTCTGCTCGTCCCACGGAGGAGGAAGTAAGACGCGAATACGATCGGATCTGCTCTCGGGTCGGGAGCCGGGCGATCGAGGAGCTCATCGAGCTGCCCCTCATGAGCGATCCCGTATCTCTCGCGACACTCGACGTGCTGACGAAGGCCATCATACCTGCGTGGTTCACGGACACGAACCTTGGCTCCTGGGTTCTCTGCAGAGCGGTCAACCTCAGCCTCGAACGTGGCAACAGCGACGGTTCGTGCATCGCGTACGAACACCTCGGCATGATCGCCGGCCCACGCTTCGGCGATTACAAGGTCGGATCCGCATTCGGCCGGCTCGGCTATGAGCTGGTCGAAAAGCGCGGATTGAGGCGCTTCCAGCCGCGTACGTACATGTCTTTCGGAAATGTCATCCTGCCATGGACGGCGCACGTGCGGTCTGGCCGCGATCTGGTGCGGCGGGCCTTCGATGCGGCCTGCCGGATCGGAGATCTCTCGTCTGCAGTGGGCAGTGGGCAGTACCTGATCACGAATCTCCTCGCGGGGGGAGATCCGCTCGCGGAGGTGGAACGCGAAGCCGTGAATGCCCTCGAATTTGCAGCCAAGGCTCGGTTCCGTCTCACCGTCGGCCACATCGCCACGCAGCTCGGACTGATCCGAACTCTCCGTGGTTCGACACCGAAATTTGGCTGCTTCGACGACGACCGGTTCGACGAGGCTCGAGTCGAGCAGAACCTGGCCAGCAACCCTGTCTTCAAGGTGAGCGAGTTCTGGTATTGGACGCGAAAGACGCAGGCCCGCTTCCTTGCGGGGGACTATCGCTCCGCGGTGGATGCCGCATCTCGAGCGCACCGGCTGGTCGGGATGTCGCCGTCATTCTTGGAAACGGCGGAAAGTCACTTCTATGGCGCGCTTTCCCGCGCGGCGTCGTCGGACTCTGCATCTCCCGGCGAAAAACAGCAGCATCTCGAAGCCCTGACAACCCACCACAGACAGCTCGAAATCTGGGCGGAGCTGTGCCCGGAGAATTTTCAGAACCGCGCGGCGCTGGTCGGCGCCGAGATCGCACGGATCGAAGGACGCGTGCTCGATGCCGAGCGCCTCTTTGAAGAGGCCATCCGCTCCGCACATGCCAACGGGTTCATCCACAATGAGGCGGTTGCCTGCGAGGTTGCCGCGCGCTTCTATGCGGGTCGCGGTTTCGACAAGATCGCACACGCGTATTTGCGGGACGCTCGCCAGGGCTATCTCCGTTGGGGAGCCGATGGAAAAGTGCGCCAGCTCGATGAGAAGTATTCACACCTCGGCGAGCGAGAGACCGCGCCTGCGCCGACGACCACCATCGCGGCACCGGTCGAGCACCTCGATCTCGCAACCATCCTCAGGGTCTCACAGGCGGTGTCGGGCGAGATCGTGCTCGGGAAGCTGATCGACACGCTGCTGCGCACCGCCATCGAGCATGCCGGCGCGGCGCGCGGGCTGCTCATCCTGTCACGCGGTGACGAGCTCTCGATCGCGGCGGAGGCGAACACCGTCGGGGACACGGTGACGGTCCGCCTGCGCGAGGGGCCGGTCGCCGGCTCCGAGATCCCCGAGTCGGTCGCCCATTACGCGGCGCGCACCCAGGAGAGCGTGATCCTCGACGACGCGTCGGCCCCGAGCCCGTTTTCTGCCGACGAACACCCCCGGCGCGTGCACCCCAGGTCGGTCCTCTGTCTGCCCCTCGTGAAGCAGGGCAGGCTCGTGGCGCTGCTGTACCTCGAGAACAACCTCGCCGCCGGCGTGTTCACGCCGGCGAGGATCGCAGTGTTGAACGTGCTCGCCTCGCAGGCGGCGATGGCGATCGAGAACTGCCGCCTCTACGGCGAGCTCCAGAAGCGGGAAGCGAAGATCCGCCGCCTGGTCGACGCCAACGTCGTCGGCGTATTGATCTCGAACCTGGACGACGGCCAGATCATCGAGGCGAACGACGCCTTTCTCGACATGGTCGGCTTCACGCGCGACGATCTCACTTCGGGACCGATCACGCGGTCGGAGCTGACCCCTCCCGAGTGGCTAGCAGCCAGTCGACGGGCCGAGGCGCAGCTGCGCGCCACAGGAGGCGCCGATCTCTTCGAGAAGGAGTATTTCCGGAAGGATGGCAGCCGGGTGCCCGCGCTGGTCGCCGCAGCGGCCCTCGAGGGCACCCCGATCCAGGTCGTCGCCTTCGTGGTCGACCTCACCGAGCGCAAGCGGGCCGAAGCAGAGCGCGAGAGGCTGCGCCAGCTTCAAGCAGATCTCGCGCGCATCAGCCGCATCACGACCATGGGCGAAATGACGGCGTCACTGTCGCACGAGATCAGACAGCCGATCGCAGCGGCAATGACGAACGCGAAGGCGTGTGTCCGGTGGCTTGCCCGAGAGCACCCGGATCTCGGGGAGGCGCGCGGCGCCGCCGAAAGAATCGTCGACGACACGACCCGCGCGGCCGAGATCATCCACCGCGTCGCCTCGCTGTACAAGAAGGGCAGTCCGCAGCGCGAGGCCGTCGACGTGAACGAGCTCGCGCGCGAGACGCTCGCGCTGCTGCGCACGGAGGCGGAACGATACGGCGTCTCGCTGCGCGCCGAGCTCGCGCCACACCTCCCCAGGGTCGCGGGCGATCGCGTGCAGCTTCAACAGGTCCTGATGAACCTGATGCTCAACGCCATCGAGGCGATGCAGGGCACGGGAGGTGAGCTGAGCGTCAGGTCGGAGCGCAGGGAGAACGGCCAATTGCGGTTCTCGGTGAGCGATACGGGCGTCGGTCTGCCCGCGGACAAGGCCGACGCGATCTTCGAGGCCTTCTTCACCACCAAGCCGCAAGGCACCGGCATGGGCCTGAGTATCAGTCGTTCGATCATCGAGTCGCACGGCGGCCGGTTGTGGGCGACGAAGGGCGCCGGGCGAGGCGCGACGTTCCATTTCAGCCTGCCGGCCGAACACGACTCTTGACCGCCCAAGCGGTGGCGGCGGCTCGAGCCTCCTCCCGACGGACTGCTGCTCGCGGCGGCGCGGACGGCCGATCGCTTTCGATCAACATCGATTCGAGTCGATCAACTCCCGACGTCCTCGACATTCGAGTCCGGGGAAGACTCGGATACTGGTCAGCCCGCGTTTGCCGGCATCTTCATTGCAGTGACGCTTGATCAGAAGAGCCGCGGAATGATCGACCTTTCGCGGTGTGGGCGTTCTTTGCTTTCGAGGAGGCGGCCCGGTGACAGGCTGCGTCGTATGTCTTGCCTGGACTCTCGCCCTCGCATCCGCGCCCGCGGCGGATCGGGTCGAGGACCGGGCCGATAGCCGTCTCACCTGTCGCGAGGCGCTCGCCGTGGCGAGTCAGCAGAACGGGCGACTGCGCGCCTCCGGGGAGCAGGTAGAGCAAGCGCAAGCAAGCCGGGAAGAGAAGCGCGGGCTCTACTTTCCCACCCTCAGCGCCCTCGCAAGCTATGGGCACATGAACGACCGGCTGTTCGTCGATCTGAACGGCCTCAGCCCTCTCCTCCATCAGCTGAACCCCGCCGTCCCCATCCCGCCACTGACCGCGACGGTGCTGGACAACGATCCCTATCGCGTGAGCTTGAACGCCCGGTGGACCATCTTCGCCGGCGGCCAGATCCGCGCCGCCAATCGTGCGGCGGAGGCGGGCGTCAACGCCGCGAAGCAGGAGCACCTCGAGACCGAGCATGGGCTCGTCACCGAGGTCGTGACGCGCTACTTCGACCGCCGCCTGGCGGCGGACGTGCTCGAGGTCCGGCGCGCCTCGCTCGAGGACCTGAATCGTCACCTGGAGGACGCGCGACGCCTCAAGAAGGAGGGCCAGATCGCGCGGACCGACGAGCTTCACGCCGAAGTGGCGCGGGCCGAAGCCGACCGGGACTTCAAGAAGGCGCGCCGCGATGTCGAGCTCGCCTCGATCGCGCTCGCCTCGACTCTCGGATCCGACCTGAATGTCACGCCGACGACCCCGCTGGTCTTGATCGCGGATCTGGAGCCGAGGGAGACCTTCCTCGACAAGGCGGGAGGAAACCCATCGGTCGCGCGCCTTGGCGCATTGCGGGACGAGGCACATCAGGGGGTCGTCGCCGCGCGCGGGGAGCTCTTTCCCTCGGTGAGCCTCTTCGGCACCTACGAGCTGTCCGATCGAGGGACCAATGCCACGGTCGACCCGAAGTGGATCGTCGGAGTGCTCGCGCGCTGGGAGCTGTTCGACGGGTTCGCGCGCGTCAACAAGCGGCGAGCCGCGCAGCATTCCGAGAGCGCACTCGCGCTCCAGCAGGACTGGGCGCAGCGCAACGTCAGCACGCTGATCGACCAACGCTACGACGAATACCGCTCCGCGCTCGAGCAGTACCAGGCGCTCGAGACGGCGCAGGCTCTCGCGCAGGAGAGCCTCCGCTCCGAGAGCAAGGCGTTCGAGGCCGGCCTGGGGACGTCTCTCGGGGTGGTCGACGCCCAGCTCTCGCTGTCGCGGGTGCTGGTGGGCCGCCTGACCGCGCTGCACGACCTGGACGTCTCGGTCGCCCGCCTTCTCGAGGCGAGCGGGCACAGCGAACGATTCCTGACCTACCTCGAGCGGGGGACACCCGGAGGTGAGCCGAGATGAATCGTTACGACCGCCAGCACGATCACCGTTTCATCCTGGTGCTCTGCTCGTTCCTCAGCGCCGTCGGCTGCGGACGTTCGGAGCCGTTCCTCCAAGGCGAGAGCGACGCCACGCGTGTCGACATCGCCTCGAAGGTGGCGGGCCGCGTGGAGAAGATCCACGTCCGCGAGGGAGACATGGTCAAGCGAGGTCAGGTGCTCGCCAGCCTCGACGGCATCGAGATCCGAGCCAAGGCGGCCCAGGCGCTCGCAGCGCGGGAGGCCGCGCGAGCGGCTCGCGACAAGGCCTGGAACGGCTCCCGCCAGGAGGAGATCCGCGCTGCGCGGGACAACTACAACCGCGCAATGGCGCAGGCGGCGATCGCCGGGACTACCTTCTCCCGGCTCGACCGGCTCCTGGGGGAGGGAGTGGTCCCGCTTCAGAAGCGGGACGAGGCCGAGGCGAGCTTCCGGGCCGCCCGCGACAGCGCCAGCGCTGCCAGGGCGCAGTACGACCTCGCGCTGGCCGGCGCACGCTCCGAAGATCGCGCCGCAGCGGCGGCCGAGCTCCAGCGGGCCGAGGGCGTGGTGCTGGAGGCCAACAGCTACGTCGACGACAACGAGCTCTGCTCCCCGGTCGCCGGACAGGTGATGGTCAAGGTCGTCGAGGAGGGTGAGCTGGTATCGCCAGGCCTGCCCGTCCTCACGGTGGTGGACCTCTCCGATCAGTGGATCACCGTCAACGTGCGTGAGGATCGGCTCGCCGGCCTCAAGATCGGCGACGTGCTCTCCGCGACCCTCCCCGCCCTCGGGTCGGAGCGGCACGAATTCACGGTCAGCTACATATCGCCGCTGGGCTCGTTCGCGACCTGGCGGGCCACCCGCGAGACGGGGGGATTCGACGTCCGCACCTTCGAGGTGCGAGCGCGGCCGCCGGCGCCCGTCGACGGGCTGCGTCCCGGCATGAGCGCGCTCATCCGCTGGCCTCCTGCGCGGACCACCCCATGAAGCGGCTCGGCGCCGTCATCGTGCGGGAGCTGCGCCGCCTCCCTCGCTTCCCGGTCCTCTGGGCGCTCCTGCTGCCGCTCCCGGCGGCGGCCGTGCTGCTGCTCGCCGGCGTGTTCGCCGAGGAGACCGCGTACGCTCTCCCAGTGGGGGTGCTCGACTTCGACGGCACGCCGACTGCTCGGGAGGTCCTGCGCTGGGTAGAGACCACGAGGACGGTGCGCGTCGCGTCGCGCGTGGAGGACCTGGGCGCGGCGCAGGAACTCATCCTGCAGGGCGGTGCCTATGCCGTGCTCGTGATCCCTCGCCACTTCGAGCGTGACCTCCTGCACGGCCGATCCCCTCGTGTGACGCTCCTCTACAACCAGCAATACCTCACCGCCGGGTCCCTGATCGCCGGAGACGTGGCGGCCGCAGTGAACGGCGCGTCGGCGGCGGTCGCGTTTCACCAGAAGCGCGCAGTCGTCGCGACTCGGGCCGCGGCGACCACCCAGCTCCAGCCGGTGCGCGTCGATGCCCGCATCCTGTTCAACCCCGGGGTGAGCTACGCCAGGGGCGTGGCGGTGGTCCTGGTGGTCGGGCTCCTCCAGGTGGTCATCGCGCTGTCCACCGCCTATGCCGTCGGCCGCGAGCTGCGCGACGCGACCGCTGGTGAATGGCTGGCCGCGGCGGGTGGCTCACGGCTCATCGCCTGGTTCGGAAAGATGGGGCCTTACTTCGTCTGCCACCTGGCGCTGATGCTCCTCCTGCTCGGTGGCTTCCTCGCATGGTTCCACGTCCCGGTGCGCGGTGGTCCCGGCCTCCTGGCACTCGGTTGCGTCGCCTTCGTCCTGGCGTGCGAGGCCATCGCGGTCCTGGTGGTGGCGTGGACCGCCAACCTGCGCATGGGCCTGGGCATCTGCTCGTTCTTCTTCGCTCCCGCCATCGCCTTCGCCGGCGTCACGTTCCCGTGGAGCGCGATGACGACGGCGGCGCGAGCGTGGGGGAGCCTCGTGCCGCTCACGCACGCGATGGTGCTTGTCCGTGAGCAGGTGATGGTCGGAGCTCCAGCGCGCGCCTCGATGCCGCCCCTGCTCACGCTCGTGGTGACCGCCGCCGTCGCCGGGGTGCTCTCCCTGCCGCGAGCTAGGAAGGTGCTCTCGGATACGAGCCTCTGGGGCCGGGAATGATCGCGCTCGGCGGCTCCTTCCGCGCGTTCGCGCGCTGCTTCCGCGACACCTTTCGCCGGATCTTCCGGGAAAAGGAGGTCCTCATCCTCCTCGTCGGGGCCATGGTCTTCCTCAGCTTCTTCTACCCGCTGCCCTACCTCCGCCAGGTCCTCCGTGATCTACCCGTCGTCGTAGTCGATCGCGATCACTCGCAGTTGAGCCGCCAGTTCACGCGCTGGCTGGACGCGGCCGAGGCGACGCGCGTCGCGGCCAGGCTCGACGATCTCCGCGCCGCGGAGGAGAAGGTGCAGGCGGGCGCGGCCGGCGCGGTCGTCCTCATCCCCGAGCACTTCGAGCGCGACGTCCTCAGGCGGAAGCCCGCCTACGTGGAGGCCTATGTCGACGCGAGCTACATGCTCGTGCGGAGCACGGCGCTGCGTGGCGTCAACGCCGTGGCGGCCACGCTCTCGACCGGGATCGAGGTCCGGCGTCTGCAGGCGACCGGTGTCACGTTCGATTCGGCGCTCCATCGAGGACAGCCTGTCACCTTCGTCCCCTGGGCGCTGTTCAATCCCCTCGGCGGCTACGGCAACTATGTCGTCCCCGCCGTGTTCATCCTGCTCCTGCAGCACACGCTCCTGATCGGGATCGGGACGCTGAGGGTCGCCGAGCGGCAGGCGCAGGGCGGCGAGAGGGAGCCGATCTGGGCCGTGCTGGCGGGCAAGGTGGGCGCTCTAACGCTCGTCTATCTCCTTCACGCCGCGTTCATGTTCGCGGTGGTCTTCAGGCTGTACGGATTCCCGATGCGTGCGTCGTGGCTCGAGACGTCGGTATTCCTCGTGCCCTACCTCGCCGCCGCGACGCTGCTCGGCCTCGTCATCGCGGAGCTGTTCGATCGCCCCGAGTCCTCGACTGTGGCCCTCGCAGCCGCGGCGGTCCCGGCGCTCTTCCTGTCCGGCATGAGCTTCCCCGCGGAGGCTCAGGCGCCCTGGGCCCAG
>DASPZP010000118.1:0-26971 GCA_035636195.1 Anaeromyxobacteraceae bacterium
CTGGAGCACCGCCTCCACCGCTGGCCCGAGCGCCGGGCGGACGCTGTCGGACAGGCCGCCGTTGAGCTCGACGCTCTCCGGCTCGGCCCCGATCACCCACGCTTCGCCGGGTGCTCCTCCCGTGAACTCGAGCGTGAGGAGGAGATTACGCAGGGTGGGCTCGTATGGGCTGTGGCGCAGGGACGGCTCGCGGGTGGGAAGCTCGCGGTCCATGATCTCGGTCCGGCCGAGGCGGTGGAGCGAGCCCGGAGGGGCCTTCCGGTGGATGCTCGAGATGGCCACGAGCGACTCCACCCCGCGCACGAAGGGGGTCAGGTCGACGCCCTGCGTGCCGATCTCCAGCACCTGCACGTCCTCGGGCCACTCGTACCAGCCCTCGAGCAGCTTCGCGACGTACGGGCCGAAGCCGTCGTCTCCCATGAGCACGTTGCCGAGGCCGATGATCGCGATCCGGGACATGGAGCTCCGCCCAAAAAAGAAAGGGTGAGGGCGACGCGCCCCCACCCTTCGAACTTACCGCAAGGCCTGGCTTACAGCACCTTCACCTTGGCGATCTCCTGCCCCTCGGCGTCCACGGTGTGGATGGCGCAGGCGAGGCACGGGTCGAACGAGTGGACCGTGCGGAGCGCTTCGAGCGGCAGCTTCGGATCGGCGATGGGATTGCCGACCAGCGACTTCTCGTACGGGCCGAGGTCCTTGTCGTCGGTGGCGCGGGGGCCGGCGTTCCAGGTGGAGGGCACCACCGCCTGGTAGTTGGCGATCTTGCCGTCCTTGATGACTGTCCAGTGCGACAGCGTCCCGCGCGGCGCCTCGTGGAAGCCGACGCCCTGGTACTCGCCCTTGGCGAGCTTCGGCATCGGATCGTTGAAGATGGTCGTGTCGCCCTTGCCGATGTTCTCGACGAGGAGCTTCCAGTGCTTGAGGGCGAGCTCGCTCATCACCGCCGCGCGGATGGAGCGGGCGGCGAGGCGGCCGAGCGTCGACTCGAGGATGGCGGGACCGAGCGTCGTCTTCGCCACCGCGCCGGCCGTCTTGAGCATGGCCGTCGCGTACTTCGTGGTGAGCGGGTCACCGGCCCTGAGCGCGTACAGGACCTGCGCCAGCGGGCCGACCTGCATGGGCTTGCCGTTGAAGCGCGGCGCCTTCACCCACGTGTACTTGGCCGGAGCGGCCGTCTCGAATTTCCAGTCGCCGGTGTAGTGCGGCTTCGTCTCGCCCTTCCAGGGGTGGAGGGGGTTGCCGGCGTCGGCGTAGTAGGCGTACTTCGACGACTCGGTCACGCCGTCGCGGAAGTAGGCGTCCCCGAAGCCGGCGATGGGCTTCATCGCACCGGTGAGGCCGGTGCCGCCGATGATCGTGCCGCCGGGCATGTCGAACTTGGTGCCCTTGGTGTCGAGCGGCAGCTCGGGCACCGACATGTAGTCGGTGACGCCGGCGCCGTACTTGGCCCACTCCGCGTAGAAGCCGCCGACGGCGGCGACGTCGGGGAAGTAGACCTGCTGCACGAAGGCGGCGACCTCGTCGAGGAGATCTTTCACCTTGTACAGCTTCTCCATGTTGAGCGTGGCCGGGTTGTCGAGGTTGATGGCGTTGGCCACGCCGCCCACGGCCAGGTTCTGGATGTTGGGCGTCTTCGAGCCGAGGATGGCCACCACCTGCAGCGCCTTGCGCTGGTACTCGAGCGCCTGGAGGTAGTGGGACACGGCGAGCAGGTTCACCTCGGGCGGGAGCCGCATCGCCGGGTGGCCCCAGTAGCCGTTCTGGAAGATGCCGAGCTGGCCACCCGCCACGAAGCCGGCCAGCTTCTCCTTCACCGCCGTGAGCTCCTTGGTGGAGTTCTTCCCCCACGGCGAGAGCGACTCGGCGAGCTTGGAGGTCGCGGCCGGGTCGGCCTTCAGGGCGCTCGTCACGTCCACCCAGTCGAGCGCGGACAGGTGGTAGAAGTGGACGATGTGGTCGTGGAGGCAGTGCGCCGCCACGATCAGGTTGCGGATGTACTGCGCGTTCATCGGCACTTCCAGGCCGATCGCGTTCTCGACCGAGCGCACCGACGCCATGGCGTGCACGGTGGTGCACACGCCGCAGATGCGCTGGGCGAAGATCCAGGCCTCGCGCGGATCGCGGCCCTGGAGGATGGTCTCGATGCCGCGCCACATGGTGCCCGACGACCAGGCGTTCTGGACCTTGCCGCCGTTGACCTCGAGGTCGATCCGGAGGTGACCCTCGATGCGGGTGACGGGATCGATGGTGACTCGCGTGCTCATGAAGAAGGCTCCTATCGACCGGCCGCGGTGCCGATGCGACCCGCGCCGAGGTTGGATTGAGTGTGGCTGTCCCGGAGCGTGACGACCGGGAAGAGGCGAGAGACGAGGATGAAGACGGCCATGCCGACCGCGGCCATCCCGACGGTGACGACGATCTCACCGATGGACGGCATGTACTCCCAGCCGTCACCGGCGTTGAACGCCGTCAGGTAGGCGTCGATGCGCCAGAGCGCGCCGGCCCAGAGGCTCATGAGCGCTGCCGCGAAGAGCTTGCCGCGGTTCTTCTGCACCTTCGGCGAGAAGAACATGAAGGCCGGGACGAGGAAGAGCGCCATCTCCAGGACGAAGAAGAGGAGGTGGTGGTCGGGGACGAGCAGGTACTTGAGCTTCCCGTGGACGGCGAGGTCGCCCAGGCGCAGGACCGAGAAGAGGAAGAGCAGGCCGCCGTTCACCTTGGAGAGGTCGGCGAAGAGCCGGGTGTCGGCCTTCGCGTTCCAGGCGTAGCGGAGGATGGTGGTGAGCACCACCACCGCGCCGTAGCCCATCGAGAGGCAGGAGATGAGCCCCAGCGTGGGGAGCAGCGCAGTGTGCCAGAGCGGGTGCACCTTGGTGACGGCGATGAGCATCAGGCCGCCCAGGGAGCTCTGGTGCATGGTGGGGAGCACCACCGCGAGCGCGATGATGTACGGCATCGCGCTGGCGAGGCGAGGACCCCAGGTCTGCCCGATGCGCGACCAGAAGGTCGACTTGCTCTTGGCCGCGCCCTCCAGCACCGCCGGGAGGACCTCGATCCAGAGGACGCTCACGTACGTGATGACGCAGACGGCGACCTCGAGCAGCACCGAGCCGAGGTTCCAGACGCCCGGCAGGGCCAGCCAGTACGAGTTCCAGTACCGGCCGAGGGCGATGAGGATGGAGCTGCCGCCGAGCGAGTAGCAGATGGCGCCGAGCAGCACGGCGGGGCGCACCAGCGGGTGGTACTTGCCCTTGTTGAGGAGGTAGCAGAGGAGGCCGACCGAGTAGGCCCCCGCGCCGATGCCGGTGAAGACGACGACGTTCACCGGCTCCCAGATGCCCCAGGCATAGCCGTCGGTCATGTTGCTGACCGGGCCGATGCCGGCGAAGAAGCGGTAGGCCATGACGGCCACCGCGACGCCGAAGGTCGCCAGGAGGAACTTCATCAGGGGATCGAACAGCTTGCCCCCGATGGCCTGCGGATGTCCGTGGCCGCTCATCTACTTGCCCTCCTCATGGCGCTCGGCGTCCTCTTCCTTCTTCTTGTTGCGGCGGATGAGGAAGGCGGCGGTGGCGTACAGCGCGATGGGCGTGAACCCATGGAGATACGGCGCGTGGGAGACGCTCTCCGAGAAGTGCGCCGGCGACTCCTCCGACAGCTCAGGCAGCCCGAGCTGCTTGAAGGAGAGGCCCTTCGGCGCGAGGTAGAGGACCTGCGTGCCGCCGCCGTCCTTCTCGCCGAAGATCTTCGCCTCGTACTTCTCCGGGTGGGCCGCCTGGCGCTTGCGCGCGAGCTGCAGGAGCTCGGCGCGCTTGCCGTAGACGACCGCCTCGCGGGGGCAGACCTCGCAGCAGGCCGGGTTGGCCAGCGCGAGCGGGCCCGTCTTCTTGGCGTCGGCGCGGTGCCGGCACAGCTCGCACTTCACGATGAGCGGGAAGGCCGCGTTCCACTCGAACTTGGGGACGTTGAACGGGCAAGCGATCTGGCAGTAGCGGCAGCCGACGCAGGTCGACTTGTCGTACAGGACGATGCCCGTCCCCTTCTTCTCCCCTTCGTGGTTGCGGGTGCCCTCGCCCTCCCGGTGCAGCGCGCCCATCATGCAGGCGGAGACGCAGGAGGGGTCGACGCAGTGCATGCACTGCGCCTTCATGAACGACCACTTGTCCCCGACGTTGAGCACCTTGATGATGTTCTTCGTCTCGGAGTTGAGGTCGTTCGGCGCGTCATAGAGGCCGTCGGCGCTCCGGGTGTACGGCAGCCCGTTGGCCTCCTTGCACTTCGTGACGCAGGCGCGGCAGCCGATGCAGCGGACCGGGTCGTACAGCATCCCGACGGAATCGGGATCCGACTCACGGTGCTCGCGAGCCTCGGCGGTTCCGACGAGGGTGGTGGCAGCGCCAGCGGCGACCGCCCCCTTGAGCAGGGATCGACGTGAGATGCGCATGGGCGTCGTTACTCCTTCTCCGGGTGCTGCTCCGACTCGGCGGAGATCTTCTTCGAGCCGACGTAGCTCGCGGCTGCCAGGCCACCCACGATGAGCCCGGCGACGCCCACGACGGCTGGCGCGACGACACTGTGGTCAGCCTTGATGGCGGCGAAGGCCGGCGGTGCCGTGGGGCGCTCCACGTCGACCGTGTCGAACATCGGCATGCGGAAGCCGAGCTTCTGCTCGGTGCAGCCGAAGCAGGGGTGGCCGAGCGCGATGGGCCAGGCGCCGGGGGTCTCGACGAAGTGGTTGAGCGAGCAGTTGGCGTGCGTCGCGGGGCCCTTGCAGCCGAGCTTGTAGAGGCAGTAGCCGGCCTTGTGGCCGTCGTCGCCGAACTTCTGCGCGAAGCGACCGGCGTCGAAGTGCGCCCGGCGCGGGCAGTCCTCGTGGATGGTGCGTGCGTAGGCGAACTTCGGGCGGCCCAGCTCGTCGAGCGCGGGCAGCGTGCCGAAGGTGGCGTACTGGAGGACCGTGCCGAGGAGGTTGTAGGGGTTCGCCGGGCAGCCGGGGATGTTCACCACCGGCTTGTCCGTGATGAGCTTGTTCACGCCCACCGCGCCGGTCGGGTTCGGCTCGGCCGAGGGGATGCCGCCCCAGGCGGCGCAGGAGCCGATGCTGATGATGGCCCCCGCCTTCGCGGAGACCCTCTTCAGCGTCTCCATCGCGGTCTTCCCGCCGACGCGGCAGTAGATGCCGTCTTCCTTGGTCGGGATGGCGCCCTCGATGATGAGGACGTACTTCCCGGCGTTCTTCTCCATCGACTGCTCGAGCGACTTCTCCGCCTGGTAGCCCGAGGGCACCATCAGCGTCTCGTGGTAGTCGAGCGAGATGAGGCCGAGGATGAGCTCGGCCACGTCCGGCGCGCTCGTGCGGAGCAGCGACTCGGAGCAGCCGGTGCACTCCTGGAAGTGCAGCCAGATGACCGGCGGCTTCGCACCGGACGCGGCCTTCTCCGCCATCTTCTCGCCGGCCCAGGCGGGCAGCCCGACGGCGCCAGCGGCGAGTGTGCAGACCTTGATGAAACCGCGACGTGAAACGTTCATGCCTTCGAGCTCCGTCATGAGGTTCTCCGTGGTGCTCCACGAGCGCGGCCCACGCGACGTGCTGCGGCGGACCGAGCGTTGGCCGGAAACTCCGGGTTGGGGGTACGAGAGGATGACCCGTCAGGGCTCCAGCATGATGTGTGCCGCGCCAATCCGTCCGCCATGCGGTGGAATTACAGCGGCTTGCGCGCCCGTCGGGCTGGACGGCCGGCAAGCAGGCTTCCGCTTTGTCTCGCCGAGCGGAAGGTCTGTGACCAGCGCGTGACAGGCGCCCGGAGCTCTCGATGGCCAGGGCCGCGACCTTACTCGAACATTCCCGGGGTTGAGCCCACCCGGGTTAACTGCGAATATCGAGTTCCGGAGGTGGTCATTTGGAAGCGGTCTCGCCACTCGCACCCGTTTGCGACGACATCCCTGCCAGCTCGCCCCGGCTCCGCGCGCCCGCTGTCCTGGTCGTCGACGACGAGGTGCGCTCGCTCGAGGCGCTGGCGCGGACGCTGGAAGAGGAGTTCACGGTCTTCACGGCGGCCAGCGCCGAGGGCGCGCTCGCCATCCTCCGGCGCGAGCAGGTCACCATCATCCTCTGCGACCAGCGGATGCCGGGCACGTCGGGGGTCGAGTTCCTGAAGCGCGTCCGCGCCGAGTGCCCCGAGCCCATCCGCATCGTCATCTCCGGCTACACGGAGGCCGAGGACATCATCGCGGGCGTCAACGAGGCGGGCATCTGGCAGTACCTCCTCAAGCCCTGGCACCCCGACCAGCTCCTGCTCACGTTGCGCAGCGCGGCCGAGGTGCACCGCCTGCAGCGCGAGCGCGAGCGGCTCTCGCTCGAGCTGCGCGAGGCGCCGCCGGTGCTGAAGCAGCGGGTACAGGCGAAGCTGGCCGAGGTGCGGCGCCGCTTCGGGGCGGACCGGATCATCCGCGCCCCCGACAGCCCTTTCAACCGCGTCTGCGACATGGCCGAGCGCCTCGCGCCGCACGACCTCTCGGTGCTCATCGCCGGCGAGTCGGGCACCGGCAAGGAGCTGGTGGCGCGCGCCATCCATTACGGGAGCAGCCGCGCCGACCGGCCCTTCGTGGTGGAGAACTGCGGCGCCTTGCCGGACGAGCTCCTGGAGTCGGAGCTGTTCGGCCACAAGCGCGGGGCCTTCACGGGCGCCTACGAGGACCGGATCGGCCTCTTCCAGCAAGCCGACGGCGGGACCATGTTCCTCGACGAGATCGGGGAGACCTCGCCTGCCTTCCAGGTGAAGCTCCTGCGCGCGCTGCAGGAGGGCGAGATCAGGCCCGTGGGCAGCCCGCGCTCCCTGTCCGTCGACGTGCGCGTCATCGCCGCCACGAACCGCGACCTCGAACAGGAGGTGCAGGCGGGGCGCTTTCGCGAGGACCTCTACTACCGCGTGGCGACCGTCACGCTCAGCCTGCCGCCGCTGCGCGAGCGCGTGATGGACATCGAGCCGCTGGCGGAGGCGATCCTCGAGCGCGGGCGCCGCCAGCTCCAGGCGACGGTGCAGGGCATCACCGCCGAGGCGATGAGCTGCCTGAAGAAGTACCGCTGGCCGGGGAACGCGCGCGAGCTGCAGAACGAGATCCTCCGCATGCTGGCGCTCGCCGATGGGCCGTGGCTCGGGGCGGAGCTGCTCTCGCCGCGGGTCCTGCACGCGGCAGCGGACGGCGAACCGCGCGAGCTCGCGGTGCTGGCCGAGCTCGAGGGCAGCCTCAAGGAGCGCATCGAGCAGCTCGAGGCGCGCATCCTCAAGGAGACGCTGACGCGGCACCGCTGGAACAAGACCCGCGCCGCCCAGGAGCTCGGCTTGTCCCGGGTGGGCCTGCGCTCCAAGCTCACCCGCTACCAGCTCGACCGGAGCTGACCCATGACGTCCGGTCCCGCTCCTTCCACCCGCCGGCTGAACGTGCTGTGGCTCCAGTCCGGGGGCTGCGGCGGGTGCACCATGTCCCTGCTCTGCGCGCGGACGGGCGATCTGCCCGCGACGCTGCGCGACGCCGGGGTGGACCTCCTCTGGCACCCGGCGCTGTCGGAGGAGAGCGGGGCCGAGGCGCTCGAGGTGCTGCGCGCCTGTGCAGACGGGCGCACCCGCCTCGACGTGCTGTGCCTGGAGGGCGCCGTGCTGCGCGGGCCCGAGGGGACCGGTCGCTTCCACCTCCTCGCCGGGACCGGCGAGCCGATGATGGCCTGGGTGAGCCGGCTGGCGGCGCGCGCCCGGCACGTGGTGGCGATCGGCAGCTGCGCCGCCTACGGTGGGATGACCTCGGCTGGATCGAACCCCACCGACGCCTGCGGCCTGCAGTACGAGGGCGAGGCGGCCGGCGGCCTCCTCGGAGCGGGCTGGCGCGACGCGGCAGGGCTCCCGGTGGTGAACGTCGCCGGCTGCCCGCCCCACCCGGCCTGGATGGTGGAGACGCTGGCCGAGCTGGCGGCGGGCGCCTTGCGGGCGGGAGACCTCGACCCGCTCGGCCGCCCGCGCACGTACGCGGACGAGCTCGTCCACCACGGGTGTCCCCGCAACGAGTACTATGAGTTCAAGGCGAGCGCTGGCCACCCCTCCGAGCTCGGGTGCCTGATGGAGAACATGGGCTGCAAGGCGACGCAGGCGCACGGCGACTGCAACACGCGCCTGTGGAACGGCTCCGGCTCCTGCCTGCGCGGCGGGTTCGCGTGCATCGACTGCACCGCGCCGGGCTTCGAGGAGCCGGGGCACGCCTTCGCCGTGACGCCGAAGATCGCCGGCATCCCGCTCGCCCTGCCCATCGACATGCCCAAGGCGTGGTTCGTGGCGCTGGCGGCGCTCTCCAAGTCGGCCACGCCGAAGCGGGTGCGCGAGAACGCCATTGCCGATCACACGGTGGTGCCACCCGGCATCCGCGGCTCGGGGCGAAAGTGACGCGCGTCGTGGTGGGACCCTTCAACCGCGTCGAGGGCGACCTCGAGGTGGGGCTCGAAATGGAGGCCGGGGCGGTGCGCTCCGCCCAGGTCACCTCGCCGCTCTACCGCGGCTTCGAGCAGATCCTGCTCGGCAAGGCGCCTCTCGACGCGCTCGCCATCGTCCCCCGCGTGTGCGGCATCTGCTCGGTGGCGCAGTCGGCGGCGGCGGCGCGCGCCCTGGCGGCGGCGAGCGGCGTGCGCATGCCCGAGAACGGCCGGCTCGCGACCGACCTCGTCCGGGCGGCCGAGAACCTCGCCGATCACCTGACGCACTTCTACATGTTCTTCATGCCGGACTTCGCCCGCGCCGCCTACGTGCGCCGTCGCTGGCATCCGGCCGTCGAGGCGCGCTTCCAGGCCACCCGCGGCACCGCCGCCGCCGAGGCGCTCTCCGCCCGGGCTGAGCTCCTCGAGCTGATGGGGCTGCTGGCCGGGAAGTGGCCGCACACGCTGGCCTTGCAGCCGGGCGGCACCTCCCGCCCGGTGCAGCGGCAGGAGAAGATCCAGCTGCGGCTCGCGCTGCGCGCCTTCCGCACCTTCCTCGAGCGGACGCTCTTCGGCGGGCCACTGGAGGAGGTGGTGGCGCTCGACGGGGTGGCGGCGCTGGAGGCGTGGCGGGCCGCCCGGCCCACTGACGCGAGCGACTTCGCGGCATTCCTGGAGGCGGCGGCCGATCTCGGCCTCGAGCGCTTCGGTCGCGCCAGCGACGTGTTCCTCAGCTCCGGGGCGTACGGGCCGGAAGAGGCGCCCTGGCTCGCGCGCGGCGTCTTCGACGGGGCGCTCCGGCCGTTCGACGAGGCCGAGATCCGCGAGGACGTGAGCCATGCCTGGCTCCAGGACGACGTGCCTCGCCACCCGGCACAGGGCGCGACCAGGCCCGTTCCGGACAAGGCCGGCGCCTACACCTGGTGCAAGGCGCCGCGGCTCGCCGGACAGGTGGTGGAGGTGGGGGCGCTGGCGCGCCAGGTGGTGGACGGCCACCCGCTGGCGCGCGACCTCGTCGCCCGCGGCGGCGGCAACGTGCTGTCGCGGGTGGTGGGGCGCCTCCTCGAGCTGGCGCGGGTGGTGCCGGCCATGGAGGGCTGGGTGGACGCGCTCGCGCCGGGCGAGCCCTTCTGCGCCACCCGGGAGCTGCCCCAAGACGCCGCCGGCGTCGGGCTGGTGGAGGCCGCTCGCGGGACGCTCGGCCACTGGCTCGTGGTGCGCGGTGGGAAGATCCACGGCTACCAGATCGTCTCCCCCACCACCTGGAACTTCTCGCCCCGCGACGCGCAGGGCCGTCCCGGCCCGCTCGAGCAGGCGCTCGTCGATCTGCCGGCCGATGGCGAGGAGGCGGCGGTGCTGGTGCAGCACGTCGTCCGCTCGTTCGACCCCTGCATGGTCTGCACGGTGCATTGATGCCAGTGCGCCTCACCATGGCCGACGCGCTCCACTGGAGCCAGGTGCCCGAGGGCGTCGACGAGGGCGTCTGGATCGAGGTCATCCAGAAGATGGAGGAGGTTTACAACGATCTCCTCCAGTACGAGGTGGCCCTCGAGGAGAAGAACGCCGCCCTGGAGGCGTCGCAGCGCTTCATCGAGGGCGTGCTCGGCTCGATGTCCGACATCCTGCTCGTGACCGGGCGCGACGGCACCATCGAGGACGTGAACCAATCGCTGGTGAAGCTGACCGGACACAGCGATCACGAGCTGCGCGGGCGGCCTGTCGTGGAGCTCTTCTCCGACGACGCGTCGCGCGAGGCGGCGCGCATCCTGGTCAGGTCGGGCGGCGAGCCGGTGCACGAGCTCGAGCTCATGCTCCGCGCCGCCGACGGCAGCGCCATGGCCGTCTCGCTCAACGGGACGCCGCGGCACGGCCCCACCGGCAGGGTCCTCGGGATGGTGGTGACGGGGCGGCCGGTGGGCGAGCTCCGGCGCGCCTACGAAGCCCTGCGGACCGCGCACGACGAGCTGAAGCGCGCGCAGCAGCAGCTCGTGCATGCCGAGAAGATGGCGTCGCTGGGGCGCCTCGTGGCGGGCGTCGCGCACGAGCTCAACAACCCGATCAGCTTCGTGCTCGGGAACGTCTACTCGCTGCAGCGCTACACGACGCGGCTCGCCCAGTACCTGGCGGCCGTCGACGCCGGCGCGGCGCCCGGGGCGCTGGCGGCGCTCCGGGCCGAGCTGCGCATCGACCGTGTCATCCAGGACCTCCAGCCGCTCATCGAGGGCACGATCGAGGGCGCGGAGCGGACCCGCGCCATCGTGGACGGCCTGAAGCGCTTCTCGGCCGTGGATCGCGAGGAGCACCGGCGCTTCAACCTGGTCGAGGTGGTGCAGCGCGGGGTCACCTGGGTCGGAAACGCGTTCAAGACGGAGTTCCGCGTCGAGCTCAGCCTCCCCGCCGCCCTGCCGCTGGAGGGCTCGCCGGGACAGCTGCAGCAGGTGGTGATGAACCTGGTGCAGAACGCGCTCGACGCGACAGCGGCGCTGCCCGCGCCCCGCCTGTCGGTGTCGGGCGAGCTGGAGGACGGCGTCGCCGTGCTGCGCTTCCACGACAATGGCCCCGGCATCGCCCCGGAGAATCTGCCGCGCATCTTCGACCCATTCTTCAGCACGAAGCCGATCGGGAAGGGGACCGGGCTCGGGCTCGCCATCAGCTACGGCATCGTCCAGCGGCACGGCGGATCGCTCACCGCCGCGACCGACCCCGCCGGCGGCGCCGTCTTCACGCTGCGGCTGCCGGGGCCGGGAGCGGCGGCTTCGTAGGGGGTGGTCCCCGCCGCCGGTCACCCGGCGTAGCTGCGCAGCGCCGCCGTCACCGCGCCGCCCGGCTTGACGCTGCGTCCGTTCCTGGCGAGCGCCTGCTCCAGCGCCGCCAGCACCGCCAGCACGTGCTCCTGGCGCGCCGACTCTCCCATGAGGCCGATCCGCCAGATCTTGCCGACGAGCGGCCCGAGGCCGCCGCCGATCTCGATGCCGGCCTCGGCGAGCAACGCCTTGCGGATGGGCGCCTCGTCGACTCCTTCCGGCGTCTTCACGCAGTTGAGGCTCGGCAGGCGGTGGCCCTCGGCGGCGTTGGGCGTGCAGCCGAGCTGCACCAGGCCGGCCATGAGCGCGGCCGACTGGCGGCGGTGGCGCGCGAAGCGCGGCTCGAGCCCCTCCTCCAGCACGATCCGGAGCGACTCGTGGAGCGCGTACACCATGCTGATGGGCGCGGTGTGGTGGTAGGCGCGCTTCCCGTCGGCCCAGTAGTCCGCGATCATCGAGACGTCGAGGTACCAGCTCTGCACCTTCGTCTTGCGGGCGCGCACGGCCTCGAGCGCGCGCGGCGAGAACGTGATGGGGGCGAGCCCGGGCGGGCAGGAGAGGCACTTCTGCGTCCCCGAGTAGCAGACGTCGATGCCGTGCCGGTCGACCTCCACCGGTACCCCGCCGAGGGAGGTCACCGCGTCGATGACGAGCAGCGCGCCGTGATCCCGGCACAGCGCCCCGAGCCCGTCGAGCGGCTGCTGGGCGCCGGTCGAGGTCTCGGCGTGGACGAGCGCGAGCGCCTTGACCTTGCCCTCCCTGGCGAGCGCCTCCTGGATGCGCTCCAGCGGGAAGACCTGGCCCCACGGGACCTCCAGCCTCACGAGCTGCCCGCCGCACCGGCCGACGATCTCGGCGAGGCGCGACCCGAACACGCCTGCCACGCCCACGACGACCTTGTCGCCCGGCTCCACCACGTTGACGAGCGCCGCCTCCATCCCCGCCGAACCGGTGCCGGAGATGGGGATCGTGAAGGGGTGCTGGGTCTGGAAGACCGCCCGCAGCATGCCTTGCACCTCGTTCATGATGACGAGGAACTCGGGGTCGAGGTGGCCGAGGAGCGGGATCGACATGGCGCGCAGGACGCGCGGGTGGACCATGCTCGGGCCCGGGCCGAGGAGCAGGCGCGAGGAGGGCTTCAGCTCGGCGGCGGGCGTGGCGGCCATGGATTCTCCAGGGGAGGGTGGGGGGGCGGCCATCATACTGACTGAACGGGCGGGCTCGACAACACCTTCGGGTCGGGACAGGCTCCGCGGCGACGCATGAGCAGCGAACCGACCTCGACCTCGACCTCGACCTCGACCGCGACCCCGACCGCGACCCCGACCGCGACCGAGCGGTCGTCGCGGCGCGCGGTGTGGGCGGTGGTTCTCGTCGGCCTCGCCGCCCGCGCGGCTCTCGCCGCCGCCGTGCCGCTCACCACGGACGAGGCGTACTACGTCGACTGGGCCCGGCACCTCGCGCCCGGCTACCTCGACCACCCGCCGCTCGTGGCCTGGCTCATCGCGGGCCCGCTCTGGCTCTTCGGCCACCATGAGCTCGCGGTGCGCTTGCCAGCGCTCTTGCTCCAGGCCGGCACGACCCTCCTCGCCGCGTCCCTGGCGCGTAGGCTCGCTGGCCAGCGCGCGGCGTTGGCGCTGGCGCTCATGCTCCAGGCGGCGCCGGTCTTCTCGGTGGGCGCCTTCCTCGTGACGCCCGACGCGCCGCTCGCCTTCGGATGGGCGGGCTCGCTCTGGGCCGTCGAGCGGGCGTCGTCGCGCAGCCCGCGCTGGTGGCTCGCGGCGGGGCTCTTCCTGGGCCTGGCCGCACTCGCGAAGCTGCACGCCGGGCTGCTCGGGATCGCGCTCCTCGCCGCCGCGCTCGCCACCGCCGAGGGGCGCCGCGCCCTGCGGACGCCGTGGCCCTGGCTCGCCGCCGCGCTGGCGCTCCTGGTGTGCTCCCCGTTCCTCCGCTGGAACGCGCACCACGGCTGGGCGACCTTCGCCTTCCAGGCCAGCCACGGCCTGCGCGGCCGGAGCTTCTCCGCGCAGCGCCTCCTCGCCTGGCTCGCCGGGCAGGCTGGCTACGTCTCGCCGCTCCTCCTCGTCCTCGCCGCGGCCGCCAGCTGGCGTGCGCTGCGGGGCATCCCGCGCGCGCTGGTGCCTACCGCTCTCGCCTTCAGCGCCCTGCCGGTGGCGGCGTTCTTCGCGCTGTCGGCTGCATTCACGCCGGGTGCGCTGCCGCACTGGGCCGCGCCGGCCTGGCTCTCGGCGCTGGTCCTCCTCGCCGCCGCCGGTGCGGCCCGGCTGCGCGCGGCGCTCCTCGTGGGGGGTGTCATGACCGCGCTCCTCCTCGCCGCTGTGCCGGTCGCGCCCCGCCTGGTGGAGGGGCCGCTCGACGAGCTGCGGGGGTGGAGGGAGGCGGTGGAGGAGGCGCGCCGCCTCGCTCCCGGAGAGCGGCTCGCGACCACGCACTGGATGGCGCTCGGGCACCTCGGCTGGTACGCGCAGGAGCCGCTCGTCTACGTCTCGGATCGCTTCGCCGGGCCGACCTTGTACGCGCCGCCGCGCGACGAGCGCCCGTTGCTCGTGGTGGCGCCCGAGGGGCTCGGGCCGGACCGCGCCGGGCTGGAGCGCCTGCTCGGGCCGGTGGTGGAGCGGGGCGAGCTCGCGGTGCGGTACGGCGGTCGGGTGGTCAGGCGCTACCGGTTCTACGAGCGGCGCTGACCTAGCGGCTCGCCGTCGTCCCCGGCCGCAGCTCCATCGCCAGCATGGGCTCGAAGAGCGCGGCGCGATCGCGCGCGAGCCAGCTCTTCGCCACCGTCGCGGGCGGCAGGTAGCCGGGGATGTGCTCCCAGGTCGCGACGGCCTGGAGCCGTGCCCGCAGGGCGGGGTCGAGCTGGCCGAGGCCGCGCTCGGCGAAGATGACGACGCCGCCTGCCTCGAGCGCGCGAGCGATCGCGTCGCCTTCGACGCGGTGGACGGGGCGGCCTGCGCCCAGCGTGAAGATCCCGGGGACGTAGTCGTAGACGTGGAGCGCGCGGCCCTCGAGCCGCGCCAGCGCTGGAGCGGGAATGACGGGAGGGTTCACGGCCGGAATGGCGAAGGCGAGCAGGAGCGCGAGTCCGGCGCCAGCGGCGGCTGCGCCGGGGACCAGCGCGCCGCGCGAGAAGAGGACGGACGCGCCGGTCAACGCGCCGGCGGTCGCGACGAGCGCAGCGACGGCGGGCGCGGACAAGGGCCAGCGCAGCGCCGCCAGCGTGGCGGCGGCGGCGAGCGCGAGGAGCGCGGCCGTTCCGAGCCGGGCCCAGCGCGGAGGGGACGCGCGGCACGCGAGGAGCACGGCCGCGGGGGCGCAGCCGAGGCCGTAGTGCGGCCACTTGAGCGAAGGGATGGAGAAGACGCCCAGCACGACCGCCATCCACACGAGCGGCAAGAGCACGCCCGGCTCACGCCAGCTGCGCAGCGCGGCCGGGAGCGCCGCCAGGACCAGCAGCGTCCAGGGGAGGAGGAAGACGAGGAACCCGACGAGCAGCGTCGCCTCGCCTCCGAGCGTCCACGGGTGGCGGAAGCGGTCGAGGTTCTGCTCGACCACGAAGAACTCGTAGAAGCGGCGACCGTGGACCGCGAACGAGGCGACGTACCAGGGAAGCCCGATGACCGCGCCGAGCGCAAAAGCACTCAGGGTGAAGCGACCACGGAGGAGCCGCGGCCGGCGCAGCAGGATGTAACCACCGGCGAGGAGCAGCACGATCACGGGCCCCACCGGTCCCTTGAGCATGAAGGCCGCGCCCGCCCCGGCACCGACCCAGAGGAGCTGAGCTGGCCGGTCCTCCTCGCAGGCGCGCCACGCGCCGTAGGCGGCGGCGGCGAAGGCGAGCGCCATGGGGGCGTCCATCATCGCCATGCGCCCGAACTTCACCCAGCCGAAGGTGCCGCCGGTGAGCAGCACCGCCAGGAGCTCCGCGCGCGGCCCGTACATGCGCCGCGCCAGCGCCCCGGTCACGAGCGCGAGCGCGATGGCGCACAGCGCCGCGGGCAGCCGCCCGCCGAAGAAGCCCCGCCCGAAGACCGCATAGCCGAGGCGCTCGGCCCAGTAGAGGAGCGGAGGCTTGAACCACTTCGCCTGCCCGTCGATGGTCGGCGTCAACCAGGCACCGTTCACGTCCATCTCGGCGCTGATGCCCAGGTAGTACGACTCGTCCGGGTGGGTCCCCGACGACGAGCTCCCGAGCGCGGGCAGGTACAGGAGCGCGAGGAAGGCGACGGCGGCGAGGCGGTTCTTCATGAGCGCGGCATCCATACCCCAGGTGAGGTGGAGCCGTCAGCCCGCCGCAGGCGGGCGCGGCCGAGGGGGGCCCGAAGGCGCATGCGGCAATATGCCGCGCCCCCCGTGAGGCCTGTGTTTTCACGGGGATAGCGGTGGAGCGGAAGCTTGCGCGCCCCGCCGCATCCGAGTGGGTGCGCGTAGGGGGGTATCATCTTCACGCTACGTTCAAGCGGGCCCGCGGGGGCCACATGGCGTCTTCGCTGCTGGGGACTTGCGACGAGAAAGTGGGCCTGAGCGCAGGTCCCGCCTGGCTGGACGATGCCCTGGCGAGTGCCGGGGCCTGCGCCTGGCGCTGCGAATCCGGTGATGGGCCTCTGCTGCTCGGCGGCGGTGCCGCCGCGCTGCTGGGGGCGGCGCCGGCGAACCTGCCCGAGATGGAGAAGCTCATCCTGGAGGAGGACCGTGAACCGAGGCGGCGGGCGCTCGGGCGAGCGCTCGAGCGAGGCGAGTCCTGGGCGTGCTCGTTCCGGCTGGCCCGAGACGGGGAGCGGCGCTGGATCGAGGAGCGGGGAAGCGCCCGAGCCGGCCCGTCCGGAGGGCTCGCGGGTGCCGCGGCGCTCCTCGTCGACGTGACCGGCCGGCACGAGCTGGAGGCCGGGCTCGAGCTGCGGCTGCGTAGCGAGAGCCGCGGGCGCCACGCGGCACAGGTGGCGACCGGCACTGCGGAGGCGGCGCTGCGGGCCCTGGCGCGCTCCGAGGCGTTCCTGGAGTCGATCTTCTCCTCGATGGCCGACGGCCTCATGCTCTTTGCGCCGGACGGCCGGATCACGCGCATGAATCCGAGCGCGCGCGAGATGCTGGGGTTCGGGCCAGCCGAGGTCAACCAGCCAATCTCCGAGCGGATGACGCGGGTACGCGTCCTCGACGCTTCCGGTCAGGAGGTCCCGCTCGAACGGCTGCCGGTCGTCGCCGCCCTGCGCGGCGAGTCCATGCGCGGCCAGGCCTACTGCCTCGACCTGCCCGACGGCCGCAAGGTCTGGACGGTCATCGGGGCCGCGCCCATCCTCGCGCCCGGCGGAGGCGTGACCGGGGCCGTGCTCACGCTGGGTGACGTTTCGCGGCTGCGCGCGGTGCAGGAGGAGCGAGAGGACGTGTCGCGCATGATCTCCCACGACCTGCGCGCGCCGCTCGGGATCGTGCTCGCGCAGGCGAGGCTCATCGGCCGGCGCAATGAGGGCCTCGACGCCGTCCGCGCCCGGGCCGAGGCCATCGCGACCAGCGCCCAGCGCATGGCCTCCATGCTGAACGACCTGGTCGAGTCGGCGCTGATCGAGGCCGGGAAATTGCACCTGGAGAAGGAGCCGGTCGATCTCGGCGCGCTGGTGCGCGACCTGCGCGCGCGGCTCGCCGCCCCTTACGACGGCGAGCGCATCCGGGTGGAGGTGACGCCAGAGCTGTCCTCGGTCGTCGCCGACTCGAACCGGCTCGAGCGCGTGCTCATGAACCTCCTCACCAACGCGCTCAAGTACTCGGCGCCCGGTAGCGCCGTGGTGGTGCGGCTCTCGTGCGATGCGACCGACGCCGGGATCGAGGTGGAGGACGAGGGCCAGGGCATCGCGGTCGAGGATCTGCCGCACCTGTTCGAACGCTACTTCCGGGCGGTCGGCACGAGCCGCCACGAGGGAATGGGCCTCGGGCTCTACACCGCCCGCCGCCTGGTGGAGGCCCACGGGGGCACCATCGGCGTGACGAGCGTCGCCGGGAAGGGGAGCCTCTTCCGCGTCCGGCTCCCGCGCGGGTGAACGCAGGGAACCAGCGGCGCTGGCGAGGCGGACGACGTCCCCTTAGACACCAGGGGTGGGAAAGCCGGGCGCGAACGACCCCTGCTGGTGCGGCAGCGGGAACAAGTACAAGAAGTGCCATCGGGAAGCGGACGCCGCCGCCGAGGTCAGCGGACCCGTGCGGCGTCCGGGTGCCGTCCGGGCCGGAGTCGTGTCGCCGCGCCGCCCGGTGCCGCCCGAGATCCCGCGCCCGAGCTACGCGCTCTCGGGCCGGCCGCGCCCCTCGCCCCGCGTCGCGGATCCCGCCGTGCGTCTGGCCCGGATCCGGCGGGCCTGCCGCGCCGCCGCCGAGGTGCTGGCGGAGGGGGGGCGCGCGCTGCGGCCCGGCATCACCACCGACGCCATCGACGCCATCGTGCACGAGGCCTACCTCGCGCGGGGCGGGTACCCCTCGACGCTCAACTACCACGGCTTCCCGAAATCACTCTGCACCTCGGTGAACGAGGTCATCCTGCACGGCATCCCCGACTCCCGCCCGCTCGCGAGCGGCGACATCGTGAACCTCGACGTCACCATCTACCTCGACGGCATGCACGGCGACTGCTCGGCCACCTTCGGCGTCGGCGAGGTGGACGAGGCGTCGCGGCGCCTCATGCGCGTGACGCGGGAGTGCCTCGAGCTCGGCATCGCTGCGGCGCGGCCCGGACGGCCCCTGTTCGACATCGGCAAGGCCATCGAGCGGCACGCCTCCGCGCATGGCTACGGCGTGGTGCGGGCCTTCTGCGGCCATGGAATCGGCGAGGACTTCCACATGGACCCGCAGGTGCTCCACTACTACGAGCCGCGCGCGCGCCAGCCCATGGAGGAGGGCATGGTGTTCACGATCGAGCCGATGCTCACGGCCGGCAGCCCCGATCACGACGTCTGGCCCGATGGGTGGACGGCGGTGACGGTGGACGGCGGACGCGCCGCGCAGTTCGAGCACACGATCCTGCTGCGCCGGGACGGGGCGGAGATCCTGACCGCCCCCCCGACGGAGCAGGCGGTGGCGGGGCTGCGCTGATTCAGCGAGCCGCGTCGCCCGCCGCCTGCCAGGGGTGAGCGGGACGTCCACAGGCCCGCTCGACGCGGGCGAGCAGGTCTTCGATCCCGAACGGCTTCAGGAGCACCGGCTCGCCGTGCGGCGCGAGGGCGGCCTGCTGGATCATGCCGGTCATGAGGACGACGGGCGGGTGCGGGTAGGAACGGGCGTCGATGTCCTCCAGCAGCTGCTCGGCGGTGGTGGTCCGCAGCACCATGTCGAGCAGGATGGCGTCCGGCGCCGGCTCGTCCCGCAGGAGCTGCAGCGCGCCGTCCGCGTCCCGGGCCGTCTCGACCTCGTATCCGGTGAAGCGGAGCACGTCTGCGATGCTCTCACACAGCGCGTCATCGTCCTCGATCACGAGCAGCCGGTAACCGTTCCACATGACGCGCACCTCGCCGAGGCGCTGAAGATTGCTCACGAGGTCGAGCGGCGGAAAGCACCTGAGCGTGGCGCCCGCCACCAGGGTCGCCTCGTCGGCGTCAGGCGGTGTCCGCAGAAACGCCCGCTGGGAATGGCGCTCTCAACCACAGCTCGACCTGGCCCACCGCGTAGGGAACGGCCTGATCGACGCGGAGCGGGCGGGGGCCGAGCGAGAACGGCGCGAAGCCGCGCTCCGCCAGCACTCCGGCCTCGTAACCCGTCCAGCCCCCCTCCGGCCCGATCGCCAGCACGGCTCGCGCCGCCGACGGCCGCCGGACCTCGAGCGGCTCGGCCGCGCCCGGATCGGCCAGGAGCCGTTGCGCGCCGGTGAACATCGCGTCGAGCTCGTCCTCGACGAACGGCTTGAAGAAGCGGCGCACGGTCACCTCGGGCGCGACCGTGTCGACGCCCTGCTCGAGGCCGAGCCGCAGCTCGGCCGCGAGGGCCTCGGGCGCGAGCAGCGGCGACCCGAAGTAGCTCTTCTCCACCCGGTAGCTCCCGACGAGGACCAGCTTGCCGAGGCCCATGGCGGCTGCCGCTTGCAGCACCTTGCGCAGGATCTTGGGGCGCGGCAGCGCGAGGAGGAGGTCGACCGCAGCGCGCCGCGGCGGGTCGCGGGTGAGCGTGACGCGCAGCGTGACGGTCCCCGCGTCGAGCGCCACCAGCTCACCCGTGCCAGCGCGGCCGCCCAGCACGCCGATCTGGAGTCTGTCGCCCGGGGCAGGGCGCAGCACCTCGATCACGTGCGCGGCGCGGCGTCCCCCGAGCTTCACCACGCCGTCGGGGGGGAGCTCGCCGGGCTCGAGCAGGAGGAGGTTCACGGGGCGAGAGCGTCTGCGCGCCAGGGCTCCCTGTCAACGGTGGTCTAGCGTATGACGCGCCGGAGGCGCTGGGACTCGCGGTACGGAAAGATGTCGACGATGTCGCCCGCGCGGTGGCGCTCCTGCATGCGACGCCAGAAGCTGGCGGTCATGATGTCGCCGTGCGCCGCCTCGAACGCGCCGCGCAGCCGGTCGGGCAGCCCCAGGAACCGGATGAACTCCTCGGGGAACACGTCGCTCTCGCCGACGTAATAGCTGGGCTCGCTCGCCCACTCGTCGGCGTCGTCGCGCGGGCGCGGGATGTCGCGAAAGTTGCAGTCGGTCACGAGGCACAGCTCGTCGTAGTCGTAGAAGATGACGCGTCCGGTGCGGGTCACGCCGAAGTTCTTGAGCAGGAGGTCGCCGGGGAAGGTGTTGGTCGCGGCGAGGTCCTTGATCGACTGCCCGTAGTCGAGCAGCGCCTCGCGCGCGGTCTGCTCGTCCTTCTCGCGGATGAAGAGGTTGAGCGGCGTCACCCGCCGCTCTGCATAGAGGTGCTTGATGAGGACGCGCTCGCCCTCCACCCGCACCGTCTCGCCGGCCTCGGCGAGCATCTCTTCGAGCAGCTCGGGCGCGAAGCGCGAGCGCTCGAAGACGAGGTGCTCGAAGTCCTGCGCGTCGACGAGCCTGCCGGCGCGGTCGTGCCGGAACACGAGCGCATACTTCTGGATGACCTCCTGGCGCGTCACGTTCTTCGGGGGCGCGAAGCGGTCGCGGATGATCTTGAAGATCACGTCGAGCGAGGGGAGGGTGAAGACGATCATCACCATGCCGCGATCGCCGCGGGCGGCCTGGAAGCGGTCGCTCGTGCGAGCCAGGTGCGCGATGAGCTCGCGGTAGAGCACGGTCTTGCCGTGCTTGTTGTGGCCGATGGCGATGTACAGCTCGGAGAGCGGCTTCTGCGGCAGGATCGTCCGCATGAAGGCGATGAGCTCGCTCGGACGGTCCACCTCCACGTGGAAGTACGAGCGAGTGAAGCTGAAGACGATGCTCGCGTCATGGGGGTTCAAGAGCACCGCGTCGAGGTAGATGCCGCTCTCCCCATGCAGGAGGGGCAAGACCACCGGGGAGATCGAGGCGCCCCGGCGCAGCCGGCCGACGAGGTAGGCGCCCTTGCCGCGGTAAAAGACGGGCTCCAGCATCTCGACGGCGTCGAGCGGGGGGGCATCCTCCGAGGCGCGCAGGTGCGCGTCCAGCTCGGCCGCGGCGAGCCGGACATCGCCGTCGAGATCGCGGAACGGGGCCGCGAAGGTGTGGTGCTGCAAGATCGCCCGCAGGAGCTCCTCCGTCGTGCCGCGGTGCGGGTAGGTCACGTGGAGCAGCGCGCCGGCGAAGACGGGCCGGGTCTCGACGTCGCCTGCGACGAACTCGGCGCGCGGGTTCACGCCGACGGTCCCGAAGATGCGCCGTGTGACCGAGTTGAAGAACGACTTCGCGAGCTCGGGGTCGGACCGGTCGGCGAGATCGCGCTCGAACTCGGACTTCATCTGCTCGCGCAGCAGCCGGTCGGACGACGCAGAGCCGAGCACGCCGCGCAGCTCGTTCACGGCACGATCGACGGCGCGCGAGCGCAGCTCCAGCCGCTGCAGCGCGTCGACCTGGGTCCCGCGCCAGTCGCGCGTCTCGAAGCGCAGCTTGGCCCGCCGGCTGATGTGCTTGAACTCGGCCTGGTAGGCGGCGAACGACTCCCGGACGGATGCCGCGCCCCAGCGCGCCAGCTCGGCGTGCGACTCATGCAGCATGCAGGACCTCTCCCGATGACGAGGACCGAATGTACCAGCCGGGGGGTGGCAGACGGCAGGGCTCTCCTGGGCTCTCTCAGCGGGCGCTCGCCTGGGAGCAGCTGGTGAGCTCGCGCGCGAGTGACCGGAGCTCCTGGTCCCACGCCAGCGCCCGGATGGGATCCGTGCCGGGGAGGAGGCCGATGGTCGTGAAGAGGTACTGGGCGGGATAGCCGTTCGGGCCCGCCACCCCTTCCAGGAAGGCGAGCGGGTCGTCGAGGTCGATGCCCGACATGTAGAGCAGCCGCCGGAGATAGCTCGAGCGCGCGGCGCGGCAGGGATCGCGGCGCGGTTCCGGAGGCGCCGGGGAGACGCCGCCGTTCCCGCCCGGTGTCGCCGCGGCGGCGGACGCCACGACCTGGTAGCTCGCGGGCTGGCCCGCCCGGTACGTGCCGAACGATGCGACCCCCGACGGCGCCGGGCTCCCTTCCATCCGGATGAACCCCTCCGGCGTGCGGATCTCGCTCCCGGCTCGCGGCGGCAGCACCTCGACGGTCACGCGATCGGACCGAACCGAGCCTCCGCTCGTCGAAGGCAGCGCAGGAGCCCCCATCGGAGCGCGAGGAGCGGGCGCTTGCGCCGCGGCGCGTTTACCCGGAGAGACGACGAGGAAGACGGCGAGGACGGCGAGGAAGGGGCGCATGATCGGGGCCTCCACCTCGCAACATGGTCACTCGTCCCGCTCGTCTGCCAGCGGGCCTGTCCGCCAGCCGAGGCGGATCGAGAGGAGGCGGGTGGAGAACGCGACGAGGATCCCAGCCAAGGCGGCCCGCTGCGGCGAGACGCCTGCGGCGGCGGCGAGCGCGAGGAAGGCGCCGCACCCAGCCACCGCGGAGAGGGCGTACCACTCCCCGGGCTTGAAGATGATCGGCTCCTCGCCGGTGAGGAGGTCGCGCACGAGGCCCCCGCCCACGGCGTTGACGGTCCCGAGCAAGAGGGCGGTCATGACCGGCAGACCCGCGACGAGCGCCTTCTGCGCGCCCACCACGCCGTAGATGCCGAGCCCGAGCGCGTCGAGCACCAGGATGACGAGGCGCAGCCGGTGCAGGTGGCCGCGCAGCACGGCAACGACCGCCGTCCCGGACAGCACCGCCATCAGATACCGGCCGTCGGTGAGCAGGACCGGCGTGCCGCGCTGCAGGAAGATGTCTCGCAGCAGACCTCCCGCGAGGGCGGTGGCGAGCGCGAGTACCGAGACGCCCACGAGGTCGTAGTGCTTGCGCACGCCGGCGAGCGCACCTGTGATGGCGAAGAGGAAGATCGCCGCCAGATCGAACCCGACGGCGGTCTGAAACGGATGCTGGGTCATTCGCGCAGTGCTGCCTCGACGGGCCGAGAGGTGCCCAGGGACGAAAGAAGAAGGGCCCCCGCGGCGCGGGAGCCCCTCGTGCGTTCGGGGTGCGTGTCGCGGGCGGCGGAGGACAACTCACCGACCGTGTCGGCCGCTACCCTGCCCCTACTTCTTCTTCTTGGCCGGCTCGGCGGCGACGGCGGGCGCGGCTCGCGTGGCGCGCTCGTCCATGCTGTTGAAGAAGGCCATCTTCTGGGCGGCGCCCGCCTCGGCCTTCATCGCGTGGCAGACCGCGCAGAAGGCGTCCATTTCCTTGCCGCCCTTGGTGTCGACGCGCAGGTACTTGTAGTTCGGGTTCGACGGGTGCGGATCGTGGCAGCCGATGCACTCGAACCGGCCGTCGCGCAGGAGCTCCGCCGGGACCTTGGCCACCTTTGCATTGACGACGCCGATTCCGAACGGGTGGCTGGAGTGCTGTGACACGGGCGCGAAGCCCTGGCCGCCCTTGTCGGTGTCCTGATGGCACGCCAGGCAGAAGGCCGTGCTGCCGGTGTACGGCTGCTTCGTCTTCGGGTTCAGGTACTTCGTGTTCACCGGGACGGCGTAGATGACCTCGCCCTTGGCGGAATGCAGCGAGTGACAGCCGCCGCAGCCCACGGCGTCGTGACCTCCAGCAGCGAAGGCGACGGCGGGCGAAAGCGTGACGAGTGCGACGGCGAGCTTGCGGACGGCGGACATGCAGCGCTCCTCCCGGGAAGAGCGGTCCCGGAGCCGAAGATGTGGACGCGCGCACTCTACCCGGACGGGCTTTCGAGGACCTTGATGCAGAACAAAGACGGCTTCGGAAGCGCGGGACCCCTGGCCCGGCGCGGGGTCCGTCGCTACGCTCCCGCCCCGATGCTCGCGCGCCCGCTGGCCATCCTGCCGGTCCGGATCGTGCTCCTGCGGCCTCGCAACCCCGAGAACGTGGGCGCCGCCGCCCGTGCGCTCAAGAACTTCGGGCTCGCGGACTGGGCGCTCGTCGCGCCGGCTCCGGACGCGAGCGGGGCGGCGCGACGCCTGGCCGTGCATGCCGAGGACCTGCTGGACCGCGCCCGTCACTGCCAGACGCTGGAAGAAGCGGTGGCGGACTGCGCCTGGGTGGTGGGGACGAGCCCGCGGCGCGTGCGCGGCCGGCGGCGGCTCTCTCCGGGCGAGCTGGCGCGCGAGGCGCTCGCGCGCGCTCCGGCGCGAACCGCGCTCGTCTTCGGCGACGAACGGAGCGGTCTCGCGAACGCCGACGTGCTGCGCTGCCACGATCTGTCCGCCATCCCCGCCGATCCGGCGCAGCCGTCGCTCAACCTCGCCCAGGCAGTGCTCCTCTATTGCTGGTCGCTCCGGGAGGCGGCGCAGTCCTCCGCGGAGCGGGAGCGGGCCCCCACGGCCGTCGCCGCCACCGACGCCGAGCTGGCGCGCGTCGAGGAGGGCCTGCGCCAGGTGCTGCGGGCGGGGCGTTTCCTGGTGGGGCCGGAGCGGCACGCGGTGAGGGACCTCGCCGATACGCTGCGCCGGGCGCGCCTCACGCGGCGCGAGGCGAGGCTCTGGCAGGCGGCCTTCGGGCGACTGCTGCAGCGGCTCGCGCCATGACGGGCGCTCGCGCCATCGCACGTCATGGACGCGCTCGCTCGCCGTGAGCCGTGAGCACTTCGCGCGGCTCATCGTCATGCTGAAGAGACGACCTGGGAGTGAGTCCGATGCGCTGGCGCGCGCGATCGATCGAGGCGGATCTGCCGCGCGGGCACGGCTTGAAATACCAGACGCTCGTCCAGAAATATCAGGCGCTCGCGCCGCCACACCGGCGCGCCCTCCGGCACGTCGTCCCAGGGTTCCCCGGGCTGGGCGCCCGGCGGACGAGCCCGGCGCGCGACGCGGTGCTGCGAGAGACCGTCGAGCGCGAGCGGCAGCAGGCCATGGGGGAGCTCGCCTCGACGACCGCCCACGAGATCAACAACGTCCTCTATGCGATGGTCCTCCGTCTCGCCGCGCTCCGCGAGCAAGCTCGCGGGGAGCTGGTGGGAGGCGTCGATACCCTCGCGCGCATGGTGGCGGACGCCGCCGCGAAGGTGCGGCGGCTGCAGGACCGCGCAGGGAAGTCGCGATGGGAGGCAGAGTTCACCAAGACGCCGGTTCCGAGCGGCGCCCTGGCGCGGCGGCGCGTGCTCGTCGTCGACGACGACCCCGACGTGCTGGAGGCAGCGGGCCTCGCGCTCGAGCACCTCGGCCAGCAGGTGGACCTCGCCCGCTCGGGCGTCGGGGCCGTCGCGCGCGTCAGGGCAGGCGAGCGCTACGACCTCATCCTGTGCGATCTCGGGATGCCCGAGCTCGACGGGTGGCAGGTCGCCCGCGAGATCGACGAGCTGACGCCGGGCACGCGCCTTTACCTGGTGTCCGGGTGGGCGCGGGAGGTCGCGCCGGAGCAGGCGGCGCAGGCCGGGGTGTCGGGCATGCTCGCGAAGCCGCTCTCGCTCGATGTCTTGCGGTGGCTCCTCGCCGCCACGCCCTCGCCGGCATCCGCTGGCGAGGAGGGCGCGGAAGCGAGCGAGCGGTGGGACGCGACGCGAGCGCACGGCGGGGTTGTGCGGGACCCCGTGGCGCCGCAGCTTGAAGCCCACGACCCCGGGCCAAGGTGAGGACGGGGGGACA
This sequence comes from Anaeromyxobacteraceae bacterium, assembly GCA_035636195.1. Taxonomy (GTDB): domain Bacteria; phylum Myxococcota; class Myxococcia; order Myxococcales; family Anaeromyxobacteraceae; genus Anaeromyxobacter_A. Next base: position 25,410 of record DASPZP010000118.1, read on the forward strand.
GCTGCGGCGTCGCGCGCCGGGGCTGCCGCTCACGCGGTCGGGGCGAAGGCACTCCGCAATGGAGCGGATGCCAGTGAAGAGAGGGGACCCATGAAGATCAGGTACACGATGGTATTGGCGGGTGCGCTGGCGCTGGCCGGCGCGACCGGCGCATTCGCGCAGTCGGGTAGCGGCGGAACGGGCAGCGGCAGCTCGGGAACGGGGTCCACCGGAACAGGCTCGGGCAGCAGCGGGACGACCGACAGCTCCTCCGACAAGTCGGGGTCGCCAGGTTCGAGCTCGACGGGGAGCGACTCGACCACGGGCGGGACAGGGACGGGGAGCACCTCCTCGGGCAGCATGGGCACTGGAAGCTCCTCCACCAGCAGCGATGCTGGCTACGGCACGAGCGGAAGCTCGGGCTCGACGGGCAGCTCGGGTTCGACGGGCAGCTCGGGCTCGACGGACACCACGGGCACGACCAAGTAGGTCCGGGCTCCGTCCAGGCGGGGGTGGGGTCCGCGCTCCGGCGCGGACCCCGCCTTCGCTTCAGCCCGCCCGCGCGGCGGCCCGCGGCAGCACCTCTTGCACGGAGGTTCGCAGGACGGTCGCCTGCTCGATCTCGCGCGAGGTGGGGACGTCGTAGCTGGCCCAGTCGACCAGTCCTTCACGGGGTGTGTAGAGCCGGCCCGGATCTCCGACCAGCGCCAGCACGCCGCGCGCCCGCAGGGCGGAGAGCCAGGCGAGGCATGTTTCCGAGAGCGCCCGCTCGTAGAACACGTCTCCCGCCAGGACGACGTCGACGCCAGGGAGCTCGCCGCCGAGCAGATCTCCCTCGCGCCAGGCGATCGCGACGCCGTTGAGCTCGGCGTTCAGCGCCACCGCGGCCCGGGCGAAGGGATCGAGGTCGCATGCCTCGACGCTGGCGGCGCCCGCGCGAGCCGCGGCGATGCCGACGAGCCCGCTGCCGCTCGCGAAGTCGAGCACCGACTTCCCACGCACGACCTCCGGCCAGTCGAGGACGTACCGCGCCACCGCCTGGCCGCCCGCCCAGGGGAACGCCCAGAACGGAGCGGGGTCCCACGGGGCGAGCTCGGCGCTGGTGGCGTGCCACAGGGACGTCAGCTCGTCGGCCTGGAAGGTGACGATCTCCGGCACGAGCGGCACCGGCCGCGGGCGGGTGCGGCTCCGGATGAAGGCCATGAGCTCGGCCTTTGAGGACGGATCGATCACGTCCCATGAGGCGCCCCCCGCCGCCCCACGTCAAGGGCGCCGCTAGAAGGCCACCCGCGACAGCAGGTACGCGACCACGGTCGACACGCTCACCCCGATCAACCCGGGGACCATGAAGCTGTGGTTGAGGAGGTACTTCCCGATGTGCGTGGTGCCGGTCCGGTCCATGTTGATGGCCGCCAGATCGGACGGATAGAAGCAGAAGAAGAAGTAGGCGTAGCTCGCCGGCATGAGCCCGAGCATCAGCGTCGCCGGCAGCCCCAGCGCGATGCCGAACGGGATCATCACCGTCAGCGTCGCCGCCTGGCTCTTCACGAAGGCCGATACGCAGAACATCGCGATGGCGAAGG
>DASPZP010000119.1:0-10354 GCA_035636195.1 Anaeromyxobacteraceae bacterium
CTCCTCGGCCCTCGGCGCGATCTTGGGCCGGCGGGCGGCCAGGGTCACGTCGCAGTTGCCCACCTGCCAGCCCGCCTCGCCCGCCTTGCGCGCGATCTCGCGCAGCAGCAGCAGCGAGGAGACCCCCTTCCACCGTGGGTCCGTGTCCGGAAAGTGACGGCCCAGGTCGCCCAGCCCCGCGGCGCCGAGGATGGCGTCGCCGATGGCGTGCGCGCAGATGTCGGCGTCGGAGTGACCGACCAGGCCGTCGCCCTCGAACTCGACCCCGCCCAGGACAAGGCGCCGTCCAGCGCCGAACGGGTGGACGTCGTAGCCGACCCCCATCGCCACCGGCGCCTCGAGCCGCGCCCGCGCCCGCGCCACGTCGCCGGCGGTCGTGATCTTGAAGTTGCCCGCCTCGCCCGGCACGAGCGCGACGGCGGCCCCGAGGCGCTCCACCAGGGCGCACTCGTCGGTCGCCTCCGCCGCGGCGTCGCCCGCCTCCGCGAAGGCCCGCCGCAGGAGCTCGGCCCGGAACGCCTGCGGTGTCTGCGCCAGCCACACCGTCCGGCGATCGAGGGTCTCTGCGACGCACGCGGCCGGAGGCCCGCCCTCCGCGGCGCGGAGCGCGGCCGCGTCCAAGGGCGTGTCCGCGCGCTTGACGGTGTCGGAGGCGAGCAGTGCGGCCAGCGCGGCGCCGCGGCCAGCGGCGGCGCGCAGCACGGCCTCCGCCAGCGCCTGCGACGCGAACGGCCGCGCGGCGTCGTGGACCAGCACGAGCGCGCAGCCGTCGAGCGCGGCCAGCCCGTTCCGGACCGAGTCCGCCCGGGCGGGCCCGCCAGCCACCGCGCGCACGGACGGGGCCACGCCGCGCAGCTCCGCCTCGGCCCGCCCCTCGTCGCCAGCCGGCACCACCGCCACGAGGACGTCGACGAGCCCCCCCGCGGCCACGGCGCGGGCGCTGCGCCGCAACACCGTCTCACCGCCCAGGCAGAGCCACTGCTTCGCCACGCCGGCGCGGCTGCCCACGCCGCCCGCGGCCAGGATGGCGCCGACGCGCTCGCCCTCGATCATGCGCTCCCTCCGGACTGGCACCGTCCCTGCTATCCGCCGTGGTCATGCCGCAGAACGGCGCCAGCGCGCACCAGGCCAGGCCCAGAAACGACCGCCGCGCGGACGGTGGTCCACGCGGCGGCTGTTGCTTCGTGGTGGGTGCCCCCGGCCTCGCCGGGCGGCGCCACTCACTGGATATTGAAGATCTTCTTGAGGTCGGTCTCGACGTCCTGCTCGTCGCAGTCCTTCGCGATGGCGAGCTCCTTGATGAGGAGCGAGCGCGCCGTGTCGAGCATCTTGCGCTCGCCGAAGGAGAGGTCCTTGTCCGAGCGGAGCAGGTAGAGGTCGCGCAGCACCTCGGCGATCTCGAACACGGATCCGGTCTTGATCTTGTCCATGTACTCGCGATAACGGCGGTTCCAGGTCGTGGAGTCGACCGAGACCTCCTTCTCGCGCAGGATGCAGTAGACGCGCCGGACGTCCTTCTCGCCGATGATCTCGCGCAGGCCGACCGAGCCGACCTTGTTCATCGGGATCATGATCTTCATCCCGTTGTCGAGGATGCGGAGCACGTAGAAGGACTGCCGCTGGCCGGCGACCTCCTTGTGCTCGATCCCCATGACCTCGCCGACCCCTTGCCCGGGGTAGACGGCCTTGTCCCCGACCTTGAAATTGTGGCCGGGTGCAATAGACTGAGCTGCGGGCTGCTGCGATGCGGGCATCAGTTCCTCCGGCCCTCGCCAGGAGTGGCGAAACCCGCTCTCACCCCACTTTCGGGCGGAACGGGCAGGGTGCCGAGTCGCGGGACCCTACCATACGTTGACACTCCAGTCAATGTGGCAAAGTCCAGGCAGTTCGGGGGTGGTGGCGGACCCCGGCCGCCCATCGGACCGGGTGCTCCCCCATGAAGCACCGGCCGCTCCTCGCGCTCGCGGTGGGCTTCGCGCTCGGCGCAGCCCTGCCCGGCCAGCTTCGCCCGGCGCTGCCCATCGCCGCCGGCGCCTCGTTGCTCGCGCTCTCGCCACCGCTCGCGCCGCTGGCGTTTCTCTGCGCGGGCTGGGCTGTCGCCGGCGCGAGCCGCGTCGTGCCAGGGCGGAGGGCACCCGAGGATCGGGTGCTGGAGGGCCGGGTGGCCTCCGTCCCGGAACGCTTCGAGGGCGACGTCCGCTTCCTCTTGCGCACGGGCGACCTCGGGCTCGTCCTCGCCACCACGCCCGCGCTGCCCTGGCCGATCGCGCTCGGCGACCGGCTGCGCGTCGAGGCGCGGCTGCGGACGCCGGAGGGGGCGCGCAACCCCGGTGGCCGCGATCGGGCCGCCGAGCTCGCTGCCCGAGGGGTCGCGCTCGAGGCGCACGCCATCTCACCGCCCGTGCGTCTCGCCCGGCCCTCTCTTCTCGCCTGGCTGGAGCTCGGCCGGACGCGCTTCGCCACCGCCGCGGACGCGGCCCTGCCTCCGCGTGAAGCCGGGCTCGTCCGGGCCATCGGCAGCGGAGATCGGGGCGGCGTGGACGCGGCCACCGCCGAGGCCTTCGCCCGCAGCGGTCTCGCCCACCTGCTCTCCGTCTCCGGGTTGCACCTGGCGGTCGTCGCGCTCGGCGCCTGGCGGCTCCTGCAAGCGGTGCTGGCGCGGAGCGATCGCCTCGCCGCGCGCCTCGACCCTCGCCGCGCGGCGGCCGTGGCCGCGCTCCCGCTCACCATCCTCTACGCGCTCGGGACCGGCGCCGACGTGCCCGTGGTTCGCTCGGCGCTGGCGGCTGCACTCGGCTTCGGCGCCGTGCTGTGCGACCGGGAGATCCAGGCGCTCGACGCCGTCGCGCTGGCGGCCCTGGCCGTCCTGGCCGTCGAGCCGGGTGCGCTGCTCGACCCATCATTCCAGCTCTCCTTCGCCGCGGTGGCCGGCCTCGCCCTCGGCTCGGGCCCGCTCCGCGCCGGGCTGGGGATAGCTGTCAGCCGCGAGGGTTGGCGCGCCCGGCTCCGCGAGGCGCTCCTCGGGACCATGTGCGCCAGCGCCGCCGCCACGCTCGCCACCGCTCCCATCGTCGCGTTCCATTTCCGCCGCCTCTCGCTGCTCGCCGTCGCCTCCAACGTCGTCGGCGTGCCGATCGGCTCGGCTCTGACGGTGTCGGCGGCGCTGGCGGCGGCCGCGGCGTCGATCGCGCCCTTCGCGACGGGGCCACTCCTCGCGGCCTGCCACGGCCTGGCCTGGCTCCTCCTCGCGGTCAACGACGCCTTCGCGGCCCCGCGCTGGTCGGTGGTGGGCGTCGGCTCTCCGGGGCTCGCCGGCTGCGCGCTCTGCTATCTGGCGCTCCTCGCCGCCTGGCGCGGCAGGGGGTGGTCGCGTCCGGTGGCCGCGCTGGCGGCAGCGCTGGCCCTCCTCGGAGCGCCGCCGCTGCGCCATGCGCTGGCGGTGCGGCGCGGCGGGCTGGAGGCGGTCTTCCTCGGCGTGGGCCAGGGCGACGCGACCGCCTTCCTCCTGCCCGATGGGAGCGCGGTGCTGGTGGACGGCGGAGGCGAGGTGCGCGGACGCTCCGACCCCGGTGCTCGCGACGTCGTGCCCTGGCTTCGCGACACCGGCATCCGCCGGCTCGCCGCGGTGTTCCTCTCGCACCCGCACCCCGACCACCTGCTCGGGCTCGTGGCGGTGGCACAGGCCTTCCCCATCGAACGCTTCTACACGAGCGGGCGCGGCGGAGACGACGTCGCTGCGGAGGCGCTGCGGGCGCTGCCGCCGGCGACGGTGCTCCGGCCCGGCGAGGGCTTCGAACGGGCTGGGGTCCGCTTCGAGGCTCTCGGTCCGCCTGCCGGCAGCGAGGCGTGGACCGAAAACGATGCCTCGCTGGTGCTGCGCGTGATCCACGGCCGGGTGCGGTTCCTCTTGTGCGGCGACATCGAGCGAGAGGGCGAGGCTGCGTTGGTGGCGTCCCACCCGTCGGATCTCGCCGCTCAGGTGGTCAAGGTGCCGCACCACGGCAGTCCCACCAGCTCAGGACAGGCGCTCGTGGAGGCGACCCGTCCCGAGTTCGCCGTGATGACGCTCGGGCGCGACAATCGGTTCGGGTTCCCCGGACCGGGTGTGGTCGCCCGGTGGCGAGCGGCTGGCTCGGTCGTGTCCCGCACTGACGAGGGTGCCGTCCGATTCCTCTCGGGCGGGCGATCGGTACGCCGCACCCCCGCTGCCGCATCGCTCGACTCGCTGGCGCTGGTGTCGGAGCGTCCCTAAATTCCGCAGATGCTGGACATCGACGCCATCGATCTCGCCGAGCTGGCCCGTATGATCCGTCAGCACATCCCGCCCGGGGAGCCACCTGTGGGGTACCTCCGCGGTCGCAGCTACTTCCGCGATGTCCTGGCGGAGGCCCTGCACTGCTCGGACGTCGAGGCAGAGCAGCTCGTCGACACCTTGGAGATGAACGGCTACCTGGAGTTCACCGGTAATCCCGCCGAGCGGTCGGTGGCAGACAGCCGGTGGGACATCCACGGCTGACGGGCCGGCCCTGGCACGCACCTTGAAGTGCTTCACCGGGTGACCACCTCCTCCACCCGCGCGCTCGCCGCCGCGATCATGGTGACGGACCACCCCACCTCCGGGGCGCGGCTGGTCGTCCTGGGAGGTCCATCCGCAGGCCGTGAGCTACCGCTCCGCGACGGCGCCGTGCTCGGCCGGGCTCGACGCGCGGAGCTGCGCATCGAGGACCCGCTCGCCTCGCGCCGGCACGTCCGATTCACCTACCGTGACGGCCGGTGGACGGCGGTGGACCTCGCGAGCAAGAACGGCTTCACCGTCAACGGCGCGCGCCCGAAGGCTCTCTTCGCCCTCTCGCCCGGCGACCGGCTCGCGCTCGGGGCGACCGCGCTCGGCTTCCTCGATGACGGCGCGGAGCGCACAGCACCTGTGGTGGCGGCCGGGGCCGCCCCACCCGCCGGACTCGTGGGCTCCTCGCAGGTCCACCGCGCCGCTGCGCTGCTCGCGCTCGCTGCGGCATTGGCGCTGGCGCTGGCGGCGGCTTGACGGCTATCGCGCCACGGTGAACGGATTCTCGAGCACGATGGTCTCGCCGCGGTCGGCGCCGACCGAGACCGCCACCACCTTCACGCCGGCCAGCTTCGCCATGCGCTCCACGTACGACCGCGCGTTCTTCGGCAGGTCTTCCCAGCGCCGGACTCCGTCGAGCTTCTCGGTCCAGCCGGGCAGGGACTCGTACACCGCCTCGCAGCGCTCCAGCGTCTCGAGGTCGCTCGGCATCTCGTCGAAGCTCTGGGTCCCGCAGCGGTACGCGACCGCGATCTTGATCTCGGAGAAGCCGGTCAGGACGTCGAGCTTCGTCACCGCGACGCCGTCGAGCCCGTTCACCCGCACCGCATACCTGAGCGCCAGCGCGTCCATCCAGCCGGTGCGGCGCGGCCGACCGGTGGTGGCGCCGAACTCGCCCCCGATCCGACGCAGGTTCTCGCCGGTCTCGTCCTTGAGCTCGGACGGATAGGGCCCGCCCCCGACGCGCGTCGAGTAGGCCTTGGTGATGCCGATGACGCGGTCGATGGCGGTCGGGCCGACGCCGGAGCCGGTGGCGGCGTTGCCGGCCACGGTGTTGGAGCTCGTGACGAACGGATAGGTGCCGTGGTCGACGTCGAGGAGCGTCCCCTGCGCGCCCTCGAAGAGGAGCGACTTCCCGGCCTGGATGGCGCGGTAGAGCCAGAGCGATGCGTCGCGCGCGAACGGCGCGAGCTTCTGGCCGAGCGCCGCGAACGTCTTCACGAGCGCGGCCTCTTCGACGTCGAGCTTCCCGCCCAGGCGGGCCAGCTCCTCGCGCGCGGGGCCGAGGCGCTCCTTCACCTTGCGTGTGAGGCGCGCCTCGTCGAGGAGATCGCGAATGCGCAGCCCGCGCCGCGCCACCTTGTCCTCGTAGGTGGGGCCGATGCCGCGGCCGGTGGTCCCGATCTTCCCAGCGCCCATGCGCTGCTCGCGCGCGATGTCGATCGCCTTGTGCCACGGCATGATGACGTGCGCGTCGAGCGAGAGGACGAGCTGCCCGTCATCCTGCAGGAGCCCGCGCGCCTTCAGCGCGTCGATCTCGTGCGCCAGCACCTCGGGGTCGACCACCACGCCGTTCCCGATGACGCAGGCCTTGCCCGGGTGGAGGATGCCGGACGGGATGAGGTGCAGGACGGTCTTCTGACCGTCGACGACCAGGGTGTGCCCGGCGTTGTTCCCGCCCTGGAAGCGGACCACCACGTCCGCGTGCTGGGTGAGGAGGTCGACGACCTTCCCCTTCCCCTCGTCACCCCATTGCGCACCGATCACGACGACGTTGGGCATGCTCGTTTCCTCTGGTCCGGGCGAAGCCGCGGACGATAGCAGGGGGGGAAGAGGCCCGCCAGCCGGATGGCACCGTGCTTCACCGCCGACGCTGCGCGGGAGCGGCGCGGCGTCGGGCGGGGGGGCGGCGGCGCGGGGAGGGGGCGCCCGCACGCTCCAGCGCCTGGGTGGCGAACTCGAGGTCGACCGCGAAGCCGATGGCGGGATCCGGCCGCCCGAAGCGCGCCAGAAGCCCGTCATAGCGCCCGCCCGCGGCCACGGCGCTCCCCGCCCCCGGCGCGTAGCCGGCGAAGGTGATGCCGGTGTAGTAGCCGAGATCGCGTACCTCGCCGAGGTCCACCGCCACCTGGCGCAGCCCGCGCCGGCGCGCCAGGGCGAGCGCAGCCTCCACCTCCGCGAGCGGCGGCGCGGCCGTCGGCACCGCCGCGGCGACCTCCCGGGCGCGCTCCAGGGCGCGGTCGCCGTACAGCCCGGCCAGCGCCGGCAACGCCTCGCGGGCGGCGCGGCTCCCCTTCCCCCGTCGCGCCAGCGCCGCCAGCGTCGCCTCGTCCTTGCGCGCCAGCGCCACCGCGGCCTCGGCGCGCGCCGCCGGCCCGAGCCCCGCCGCGACCACGACCTCCTGCGCGAAGCGGGCGTGTCCCACCTCGATCACCGCCGCGTCGAGCCCGACACGATCGAGCGCCTTCGCCAGCACCGAGAGCGCCTCCGCGTCGGCGCCCGCGCCGCCCTCGCCGAGCAGCTCGACGCCCGCCTGGTACACCTCGCGCGGGCGGCCGGCGCGCGACTCTCGGGCGCGCAGCACCGGACCGTCGTAGCAGAGGCGCGCGGGCGCCGGCAGCGCGTCGGGGCGGGAGGCGTAGAGGCGTGCGATCTGAGGCGTGATGTCGGGGCGGATGGCGACCACCTCGCCCGAGCCGGGCTCGACGAACTTGAGCACGCCCGCGAGCGCCGCCTGCGAGAGGCCGCGCTCGACCACCTCGAGCCGCTCCAGCGTCGGGAGGAGGAGGCGGCGATACCCGAAGGACGAGAAGACCTCGTGCAGGCTGGCGGAGAGCTCCGCCAGGTGGGCGGAGTGGTCGGGCAGGAGGTCGCGCAGGCCGGCGGGGAGCGACAGGTCGAGCATGCGCGGCGACTCTACCCGCGGAGCCTCCAAAAGACACGGCCGGCCTGGCTCCGGGGGCCCCGGGCCTACAGGTGAATCGAGCGCACCGCCCGCATGTGCGCGAGGCCCCGGAGCGTCTGGAGGACCTCGGGAGAGGGGGCGGAATCGACGTTGATGAGCGAGAAGGCGGAGCGCCGCTCGGCGTCACGCGAGAGGTAGATGCGCGCGATGTTGACCGCCGCGCTGCCGAGCGCCATCCCGATGTGCCCGACCACGCCCGGCGCGTCGTCGTTCTCGCACATGATGATGTCACCCTCGGGCACCGCCTCGAGGCGGAACTGGTTCACCCGCACGATGCGCAGCTCCTGGCGCCCGAAGACGGTCCCCGCCACCGCCGCCTCGCCGCCCGCGCCGCGCAGCGTGACGGTGAGCTGCGAAACGTAGTCGTGGGCCTCGGGGTCGAGCTCCTCGCGCAGGACGAGCCCGCGCTCCTTGGCGATGGCCGGCGCGGAGACCTCGTTCACCGGCTGATCGAGGACGTGGCGCAGGAGCCCCTTCAGCACCTGGGCGGAGATGGCGCGGTGGGGCGCGCGCGATAGCTCGCCGGCGAGCTCGAGCCGTACCTCGTGGATGGAGGGTGGCGCGATCTGCGCCGCCAGCGAGCCGAGCTTCTCCGCCAGCGCGAGGTACGGCGCGATGCGGTCGAGCACCTCGCGCGCGATGGTGGGCAGGTTGACCGCGTTCTTCACTTCACCACGCGTTAGATAAGCGGCGAGCTGCTCCGCGATGGCGACGGCCACCGCCGCCTGGGCCTCCTCCGTCGACGCGCCCAGGTGCGGCGTGCAGATGAACGAGTCGAGCGCGAGGAGCGGGTGGTCGGCCGGCGGCGGCTCCTTCTCGAACACGTCGAGCGCCGCGCCGCCCAGGTGCCCGGAGGCGAGCGCATCCGCCAGCGCGCGCTCGTCGATCACGCCGCCCCGGGCGCAGTTCACGAGCAGCGCTCCCTTCTTCATCCGCCCGAGCGTCCGCGCGTCGACGAGGTTCCGGGTCTGCTCGGTGAGCGGCACGTGGAGCGAGATGACATCCGCCTGAGGCCACAGCTCGTCGAGCGTCACCTGCGTCACGCCCAGCTTGGCGGCGGCCTCGGCGCTGATGAACGGATCGTAGGCGATGACGCGCATCTTCATGGCCCGGCACCGGTCGACCACGATCGAGCCGATGTTGCCGATCCCCACCACGCCGAGCGTCTTCCCGGCCAGCTCGTGCCCCTGGAACCGCTTCTTCTCCCACTTGCCCCCCTTGATGCTGGCGGTGGACTGCGCCACGTGGCGCGCGAGCGCCAGCATGTGGGCGAGGGTCAGCTCGGCGACCGTCGTCGACGAGCCGCCCGGGGTGTTCATGACGACCACCCCCCGCCGCGTGGCCGTCTCCAGGTCGACGTTGTCGATGCCCACGCCGGCCCGACCGACGACCTTGAGCCGCACCCCCTTCTCGAGCAGCTTCGCGTTCACCTTGGTGGCGCTCCGCACCGCCAGGGCATCGTAGTCGCCGATGATGTTCTCCAGCTCCTCGGGCTTCAGGCCGACCTTCACGTCGACCTCCAGCCCTGCCCGCTTCATGATCGCGACGCCGTCGGCGGAGAGCTCATCGGAGACGAGGACGCGGGAGGCCATCGGGTGCTCCTTCTACCGGGGACGAGGTTTCGTACGCGCCGCCGGACGGGCGGGCAAGCGAATGCGTCGCGGCGCGTCAATCCGACCGCGACCGCGACCTCCGACCTGCCGCATTCACCGCGGCAGCAGCCCGCCCACCACCTGGTCCACGAGGCCGACCTTGACCCGCTCGACGTCGTCCTCGTTCGCGACCCGGACCACTCCGGTGACCATGCTCGTCAGCGTGAGCTCCAGCGCCCCGAGCAGGCAGGTGGCGGCCACCGTGGGCTGCACCACCCGGCGGATCTCCCCCCGCTGCATGCCGCGGGTCACGATCCCGGCCACGATGGAAGCTGCCTCCTCGAAGGTCTGCCGCGTGGACCCGGCGCGGAACGCATTGGGCGTGCGCGCGACCTCGAGCAGCAGCACGCGCACGGCAGCTGGCGCCGTCCGGAAGACGTCGATGGCGAAGCAGCAGATGCCGGCCAGCTGCTCGGGCGCCGTCCCCGGACCCTCGCTGGCGGCGCGGAGCGCGTGGAGGAAGATCGTCCACTGCTCGGCGCAGACGCTCTCCAGCAGGGCTTCCTTGTTCTGGAAGTAGTGGTAGACGAGCCCGTACGCGACGCCCGCCTGCCGCGCCACGTCGGCGATGCGGCAGCCGTGGTAGCCCTTCTCCGCGAAGACGTGCACGGCGGCGTGCAGGATGGCGCGCCGCTTCTCTGGCTCGTAGAGGTCGTCGCCGAGCGCCGGCGCGTTCTGCGGTGGGTGAGGCAGGGGCGGCTCCTCCGTCCTGTTCTCCTATTCGGCCAGGGGCGGGGGTGCAATCGCTCGCTCGCCCACGCCTGCGTCGCCTCAGCGGGGCAGCGCGCCGCCCGCCAGCGCCGAGAGGTCGACCACCAGGTGGAACGTGGGGAACTTGTCGCACTCGTTCAGGATGGCCGTGAACCCGGCGCGCCAGCAGTGGCAGGGCGAGTCCCAGATGAGCGAGGCCTGGTGCTGGTAGACGTGCGGCTGCGCCGACTTCTTCGTGCCGTCGCCGCAGACGGGCTGGGCCGGCAGCTCCCGCCCGTAGAACAGCGCGTCGTAGGCGATGGTGGCGCCGCTGAGGTGGGTCCCGGCCCCGACGGAGCCGGACGCGTTCGCGTCGGCGGCCACCGGCCGCAGATCGAAGAGCGGCTCCAGGCCCGCCACCGCGCGCGGGGACGCCCCAGCCCCGAGCGCGAGGAAGCTCGCGTGCACGTTGTCGCCGCGGCT
>DASPZP010000120.1:0-23019 GCA_035636195.1 Anaeromyxobacteraceae bacterium
GGCACGCCTCGGCGACGTCGACGGCGTTCTCGAGCCCCTCCGGGAAGTCGGGCCAGAGCTGCGCCATCTCCTCGGCGCCCTTGAGCGTCCGCTCCGCGTTGGGGAACAGCCGGCGCCCCACCTTCTCGACGGTGATTCCGAGCCGGATGCAGGTGAGCACGTCCTGCAGCGGCTGCCGGGCGCGCGCGTGAGTGTGGGCGTCGTTCGTGATCGCCACTGCGATCCCCAGCCGCCGCCCGACGCTGCGCGCAGCCGCGATGCGCGTCTCCTCTCCTGCCACGTGGTGGCGCTCGACGGCGAGCGCCAGCCGCCGCCCGAAAGCCTCGCGCAGGCGGGACGCCGCCTCGGCGTCGGCGCCGGGGTAGAGGGCGAACAGCCCGCGTGGCCGCTCGGCCACCTGGGAGAACGGGAGGTCGATCACGCGTTCCTGCCCGACCTGCCGGACGAGGCGCCGCACGGGCGTGGCCAGGCCCTCCGCGATCCCGCAGTGCGCCTGGCTCACGAGCCGGCACAGCCCGGCATAGCCCTCGCGATCCTGGGCGAGGAGCACGAGCGGGGCAGTCGGGAAGGGCCCGGGCGAGAGCTCGCGGCAGGTGAGCTCCACGCCGGTGACGAGCGCGAGGCCGCGCCGCTTCGCCTCGGCGTGGGCGCGCACCACCCCGTAGAGCCCGTTCACGTCCGTGAGCGCGAGCGCGGCGATCCCGAGCTCGGCGGCGCAGCCGACCAGCTCCTCGGGGTGGCTCGCGCCACGCAAGAAGGAGAAGCACGACTTCGCGCGCAGCTCGGCATAGCGGGGTGGAGCCATGGGCGTGCGATCTCCCTCGGTACGTCACCATCAGTCGAAAAAGCCGTGCAGCCAGAGCCGTCCATCGGCGGCGTCACGGAAGATCCAGCAGTCGCCGAGGCCCTCGACGCGGGCGCGGTGGTAGTCGCGATCGAACGGCTCCGCCCACCACTCACCGGCGAGCCGCTCCGCCGGCGAGAGCTCGAGGACGCGCAGCGTCCGGCCCATCGCGCGCACAGCGGTGAGCCGTCCGCCCTCGCCCAGCGCGAGGAGCGGCTCGGGGTGGGCGAGGAGCCGGGTGGGCCGGGCCGCAGCGGTCGGGGTCGCGGTCGAGGTCGAGGTCGCGGCCCTTCGACTACGCGTCGCTTCTGGCGCCGCTACGCTCAGGGCGGACGGTTCCGAGGTCGAGGTCGGGGTCCGCCGCCTCCCCTTCACGGCCCCCTCCTTCTTTCGCCCGAACGCGGCCGTCCGGTACGCCCCCTCCGGCCGGTGACGATCGACCGGCTCGGCCGCGAAGAGCGCCTCTTCACCGAGCCGGGCGGCGAGGCGGGTCAATACGGTCTCGAGCGCGGCGAGCTGCTGCGGGCGTTCGTCGAGGGCGAGCTGCTCGACCGGAGCGGTCGCTGCCTCCGCCACCGCGAGCGTCGCCCCCACCACCGCGCCCGGCAGCCGCAAGCTCCCGAGCCGCTCGCGCAGGACGAGCAGCCAGCGCGAGGCGGCGGCGGTGGGGAGGGCGAGCGCGATGGCGACCCGCTCCACGCCGTGCGGATCCAGGCGGAGCGTCAGCGCCAGCCGGGTCGCGCCGAGCCCGCGCCCGGCCAGCCGCGCCGCGAGCCGATCGGAGAGCCGCTTCAGCCCGAAGAGGAGCGGCTCCGAGCTCTCCAGCGGCGCCTCCAGCTCGAGGCGCTCCTCGGGCAAGCGCTCCGGCGTGTAGGGTACGAGGGGCGAAGGATCGTCGCCATGCGAGAGCCGCCAGGCCGCGAGCCCGGGGGCCCCGAGGCGATGCGCCAGCGTCTCGGGCGGGAAGCGAGCCAGTTCGCCCACCCGCGAGAGCCCGAGTGCGAGGAGTCGCGCCTCGAGGGGAGCGGGTAGCTCGAGCGCGCCGAGAGGTAGCACTCCCAGCGCAAGAGTACCTTCACCGGCCCCGGGCCCACGCCCGTGCCGCGCCAACGCCCGCGCCGGCGCGCGGCCGTTCGCCACCGCCGCCCGCGCGCGCAGGCCGAGCCCCGCCGCGAGCGCGACCGCCGCATCCGCCAGCGCCGCTTCCCCCTCGCCCCTCGGCCCGAGGAGGTGCGCCGCGCTCGCGTCGAGGAGGAGCGCGTCGGGAGACGCGACCTCGACCGCCGGAGCGAGCGCGAGGAGCGCCTCGGCCAGCCCCTCCAGCGCGGCGCGATCCTCGGCCTCATCGACCGCCACCACCTCCAGGTCCGCACAGGCGGCGTGGCCCTGGGCGAGCGCCTCGCCGGGGCGCACCCCGCGCGCGCGCGCCTCGGCATCGCAGGCGATGATGCGCCCTTCTCGCTCGATGGCGAGCGGCGACCGCGCCCTGTCGCGCGCGGCCCCGGCCGCCTCGCGCCCGCGCAAGACCCGCTGCAGCGGCAGATCAGGGAGGAAGAGCGCGACGAGCCGCGGCCCGCTCGGGAGAGGCAACGGCGCGCGCCCTCCCGCTGCAGCGAGCTCAAGCTGCATGGATCGCCTCGCGCCCTGAGCCGCGCTGCACCCGGTCGCCTGCGGCGAGCTCGAGTCGCACCGCCGCCGGTATGCGAGGGCCCTCGGGTCGGGCGAGCCAGAGACCGACCGACCCGCCCTTCTCCGCGGCCGCCCGGACCCGCCGCAGCATCGCGTCCACCGCCGCTCCCCCGGGCGCCCGGCCGCGGGCGCCCTCCACCGGCACGTCGACGGCAACCGCCTCGAACGCACCACTCCCGAGGAGCGCCTCCGCCGCCCACAACCCGGGCCAGGGCTCGCCAGGGCCAGCGGCCGGGCGCACCACGAGCAGGCGATCGAGATCGACCCCCAGCGCCGCCGCTGCCGGCGGATAGAGCTCGCCCCGACCATCGACGAAGGCGCCGAGGCCGCGCTCTCCCATGGCGGCGGCGAGCGCCGCCAGGGCGACCGCCGTCTTGCCACTGGCCGGCCCTCCGCAGAGCTCCGCCAGCGCACCGCGAGGAAACCCGCCACCAGGGAGGAGCGCGTCGATGGCCGCCCGTCCGCTCGGCACCGGGCGCACCGCCGCGATGGAAGGCTTCCGTTCCAGCCGCCGGATCTCCAGCCGGAGCCCCTCGATGATTTCGCTCGCGCTCGCCGCCATGCCTGATGACCTCCACCTCGATACTAGCTGCTCGTATGTTCAGGTAACAAGGAGGTCTGACAGGCGCAACGGCCAGGCACGCCCGGTCGACTTAGCGGCGCCAGCTCGCCCGACCGAGGATCGTAACTAGGGCTACCGACTAGAAAAAATCGTCCTTAGGCTCCAGGAAGCCGACAGGTGGGAGGCGACGGTATTCGCCGGCCTCCTTTCGAAACTCGAATAGAGCCAGGGGGGAAGAGATGATGAAAAAGACGGGATGGGGCTTCGGCCTCGCAGCCGCGCTGACGCTCATCGTGGGTCAGGCGCAGGCTCAAACCGCGCCCAGCGGCAGCGGCACCTCCAGCGGAAGCAGCACCTCCGGATCGCCCAGCACCTCGCGTGACTCGAGCACCGGCTCGATGGGCAGCGCCACCGACAAGAGCACCGGCTCGACCGGCGCGTCCGGCTCCATGGGCACTGGCTCGGGCGCCACGTCCTCGACTGACAGCACCTCCCCGAGCGGCCACTTCGACTCGCTGCAAGGGAAGGTGCAGAAGTTCGACCGCAGCAAGAACACGCTCACCCTCTCCGGCAGCGCCCAGCCGCTGAAGATCGACTCCAGCACGCAGGTCATGAAGGACGGCTCGCGCGCCTCGATCGACGACATCAAGGAGGGCGACCAGGTCCGCGCCAGCTACTCCGGCTCGGGTGATATGCTCAACGTGAAGAGCATCGACATCACCTCCTCGGGCGCGGCCGGGGAGAGCTCGAAGAGCAGCACCTCCGGCAGCTCGAGCTCTCCGAGCGGCACGGGCACGAGCGGCACAAGCTCCGGCACGACCGGCACGTCCGGCTCGTCCGGCTCGTCCGCCGGCTCACTCGACCGCAGCGGCTCGAGCCAGGGCAGCATGGGCACTGGATCGACCGGCTCCGGCACCACCGACTCGAGCTCCAGCTCCTCCACGGGCTCGAGCCCATCCTCGAGCGGCACGGGCAGCTCCGGCAGCAGCATGGGCAGCTCCACCGAGAGCCCCGGCGCAACCGGCTCCACCGGTTCGACGAAGGACGACATGAGCGGCTCGTCCTCGACGACGACCACCAAGAAGCACTCGAAGAAGAAGCACCAGGGCAGCAGCTCGACCGGCACGACCGACTCGACCGGCACGACCGGCACGACCGACCCGTCCGGAACCGGAACCGGAACGCAGAGCGAGTCCACGACCAAGTAACCGTCACGCCCGGCGTGCAGCGAGGAAAGGGCGGCGGCCGGGGGCCGTCGCCCTTTCGTTCGAGGGCGCACTATCCCCGAGGCGCGCGGCCTTCACGGCCCGGGGGGTGTCTCGCTCTTCCGTTCGGCCGAGATCTGGTTCCGCACCGCCTCCATGTCGAGCGCGCGCACCTTCCGGATGAGGTCCTCCAGCGCCATCTCCGGCAGGGCGCCGGGCTCGGAAAAGAGGAGCACCCGATCGCGCAGGATCATCAGCGTGGGGATGGAGCGGATTTCGAACGCGCTGGCGAGCCCCTGCTCGACCTCCGTGTTCACCTTGCCAAAGACGAGGTCCGGGTGGCGCGCCGCCACCTGCTCGTAGGTCGGGCCGAACGCGCGGCACGGGCCGCACCACGGCGCCCACCAGTCGACGAGGACGATCCCGTCCCGCTCCACCACTTCGTTGAAGTTCTGCTCCGTCAGCTCGACCGTGGTCGCGCCCATGAGGTCCCCCAGGCTGGTGGCACGGGCACCGCGAGCACGCGCACCCGTGAATGATGGTGAGAGGTCGCGAGTGGCGCAAACGGTTCAACCCCGGGCGGTCCCGCGCAGGAGCACCTCGTCGAGGCTCGCGGCGAGCTGCCCGCGGGTGAGCACCTCCTCCACGCCCAGGCCGAGCGCCTCGTCGCGCAAGTCGGTGCGGAGATGGCCGAGGTAGCCGACGACACGCACGCTCGGCAGCTCGCTTCGGATGGCCCGCAGCTCGTCCATCGCCCCTGCCTCGCCCAGATCGGCCAGTACGAGCTCGGGAGGCCGGCCCCGCGCCGCTGCCGACAGGGGTGTGTCGCGGGGCGCGAACGCCAGCTCGACCCCCAGCCGCCGGGCGGCGGCGTCGATCTTGGAGCGGAAGAGCAGGTCGCGAACGGCGGCGAGGATCATGGCGGAAGCCTAAGGCCCCGCCCACCTCGCTGCCGCTAACGCACGGGTGGGTACTTCTGGAGCTTGCGCTGCAGGGAGCGGCGGTGGATTCCGAGCCGCCGAGCCGCCTCGCTGATGTTTCCGCCGCAGTCGACCAGCACCCGCTGGATGTGCTCCCACTCGGCGCGCGCCAGCGAGGGCGTGGCGAAGTGATCGGGGGTGGGCTGCGCGGTGTTCTTCGCGAAGGCGGCCAGGAGCTCGTCGGCGTCGACCGGCTTGGGCAGGTACCCTTCGGCGCCGAGCTTGGTCGCCTCGACGGCCGTGGCGATGCTCCCGTAGCCGGTGAGGACGAGGACGCGGGTGGCCGGGTCGTGCTCGCGCATCTCGCGCAGAAGCTCGAGGCCGCTCCGGCCGGGCATGCGGAGGTCGATCACCGCCATCTCGGGCGAGTCGGCCCGGACCTGCTCCATCGCCTCGTCAGCGCTTCCGGCGGTGCGGACGTCGAAGCCGCGTTCGCGCAGCGCGCGAGCGAGCCGCTCGCGGAGCGTGACGTCGTCGTCGACGAGCAGGATGCTGGGGGACGCATCCTTCGGCGTCTCCGGGATCTGCGGGGCGGTGGGGTTCATGAGGCTTGGCTCCTGCGCTGCGCCGTGGCGGGCAGCTTGAGTGTGGCGGTGGTACCCGCGCCGGGGGTCGATCGCAACTCGAGACCTCCCCCGAGCTGCTCGGCCAGCGTATGGGTCAGAAAGAGGCCCAGGCCCATGCCTTCGCCGGGGACCTTGGTCGTGAAGAACGGCTCCCCCGCGCGATCGAGGATCTCGACCGGCATGCCGACGCCGCGGTCAATCACCTGGGCGCGGACCTGCCCCGCCTCGACCGCGACGCGCAGCACGACGGGCTCGTTCGGCGAGGACGCCTGCACCGCGTTCTTGAGCAGGCTCCGCAGGGCGCGGGCGAGGCCGCGCGGCGGACCGGCGACGGCGTAAGCGGCGAGGTCCCCCTCGGCGTGCAGCTGCACGCGCTTCGGATCGGGGAGGAAGGCCATCGCCTCCTCCACCCAGCTCGCGAGCGGCAGCTCGACGATCGGCTCACCCGCGTTCTCGCCAGCTTGAGCCGACATGTGGTGCAGGATATCGCGGCAACGGCCGACCTGCTCGCGGATGAGCGCCAGATCCTCGAGCGCGGCCGCCTGCGCGCCGTCCCGCTCGGCCGAGCGCATGAGCTCCTTCACCGCCACCGCGATCGTGGAGAGCGGAGTCGAGAGCTCATGGGCCGCTCCGGCCGCGAGGGTGGCGAGCGAGGCGACCTTGTCCTTGCGGGCCGACAGGCTGCGCTCGGCGGCGAGCGCCTCCTCCACCCGCGTCAGCGCCAGCTGCACGCGCGCCACGATGTACACGATGAAGGCCGCCGCCACCGCGAAGGAGACCCACATGCCTTGCATGTGGAGCGCCATGATCTCTTCGTGGTCGAGCGTCGACAGCACCTGCAACACGCCCACGTGGTGCAGCGCGAAGAGCGAGGCGAAGAGGGCGAGGCTCGTGCCGAGCATGGCCCAGGCCCAGGTGGCGTCGAGGAGCACCGTGGCGAGCGCCACGTTCACGAGGTACATCGTCGAGAACGGGTTCGAGTAGCCGCCGGAGAGGGCGAGCAGCGCGGTCAGGATGAACGCGTCGAGGAACATGGTGGCGGCGATGAAGCCCTGCCCCACCCCACCCCCGCGCCGGAGCCACAGCTCGAGCCCGATGTTCTCCACCACCTCGAAGGCCAGGATGGCGAAGAGCGCCCACAGCGGCACGTCGATGCCGACCATGAAGCGGGCAGCCATGATGGCGAGGCTCTGTCCGAAGATGCCGCCCCAGTGGAGCCGGATGAGCCAGGAGAGCTTGATCCGGTTGGGCTGACCGCCGAGGACGGCCGGCCAGACGGGGTGACGAGCCGGCGCGGGCGCGGCAGCTTCGACGATCCCGACCGGCAGGCTCATGCCCCGATATCTATCAGGATTCCGACCTGACGGGGACAGCGCCGGCGTCGGGCGGTCGCGCGGTGTGTTGACGCACGACCGGCGAGGGGCCTAGCTTCCGGCGCCATGCGCGGCCGCGGACGTCCCATCGCCACGGTGCTCACCGATGCGCTCGCCGGGCGGCGCGACGCGCGCCTCGCGGCCGCGGCGGCGGCCTTCGCGGAGGCTTGCGGCTGGCCACTCGCCCGCGAGGTCTCGTTGCGTGCGCTGACCCGCGACGGACGGCTGATGGCGGTCGCCTCGACGCAGGGCTGGGCCGAGCAGGTGGAGCGCCTCGCGTCGCAGCTCTGCCAGCGGGTGAACGCGCGGCTCGGCCGCGCCGTGGCGGTCGGGCTCGAGGTGCGGGTGGGACCGCTCGATCGGTGATGCGCTTCGCCCGACGCGCCGCCAGCGCGGCGTTCCTCGCTCTCGCGGCCGCCTGCGCTGGGCCCGCCCCTCGGCCCCCCCCACCTCCTGCTCCGCCCCAGCCGCCGGTGCATGGGCGGTACGGCGCCGAACCCGCCGCCGCCACGCCGACCCCGCTCGAGCGGTCAGCGCTGGAGACCGCGCTGCGGCGAGTCGCGCCCGCTCGTCCTCGGCCCTCGGCGGCGCTGACGCTCGCGGCTCGCGCGCTCGCCGAGGGAGCCGCCGCCGGCGTGCGGGACCCCCTCTCGCGGACCCGGCTCCGGCTCGCCCTCGCCGGCGCGCTCGCCTTCGACCCGGCGCCGGCGGCCTACCTCGTCGAGGCCGATCCGGGGCGCGTCGCCGAGGCGCTCGCCGGACGCGTCGTCCCGGCGGAGACGCCCTTCACGCACGTCGGCGCGGGCGCGGCGATGCGCGGCGGGCGCGCTTACGTCGTCGTCCTGCTCTCGCGACGCCCGGCCACGCTCCTCCAGCCTTTTCCGCGCGAGGTGGCCCTCCGCGAGCGCGCCACCCTGCGCGGCCAGCTCATCGGGCTCACCGGCGCGTCCGTCCACCTCACCGCACCGTCGGGCGACAGCCGCGACGTGCCAGCGTCCGCCGATGGGGCGAGCTTCGCGGCCTCGATCGATTTCGATGCTCCAGGGCGCTGGCAGGTCGAGGTGGTCGGCGCGGACGCGCGCGGCCCTCAGGTCGCGGCCCTCCTCACCGTGGCCTGCGGCGGCACCGCGCTCGGCGTCGCCACCGAGGACGACGAGCCCGATCCCCCGGACGCGGGCGCCGCCGAACGGCGCGTGGTCGCGGCCATCAACGCCACGCGCCAGCGGCAGGGCCTCCCGTCGCTGGAGCCGGACCGCCAGCTCGCCGAGGTGGCGCGCCACCACAGCGAGGAGATGCTCCGCGCCGGCGTCCTCGCGCACGTGCTGCCAGGCTCGGGGGGCCCCGCGGAGCGGCTGCGGCGCGGGCACGTGGCGTTCGCGGTGGCGCTCGAGAACGTGGCGCTCGGCGAGAGCGCGCTCGCCGCGCACCGCGCCGCCGAGGAGAGCCCGGCCCACCGGCAGAACATCCTCTCCCGCGAGGCCACCCGCGTCGGCTGCGGCCTCGCGCGGGGTCGGACGGCGGGAGGCGAGCCGGCCGTCTACTTGACGGAGATCTTCATCAGGCCGGTCGAGGACGGCGCGGACGACGCCATGACACCCGAGGCACGGGTCCGCGAGGCGCTCTGGCGCGAGCGCGCGCGGAGCGGCGCTCCCGCCCTGGTCTCCGATGTCCGCCTCGACGCGCTTGCCCGGGATGCGGCGCGCGGGATGGCGCAGCGGGGCGAGCCGGCGCCGCGGGACGCCGGCGCGAGCGCGCTCGCCCTGGGACGGAAGCTCGCGGCGGTCGACGCGTTCATCGGCGCGCGCGCCGCCGACGCAGCGCACTCGCGCAACCTCACCGACCGGCGCTTCGGAAGGGTGGGCGTGGGCGTGGCGGTGGGCGACAGCGCTCGCCATGGGCGAGGCATGCTCTTCATCGCCGTCGTGTATACGGACTAGGGGAGGCAGGGGACGAGCACTCGCCCTACGATTCGAGGTATGCCTGCGACTCCGTCTTCACCCCAGACGGCGCTGGGTAGCGTAGCTCTCCAGCCCCAGCTCGACCTCGGGCTGCAGCGCGAACAGCTCGCAATGCGTGCACGACCAGCTGTTCCAGCCCTTCTTGACCGCCTCGTCCAGGCAGCCGTCATAATAATTGCAGAACAGATTGCGGTGGCCTTCGACGCCGCGATCGGGATTGATAGGCGCGGTGAGCTCGCTCGGGCACGGTTTGGCCAGCACGTCGACCTCCACGAAAGATGGCTGGTGCGGCGCGGCGCAGAGCTGCGTCCTGCGCAGGATCCCCGTCGAGCTCCCCCTCGAAGATGCTCGACGCGGGTTGGCCGCCTTCAGCTGGGAGCGGGCGTGAGGCCCGTCCTTCGATATTCAAGCGTGCGGGCTATATGGCGCCTCGCGTTACCATGTGTCAACCCCCCGGGGCGCGCGCCCGGGACCCCGCTCCGGCGCGCTGCGGAGGTGCGCGATCAACCGCTTGCTTCGCGAGCACTTACGCTGACCCGGGTCCTCGTCACCGCATCGGTGGCTGTGGTCGCGGCGGCGCCTGCGTGGGCAGCCGATGCCGCGCCGGCGCACCTCGCCGCCTGGCTGGAGGGCATCGCCGAGAGCGCGCAGGAGCTCGCCGATGGGGACCCGGCGCGGGCGGAGGCGGCTGCCCGCGCCGCCCTGGCCGCTCTCCCGGCGGGCGCGGCGGGAGCCCACGGCGCGCTCGCCCTCGGGCTGGCGCTGCGCGAGGCGGGCCGCTCCGCCGAGGCGGCGTCGGCGCTGGCCCGGGCCGCGGCGGGGCTCGCCGATCCGACGCTGCGCGAGGCGGCGCGCTACGAGGAGGCCCAGGCCCTCTTCTACGCCGGCCACCCGGGAGCTGCGGCGGCGCGGTTCGCGGCGCTGGCAGCCACGGCGCGCGGCCCACTCGCAGCGCGGGCGCGCTGGCGCGAGGCGGACGCGCTCCTCGCGGCCGGCTCCCCGCGGCTGGCGGCGCGCGCGTATGAAGCCGGCTTGACGGCGGAGCCCACGGGTCAGCTCGCCCTCGGCGCGCGGCTCTCGTTGGCCGCGGCGCTACGACAGTCGGGCGAGGACGCGCGAGCGGCGGCCGTGTACCGCGCGCTGTGGGTGGAGCAGCCCACCGATCCCAGCGGACGCGCCGCTGCGCGCGCGCTGCGCGCCTGGCGCGACGCGGGTGGTCCGGTCCCGCCGCCTACCCCCGCCCAGCGGCTCGCCCGCGCCAACCGCTTCCTCGAGCTGGCGCTGCCGCGCCGGGCACTCGCGGTGCTCGACCGACTGGAGAAGGAGCCCGCGCCGGCGGAGCTCGTCACCCGCGGCAGGCTCCTGCGTGCGCTGTCGTCCTTGCAGGTCGGCCGTCGCGAGGAGGCGAAGAGCCTCGCCGCGCAGCTGCTCGCGGACGGAGCCGCCGCGCCCGGCACGCGCGCCGGGGCGGAGCTGGTGCTGGCGCGGGTCGCGGCGCGCGCCGGTCGGCTGGAGGAGGCCTCCAGCCGCTACCGCCGCCTGGCCGAGACGCACGCCGACATCCCGGGACTCTCGGTCGCCCAGGCGCGCGACCTCCCCGAGGACTCCGCCTTCCTGGCGGCCTGGCTCTACTACGACGCCGGCCGTTACGCTCGCGCGGCGGAGCTCCTCCGCGCCTACGTCCGGGCGCACCCGGCCGCGCGCCGGGCCGACGACGCGCGCTGGTTCGAGGCGTGGTCGCTCTACCGGCTGGGGCGCCTGCCCGAGGCGCGGCGCGCGCTCTCCCGGCTCGAGGGAGGGCCCCTCGCGGCGGCCGCGCTGTACTGGCAGGGCCGGCTCGCACCGGGGCGGCACCGACAGCGCGAGCTCTACCGGGCCGCGCTCCGAGAGGCGCCGCCAGGGACCTGGTATGCGCTCCTCTCCGCCGGCCGGCTGACGGCATTCGGGGAGCAGCCACCCGTGCTGGCGGGGACGCCGGGCGCGCCGCTTTGGGACGGACCCGGCCGTGGCCCGGCGGGCGACGCGCTCGTCCGAGCCGCCACCCTCGCCGGCACCGGCCTGAACGCCGTGGCGGTCGGGGAGCTGCGAGCGCTGGCCGGCACGCGAGAGGGCCGCGAACATGCCGCGCTCATCGCGCAGCTGGCGGAGGTGGCCGGGGACGCGGAGCTCCCCTTCCGCATGGCGCGCGATCACCTCGCCCCGACCCGCCGGGCGCTGCGCTGGCTCTACCCGCGCGCTTTCCCCGAGCTCCTCCCGGGGGCCGCGCGCGAGGCAGGCGTCGACGCCTCGCTCTATCTCGCCGTCATGCGCCGCGAGTCGGCCTTCCGGCCCGACGCGCGCAGCGGGGCCGGCGCGATCGGGCTCGTCCAGCTCATCCCGCCGACCTCGGAGCGGCTGGCGCAGGTGCTCGGGCTGCCCGCCGCCGCGCAGGAGCTGGAGCGACCCGAGGTGAGCGTGCCGCTCGGCGCGCAGTACCTCGCGCTCCTCGTCGACCGCTTCCGGGAGCCCGCCGTGGCGCTCGCGGCCTACAACGCCGGCCCCATCGCCGCGGCCGCCTGGGCTCGCAGCAGCGCCGACGTGCCGCTCGATCGCTTCGTGGAGGACGTCCCGTACCGCGAGACGCGACGGTACGTGAAGAGCGTGGCCGCGGACGCGGTGGTCTACCGCGCGCTGTGGGAAGGCGGCGCGCTGGCGCTCGACGGCGAGCGGCCGGTGCCGGCGCCGCGGCAAGGGGTGGCGTTCTGACGAGCTCCGGCCCTACGCGCCGGGCGGCTGTTCGCCCTGGATCGCGGCGAGCACCGCCGCGCCCATGCGCCGCAGCACGACGGTGGTGACGCCTGGCACGCGCAGGAGCTCCGCCTCGCCGCGGGGACGTCGGCGCGCCACCTCGACCATGCTCTGCTCCGGCATCACCTTGAAGGGTGGCCGGTCGAGCGCGCTGGCGCGCTCCTCGCGCGCCACCCAGAGGGCGCGCAGCACCGCGCGGCCCGCCAGGTCGAGCTCGCGCGCACCCTTCATCTTGCGCCAGCCCTCCGGGTCGAAGACGCGCGGCCGTGGTTCGACCGCCGCGATGCGGCCAAACTCCTGCGCCGCCTCGCTCCACAGGTCCCGCGCGCGGAGCTCCGCCGCCAAGGTCTCGTACAGCGGCAGGAGGAAGTGCGTGTCGAGCGCGGCATAGCTCACCTGCTCGACCGTGAGCGGACGCCGGCCCCAGTCCGAGCGCTGGAAATCCTTCGACAGCCGGACGCCGAACTGTTCCTCCACGAGCGCGGAGAGGCCCAGGCCGAGCCGGCCGAGCCGCCGCGCGGCTGCCATCGTGTCGAAGAGGGCCGGCAGCGCGAAGCCGTACTCGCGCTTCAGGCAGCGCACGTCGTAGTCGGCGCCGTGCAGCACGAGGGCCGGCGCGGCGGCCAGCACCGGTCCGAGCGGGCGCAGGTCGACCGCGAAGGGATCGACCACCCAGTCCGTCTCTCGCGTCGAGATCTGGATGAGGCAGACCCGCTCCCGGTAGACGTGAAAGCTGTTGGACTCGGTGTCGAGCGCGATGGCGGGCTCGCCCGCGAGCGCGCCGACGAGCCCCTGCAGCGCGGGCGCGTCGGCGACGAGGACAGGCTGAAGGCGTGGCGGCTGGGAGGGCATCGGGAGGAGCGGGGCCTAGGCGCCGGCGAGCGCGACGGCGACCTCGCCGGCCACGCACGCGTTCGCCTCGAGGAGGGCCACGTTGGCCGCCCGGGCGCCGCCCGCGGTGGCGCGGTCGAGCGCCTGCAAGAGGAAGGGGGTGAGGAGCTTGCCGGAGAGGTGCCGCGCGCGTGCCTCGGCGAGCGCCTCGGCGAGGGCGCCCTCGACCTCGGCGGGATCGAGCGATGCCGGGGGCGGGACGCAGAGGAGCACGCCCTCGCTGCGCTCCAGGACCTGCCAGTGCAGCCGGAGGAGCGCCGCCATCTCCGAGGCGCCGTCCACCCGGTGCTCGAGCCGGACGCCGCTCTGCGCGACGTAGAAGGCGGGCATCTCCGAGGTGCGCCAGCCCACCACCGAGACGCAGAGCGACTCGAGCTCCTCGGCGGTGGCGGCGAGGTCGAGGATGACCTTGGGGCCGGCCGCGACCACGCACACCGGGTGCCGCGACAGCTCGAGCAGGTCGGAGGAGCGATCGCGCAGCGCCCCGTCGTGCGGCCCGGCGCGGTGCACGCCGCCCACCCCGCCCGTGGCGAAGACGCGGATGCCGACCCGGGCCGCGAGCGCCATCGTGGCCGACACGGTCGTGCCCGCGTCGCGGCGCTCCAGGAGCAGGGCGGCCACATCGCGCACCCCGGCCTTGGCGGCCCGGGTGCTGGGGTCGGCGAGGCGGGCGAGCTCCGCATCGCTCGCGCCGATGGCCACCCGCCCGCCGAACAGCCCGATGAACGCCGGCACCGCGCCGGCCGCCCGCACCGCCGCGGCGCAGCGGTGGGCCGCCTCGAGGTTGGCGGGCGGCGGCAGCCCATGGGCGATCACGCTCGTCTCGAGCGCCACCACCGCCCGGCCGATGGCGAGCGCGTCACGGACCTCGGGGGCGATCTGGAGGGTGGCGTCCACGCGCGGCAGTGTAGCGCGCCGGCGCCCCGGCGGCATCCGCGGCGCTCCGGGCGGACGTGCTATGGAGCGGTGGATGGCCGCTCCCACCCCTCCGACCGGCGCTGATGCCGCCCGGGGCGCGCGCCTGCGTGGCCACCTCCTCGCCGCCTATGCCGCGCTGTCCATGGTCTGCTTCTTCCTCGTCCAGCTGCCGGTGATGCTCCTCACCGGCTCGGCGGACTTCTCCATCTGGCTCGCGCGGCGGGCGTGGGCCCCCTCCGCACTCTGGCTGGCTGGCGCGCGGCTGGAGATCGACGACCGGGCCGGCTTCCCCGAAGGGCCCGCCATCTACGTCAGCAACCACGAGAGCGCGCTCGACGCGTGGGTCCTGTTCCGCACCATTCCCCGCGACGGGCTGCGCTTCATCGCGAAGCAGGAGCTGTTCCGCATCCCCGTCTTCGGCTGGTACCTGCGCCTCGCGCGCTTCGTGCCCGTCGATCGCGCGCACCGCGCGCGCGCCGTCCAGGCGCTCCAGGAGGCGGGGCGTATCGTCCGCGCCGGCACCTCCCTCATCGCCTTTCCCGAAGGCACCCGCAGCGCGGATGGCCACGTCCAGCCCTTCAAGAAGGGCGCGTTCGTGGTGGCGACGGAGGCGGGCGTGCCGGTGGTGCCGATCGCATCGCCGGCGCCGCGGCCCTGAACCCCAAGGGCAGGCTCGAGGTGCGCCGCGGCGTCATTCGCGTCGAGGTGGGCGCGCCGCTCACCCCGCACGACTTCTCCGACAAGGACGCCCTGCTGCGCGAGGTGCGGCGCCGCATCATCGCGCTGCACCTCGGGCTGGGCGGGCTGGGCGGAGACGTGGAGGACGCGGTGGCCGGGGCGGGAGTCGAAGGCGACCGCCGCTAGCGCGGCGCCGCGTTCGCATCTGAGCGCGCGGCGAGTGCACCTTGTCGGTCCGGGCGATCCGGGGCTAGGCTCCCCCCGAGCATGGCCACCCGCACCGATCTGCCGGTCGTCCCGGCGCCGAACGCCCGGGCGCACCCGCCCGCGACCCTCGCCCTCCGGCTGCGGGCGCGCGCGACCGAGCTCGCCGACGGCTTTCGCCGCTCCGATCGCTTCTTCAAGATGCGCCTCGGCATCATCGCCGCCTGGGCCGTCCTCTCCGTCGCCACGCTCTGGGGCGCCTGCGCCACCCCCGGGCCGACGAACGCGCTCGGCGCCGACGTGCAGGTGAACGGCGATTCGATCATGGGCGTGCAGCTGCTCGTCCGGAACGAGTCGGCGCACATCTGGGAGGACGTCGTCCTCACCGTCGACGACGGTTGGAAGTACACCCAGAGCACCATGCGTCCGCGCGATCTGGTGGTCGTCTCGCTCTCGTCCTTCCGCCGCGGCGACGAGGCGCCGCCGCGCGACTACCGCCCGCGCGCGCTCGCCATCTCCTGCGCCCAGGGCACCGGCCACTTCGAGCTCCACTGACGGTCGTCCTGCTCCGCCTCGGCGCCCCGCGCGCGCTCCCGTCGCCGCCCGTCCTCCCGGCGCTCGCGAGCGCGGTCGACGAGCTCGCGCTCCTGCCGCGCCCGCCGGTGAGCCTCCGCCGCAGCGCTGGCCTCGCGCCCGGCCCGGGCGGACGCCTCCACCGCCAGCGCCGCCCGCGCCCGGAGCCGCGCGCGAGCGCAGGCGCTCAGCCGGAGGGTTGCGCCGCTGAGGGCGAGCGCCGGCGAGCCCCACTGAGCTCGCCCTGCTGCGCACCGCTCCGCGGCGGCCCGCTCCAGCGCCGCGAGCGCTGCGACGAGCGCGCCAGCCGCGGCATCCTCCTGCCGGGCCCTCAGCCAGGCCAGCCGGCGCAACGGATCGGCGCTCACGCCAGCGCCTCCTCGAGCGCGGCCAGCGCGCCGGGCAGGGTCGAGCGCTCGGCGCTCTCCTGGCGCAGGAAGCGCTCCAGCGCCGGCAGCCTCGAGAGCGCCTCGTCGGCCTCGGGATCGCTCCCCGCCCGGTAGGCGCCGAGCGCGATGAGGTCGCGCTGCCGCTCGTGGGCAGCGAGGAGCCGGCGCACCCGCCCGGCGAGCGCCCGGTGGTGCGAATCCGCCACCGCCGGCATGACCCGCGACACGCTCTGCAGGACGTCCACCGCCGGGAAGTGACCGCGCGCCGCCAGCTGCCGATCGAGCACGACGTGTCCGTCGAGGATTCCGCGCACCTCGTCCGCGATGGGCTCCTCCAGGTCCCCCCCGGCCACGAGGACGGTATAGACGGCCGTGATCGTCCCGCGGGCCCGCTGACCGGTGCGCTCGAGGAGCCTCGGCAGCGCCGCGAAGACGGAGGGGGGGTAACCCTGCCGTGCCGGCGGCTCACCCGCCGCCAGGCCCACCTCGCGCTGCGCGCGCGCGAACCGCGTCACGCTGTCGAGGAGGAGCAGGACGCGCCTTCCCTCCACCTCGGCGAACCACTCGGCCAGCGCGGTGGCGACGTGCGCCGCCCTCAGCCGCACCAGGGCCGGCGCGTCACTCGTCGCGGCCACCACCACGCTCCGGGCCAGCCCGGCCTGGCCGAGCGACTCCTCGACGAAGTCGCGCACCTCGCGGCCGCGCTCCCCGACGAGCCCCACCACCACCACCTCCGCCTCGCTCCCACGGGCGATCTGTCCGAGCAGGCTCGACTTCCCGACGCCGGCCCCCGCGAACAGCCCGATGCGCTGCCCCTCCCCCGCCGTGAGGAGCGCGTCGATGGCGCGGACGCCGAGCGCGAGCGGCGCGGTGACGCGCGGACGCTGCAGCGGCGAGGGCGCTGGGCGGTCGACGCCCCAGGGCGCGAGGTCACCCGGCAGCGGTCGCCCGTCGATGGGCTGTCCCAGCCCGTCGAGGACGCGCCCCAGCAACCCTGGCCCTGCTCGGACGGCGAAGGGGCGGCCGGTGGCCGTCGCGGCGGCGCCGACGCCGAGCCCGCGCGTCTCGCCGAGTGGCAGCAGGACCGCCTCGTCCCCACGGAAGCCGACCACCTCAGCCAGCAGCGGCTCGGCGTTCGGGCGCTCCAGCTCCACGAGCTCGCCCTGGCGGACCTCGCCGAGCGACGCGCGCACCGCGAGCCCCGTCAGCTCCAGCACCCTCCCGCGGCACGCGAGCGGCGCCCGCGCCGGCAGCGCGGCCCCTCGTCGCGCGAGCTCGATGGGCCTCACCAGGTCACCTCCTCGGCGCCCCGGCGCAAGGCGCGGCCGAGCGCCTCGAGCTGCTCGGTGAGACGCGCGTCGTAGCTGCCAGCCTCGGTCTCGACCAGGACCCCGCCGCGCCCGACCGTCTCATCGCCGACCAGGGCGACGCGGCGCGCCCCGGGGAGAGACCCGAGCAGCTGCGGCTCGGCGGCGCGGAGGGCGGCGAGGTCCTCGGGGTGGGCGCGGAGCCTGACTTCGCTGCGCTGCCGCGCCGCATCGAGCGCCCGGCTCGCCACTTCCACCACCGCCCCCCCGTCTCGCTCGGCGATCCGGGACAGGACGCGCCCGGCCACCGCCAGCGCGAGCTCGACCAGCTCGGCCTCGGCCCGGGCCAGCAGCTCGTCGTGCAGGAGTGCCGCCCGCACCACGATCTCGGTGGCGCGCGCGAGGCCCTCTTCCCGGCCGGCCGAGGCGGCCTCCGTTCGCAGGACGTCGGCGTCCGCGCGCGCCTGCACGAGGAGCTCCGCCGCTCGACGTCGACCCTCCGCCTCCGTCTCGCGCGCCAGCTCGCGGGCGTCGCGCACCACGGCCGGAATACGCCGGCTAGCGGGTGTCCAGGGCAGCGCTGCCGCCGGTGCGACGATGGTCATGTACGAGGCCGGGCTGCACGGGGCGTGCCCCCTCGCGCGCCGGGGCGAGGGCCCCCTTGGCGCGTTCGGCCGGAGGCCTCCGGCCCGGAACGGCTACCCGGAACAGTCGCGCCGCAACCCCCACGGCCGCGCCGCGGTCCACGAATGGCGAAGGGCCCGCCGCCTCTTCGGCAGTGGGCCCTCCGAGAGCTTCGAGCGGCCGTGAGGCGTCTAGGCGGCGCTCTCCATGTCATCCCCGCCGACCGGCTCGAGGTAGCGGTTCAGGAACTGCTTCGTCTTCAGCTCCACCTGGCGAACGCGCTCGCGGGAGACCCCCCAGCGCTTGCCGATCTCCTCCAGCGTCTTCGGCGAGTCCTGCTGCAACCGATTGTGGACGATGTCCCAGCCCAGCTCGCCGATACGCTTGCGCACCTTGCCGAGCGCGTCGCGGACCTCGCGATCGCCCTCGGCCGAGAGGTAGCTGTCCTCGGGACCGGGCCCGTCGTCCTCGATGCGCTCGAGGTGGGTGACGTCGCCCTCCTCGTCAATGGCGCTGTCGAGCGACAGGTCGGGCTGCGCCACCGTGCCGCTCTGAGGCCGCACGGTGGAGCGGGCTTCCTTGAGGTACTTGCCGATATAGGCGCGGATCCACCAGACGGCGTAGGTGGAGAAGCGGGTCCCGGCGTGTGGGTCGAACTTCTCGACGGCGCGCATCAGCCCGACGTTGCCCTCCTGGATGAGGTCGTCGAGCCGCACGGTGCCGCGGCGCTGCTTGCGGGCGATGGCGACCACGAAAGCGAGATTGTGGCGGACCAGCTTCTGCTTGGCGGACGGTTCTCCCTTCCGCGCCCGGAGCGCGAGGGCGTGCTCGTCTTCCCGCGTCAGCGGCGGGAAGTCGCGCACGGCCCTCAGGTAAGGCGCCAGTTCCTCGAATTCTCTGCTGCTGCGCTGGGTGGTGGCAGTCCTCATGTCCTCACCTTGTCCTGCTCGCGGCACACCGTTGGGAAGGAGGTTACGTAACGTGAGTTTAAAATAACTGGACCTGACGAGTCAACCATTCACAAGCCAAGACGAGAGGGGCTGAGCTGAATCGGCAGCGCGTTCGGGTGCGCAACCGTGCTGGGAGGCACGCGTGTAGCGCGAATATGAGGCCCGAAGGGTCGATGGCCAGCACCCCGGCAGGTTTTTTTGATGATCAGACGGGTAAGCATGGAAACTTGCACGTCATCAGGCCAGGAGGCTCTCTTGGGTCCTGTCCCGGGAGCCGATCCCGCGTCTGGCGGCCGAGCGCCTCGCCGCTGGAAAAAGAAGCGGGCGGGCCCGGTCCGTGGACCGAGCCCGCCCGAGAAAGCATGCCGCCGAGGTGAACCTCAGTCCTCGCCCGCCACGGCGAGGGCCTCCTCGGCCTGCTCCACCGCGTCGATCGGCGTCTCGACCTCGATGTCGAGGTGCTTGTAGGCGCCGAGACCGGTGCCGGCGGGGATGAGCCGGCCCATGATGACGTTCTCCTTCAAGCCGCGGAGCTGGTCGGTCTTGCCGCTGATGGCGGCCTCCGTCAGCACCTTGGTCGTCTCCTGGAACGACGACGCCGAGATGAACGACTCGGTCGAGAGCGAGGCCTTGGTGATGCCGAGGAGCAACGGCTCGCCCTGGGCCGGCTTACCGCCAGCCGTCATCACCTTCTCGTTCTCCTCCTCGAAGACGAACTTCTCCACCTGCTCGTCGGCGAGGAAGCTCGTGTCGCCCACGTCGACGATGCGCACGCGGCGCAGCATCTGGCGCACGATCGTCTCGATGTGCTTGTCGTTGATCTTGACGCCCTGGAGCCGGTAGACCTCCTGGACCTCGTCCACCATGTAGTGCGCGAGCTCCTTCTCCCCGAGCACCTTCAGGATGTCGTGCGGGTTGGCGGCGCCGTCCATGAGCGCCTCGCCGGCGCGGAGGCGGTCGCCCTGGTGCACGCTGATGTGCTTGCCCTTGCCGATGAGGTACTCCTTGGCGAGGTCAGGCCGCAGCTTCGCGTCGACTTCGGGCGTGATGACGACCTTGCGCTTGCCCTTGGTGTCCTTGCCGAAGCTGACCACGCCGTCGATCTCGGAGATGACGGCGTGCTCCTTGGGCTTGCGGGCCTCGAAGAGCTCGGCCACCCGGGGCAGACCGCCCGTGATGTCCTTCGTCTTCATGGTCTCGCGCGGCATCTTGGCGATGATCTCGCCGGCGTCGACCTCGTCGCCGTCGTTCACGACGATGTTGGCGCCCTCGGGCAGCATGTAGCGCGCCTGCGCCTCCGAGTTGGGCAGGTTCCTCGTCTGCCCCTTCTCGTCCTTGATCGACACGCGCGGACGCGCGTCGGGATCCTTCGAGGCGATGATCACCTTGCGGGCGAGGCCGGTGACCTCGTCGAGCTGCTCGGCCATGGTGACGCCGTCCACGATGTCGCCGTACTTCAGCCGGCCGGCCACTTCGGTGATGATCGGCATCGAGTAGGGATCCCACTCGGCGAGGAGCGTGTTCGGACCGACCTTCTGGCCGTCCCGCACCAGCATCTTCGCGCCGTAGACGACCCCGTACCGCTCGCGCTCGCGGCCCTGATCGTCGGTGATGACGATCTCGCCGTTGCGGTTCATCACGATGAGCGTACCGTCCTTCTTCTTGGCCGTGTTCACCTGGACGAACTTGACCGCGCCGCCGTTGCGGTTCTCCACCGTCGACTGCTCGGCGCGCCGTGACGCGGTGCCGCCGATGTGGAAGGTGCGCATGGTCAGCTGGGTACCCGGCTCGCCGATCGACTGGGCGGCGATGACGCCCACCGCCTCGCCGATGTTGACCTTGCGGCCGCGGGCGAGGTCACGCCCGTAGCACTCGACGCAGATGCCGCGCCGAGCCTGGCAGGTGAGCACCGAGCGGATGCGGACGCGGTCGATCCCGGAGTTCTCGATCGCCTTCACCTTGGCCTCGTCGATCTCCTCGTTCGACTGGACGAGCACCGCGCTCGAGAAGGGATCGACGATGTCCTCCAGTGCCACCCGGCCCAGGATGCGCTCCCCCAGCGGCTCGATGATCTCCCCGCCCTCGACGAGCGAGCCGAGGGTGATGCCGTCCATCGCCCCGCAGTCGTACTCGGTGATGATGGCGTCCTGCGCCACGTCGACCAGGCGCCGGGTCAGGTACCCCGAGTTGGCGGTCTTGAGCGCCGTGTCTGCGAGGCCCTTGCGGGCGCCGTGCGTCGAGATGAAGTACTGCAGGACGTTCAGCCCCTCGCGGAAGTTGGCCGTGATGGGCGTCTCGATGATCTCGCCCGAGGGCTTGGCCATCAGGCCGCGCATGCCCGCCAGCTGCCGGATCTGCTGCGCCGAGCCGCGGGCGCCGGAGTCGGCCATGATGTAGATGGGGTTGAACGACGGCTGCCGGCGCTCCTCGCGCTTGCCGTCCTTCCCGATCCCGGTGGCGGTCTCGGTCCCGATCTCGGTCATCATCTCCTGGGCCACCTCCTCGGTGACCTGCGCCCAGATGTCGATGACCTTGTTGTACCGTTCACCCTTGGTGATGAGACCTTCGGTGTACTGGTTCTCGATGTCGGTCACCTCGCCGGTGGCCCGATCGAGCAGGACCTGCTTCTTGCGCGGGATGTGCATGTTCGACAGCGCGATGGAGATGCCGGCCTTGGTCGCGTTGCCGTAGCCCATCGACCGCACGCGGTCGGCGAGGAGGACGGTCTCCTTCTCGCCGCACAGGCGGTAGGTGAGGTCGATGAGGTTCTGCAGCTGCTTCTTGTCCATCACCTTGTTGATGGACTCGAAGGGCAGCCGCTTCGGGACGATGTCGAAGAGCAGCACGCGGCCGGTGGTGGACTCGACGCGCTGCCCGTCCATGCGGACCGTGATCTTGGCCTGCAGGTCGATCTCGCCCTGATCGTAGGCCGCCCGGACCTCCTGCGGCGAGGCGAAGATCTTCCCCTCCCCCTTCGCGAAGGCCCGCTCGCGCGTCATGTAGTAGATGCCGAGCACGATGTCCTGGCTCGGCACGATGATGGGCTTGCCGTGCGCGGGCGAGAGGATGTTGTTCGTGCTCATCATGAGCACGCGGGCCTCCATCTGCGCCTCGATGGAGAGCGGCACGTGGACGGCCATCTGGTCGCCGTCGAAGTCGGCGTTGAAGGCGGTGCAGACGAGCGGGTGGAGCTGGATCGCCTTGCCCTCGATGAGGACCGGCTCGAAGGCCTGGATGCCGAGCCGGTGCAGCGTCGGGGCGCGGTTGAGGAGCACCGGGTGCTCGCGGATCACGTCGTCGAGGATGTCCCACACCTCGGGACGCTCCTTCTCCACCATCTTCTTCGCGCTCTTGATGGTGGTGACGTAGCCCTTCTCTTCCAGCTTGTTGTAGATGAAGGGCTTGAACAGCTCGAGCGCCATGATCTTGGGCAGCCCGCACTGGTGCAGCTTGAGCTCCGGGCCGACCACGATCACCGAGCGGCCCGAGTAGTCGACGCGCTTGCCGAGCAGGTTCTGGCGGAAGCGGCCCTGCTTGCCCTTCAGCATGTCGCTGAGCGACTTGAGCGGGCGCTTGTTGGGGCCGGTGATGGTCTTGCCCCTGCGGCCGTTGTCGAACAGCGCGTCCACCGCCTCCTGCAGCATCCGCTTCTCGTTGCGGATGATGATGTCGGGGGCGTTCAGCTCCTGGAGGCGCTTCAACCGGTTGTTACGGTTGATGACGCGACGGTAGAGGTCGTTCAGGTCCGAGGTGGCGAAGCGGCCGCCGTCGAGCGGCACCAGCGGGCGCAGGTCGGGCGGGATGACCGGGATGACCTCCAGCATCATCCAGTCCGGCTTGTTGGTCGACTCGCGGAACGCGTCGACCACCTTGAGCCGCTTCGCGATCTTCTTGCGCTTGGCGTCGCTCGTCGCCTCGCGCATGTCCTTGCGGAGCGAGTCGGAGAGGCCGAGGATGTCGATCGCGCGCAGCAGCTGCAGGACGGCCTCGCCGCCCATGCCGGCCGTGAACGCCTCGTCACCGAGCTCGTCGAGGAGCTTGCCGTAGCGCTCCTCGGAGAGGAGCTCGCCCCGCTGCAGGGTGGACTCCTTGGGATCGATGACGATGTAAGACTCGCAGTAGAGGACCTTCTCCAGATCCTTGAGCGTGATGTCGAGCAGGTTCCCGATGCGCGAGGGGAGCGACTTCAGGAACCAGATGTGCGCCACCGGCGTGGCGAGCGTGATGTGGCCGAGGCGCTCGCGGCGCACCTTCGACTGGATCACCTCGACGCCGCACTTCTCGCACACCACCCCGCGGTGCTTCATGCGCTTGTACTTGCCGCAGTTGCACTCGTAGTCCTTCACCGGGCCGAAGATCTTGGCGCAGAAGAGGCCGTCGCGCTCCGGCTTGAAGGTGCGGTAATTGATCGTCTCCGGCTTCTTCACCTCGCCGTGCGACCACTGCCGGATCTTGTCCGGGCTGGCCAGCGAGATGCGCATGGCCGAGAACGACAGCGGGTCCTTCGGCTTCTCGAAGAAA
>DASPZP010000121.1:0-4174 GCA_035636195.1 Anaeromyxobacteraceae bacterium
GGACTGACCGGGCGTGCGCTCGCCGAATGTACTCGTCGGCAGAAAACGGGCTCGGGGCCGACGCGTCGTCCAGGATCACGCTCTCCTGGGTGCGCGCCGCGTAATGGGCGACCGACTCGGGGAGCTCGGAGCCGGCGACCGGCCCCTCGCGTAGGCGGACCGTCACCGTGTCCCCGACGGTGTTCGCCTCCGCCGCGATCGAGAGCTCGTCACCGCGTGACAGGATGAGCAGCCCGCGCGCCGCGCCGGCATGCTCGATGGCGGTGCGCAACAGCGTGTCGACCAGCTTCTCGAGCACGATCTCGCCCGACACCGCCTGTGAGACCTCGAGGACCGTCGCGAGGTCGAGGTGCTCGATCGGCACCCCGATGGTGCGGCGCGCATCGGGAGCTGGCTCGACCGTGCCGAGGTGCGGATGGAGCTGGTCGAGCTGCCGCACCTTGCCGTCGGCGCCCCAACGCAGATAGCCGTTGCGCGCCTCGCGCAAGTAGACCTGCGCGAGCCTCTCGATGCCCCGCGACGAGTAGAAGCGCGCAGCGAGTTCGCTCGCGAGCGCCTCGCTGTGGACGAAACCGTTCGCCCGGGCCGCCGCGATCGCCCGCTCGTACAAACGCATCGCCTCGGCATCCCGGCCCTCGATGCGTGCGATCTCGGCGCCGACGAGCGCGGCGCGGTCCTCGAAGTTCGCCGGGCAGTTCTCGGCCCACTGCTGGAGCTGGCGATGGTGGGCTGAGAGTGCCTCCTGGTGCTGGGTACGCTCCGCGGCGGATGCCGCATCGCAGAGCGCGGCGCGCGTCAGCGCGGCGTAGAGGTGGTACTCCGCCAGCTCGAAGAAGGATGGGGTGGTCGAGAGGAGCCATCGTGCATTCGAGGCCGCCTCGATGGCGGAGACGTAGGCACCCGCGAAAAAGCGCGCCTGCAGCTTGCGGATCCAGTACCAGCAAGCGGCGATCGACAGGCGCGGATTCTCCGCCAGATGCTGCTCGAACCCGCCCTCGTCGAACTCGGTATCGTTGAAGGAGGTGATCTCCGGGGTCAGGCCGCGGAAGGTCCGGATGAGCCTGAGCTGTGTGGTGATGATGTCGACGACGAGACCGAACCGGACTCGGCGCGCGAACTCGAGCCCGGCCTCAGCCTCGCGCTGCACATCGACGAGCGGATCACCGGTGGCAAGGAGGTTCGTGATCAGGTTGTTACGGCTGTAGCCCGCGAACGTGAGGTCGCCGAGTCTGTTAGCGGCGTCGAAGGCACGCCGCACCAGGCTGCGGCCGCTGCGGATGGGCTGCGTCCAGGGAATGACGAGGTTCCCGAAGATCATGTAGACGCGCGCCTCGAACCGACGTAGCCCCCGCTGCTCCACCAGGTCCAATCCGAGCTTCCCGAAGCTGAACCCGGCGCGGTAATTGCCGAAACGCGGCCCTAGGAGCATGCCGAGAACGACGTAGGCGAAGCACGACCCGTCACTGTTGCCATGCTCCAAGCTGAGGTTTGCCATCCGGCAGATGACGAGGGAGAGCAGATTCTCCGCGGTAAACAACGCAGCCGGCATGACAGCGGTGAGGACGTCCATGGTTGCGCGGCACTCGGCGTCCGCCATCGGCGGCAAATCGAGGAGCTCTTCGATCGAGCGACTCCCGATCTGGCGCCAGATGCGCTCGTATTCTTGCTGGACCTCCTCCTTCGACGCATGCGCCGTCCATTGAACGCCGAGGTGCCGGAGATAGTCGAGACATGCCTCGACGGCGCGGTCGCTCCGGTCGAGGGTCGTGAAGAGCTCCTCCTCGAGGCAGGTGACGGCGGCGAGGTCCACGAGTCGCCCGGCGCGGCGGGACAGCATCGAAAGCCGCTCCTCCGCTGCCGCGAATGCGCCTGTCAGGAACTCGCACTCGGCGCGGTGGAGCTCGAGCGCGAAGGTGAGCGCGCCGCACCGCTCCCAGCTGTCCTCCGGCAGCAGCGCGCGACCGGCAGCGAGGTAGGTCAGCGCCGAGGCGTAAGCGGTAGAATCCTTGGCGCGCTTGCCGGCGATCAGGTTGTACTCGGCCACTTGCTCGCGTTCGTCCTGCGACGTGATCAGCGCGACACCGCGGTTGAGCTGATTGACGATCTCGAAGATGACCTCCTCGCGCTCATCCTTTGGCGTGCGCGCCGCGAGCAGCCTCCCGATTCGCAGGTGCGCGCCGGCGCGCGACGGTTCCGGGATGAGCGAGTAAGCAGCTTCCTGGACGCGGTCGTGCACGAACCGGTAGGCGCCGTCCAGGTGCTCGATCAGCTCCAGGCGAACCGCCTCCCACAGGTCCGCATGGACCTGTTCCTCCGACGTCCCGCGCACCAGTGCGAGCACGGTCGGGTCGGCGCTGTTCCCGAGGCAGGCGAATTGCTGCAGCCCCTGCTGCGTCACGGCCGGAAGGCGGTTCAGCTTCCCGACGATGAGGTCCACGACGTTGGCCGTGTACCCCTTCGCGTGGATGCGCCCGAGGTCCCACGACCAGCGACACACTCGATGGTCGAACGCGAGCAACCCCTCGTCAGCGAGGGCGGAGAGGAACTGGATCATGAAGAACGGGTTTCCCTCGGTCTTCTCCTGCACCAGCTCCGCCAGCTGGGCAGCGCGTGCCGGCTCGCAGCGAAGCGCATCCGCGACGAGCTGAGTGACGTGCTCACGGGCGAGCGGCGCCAACCTGATCTCCTGTACGGGGGCGCCCGCGTTCCGGATCGCCTCGAGCTTTCGTGCCAGCGGATGGGCGGCAGAGACTTCGTTGTCCCGGTACGCGCCGATCAGCATGAGGTGCTGCAGGTCCGACCGGGTCAGCAGGTCCTCGAGCAGATCGAGCGTCGCGGCGTCGAGCCATTGCAAGTCGTCGAGGAAGAGCGCCAGCGGATGTTCGCGCCGCGCGAAAACCCCGATGAATCGCCGGAACACGAACTGGAAACGCCGCTGCGCGTCCTGGGGCGAGAACTCGGGCACCGGCGGCTGCTCGCCGATGATGAGCGCGAGCTTCGGGACCAGGTCGACCATCAGCCGCCCGTTCGGCTCCAGCGCGTCGCGGAGCGCGTCGCGCCAGCGGGCCAGCTCCGCTTCGCTCTTGCCCAGCAACGACTGGACCAGCTTCTGAAAAGCCTGGGCAAGCGTGGCGTACGGGATGTCACGCTTGTACTGGTCGAACTTCCCCGAGGCGAAGAGGCCGCGCGGCACGAGCACCTTGTGCAGCTCGTTCACCACCGACGACTTGCCGATGCCCGCGTACCCGGAGACCAGCACCAGCTCCGGCCTCCCGCTCGTCACGATCCGGTCGAAGGCGGCGAGGAGCGTCCCGACGTCGCGCGAGCGGCCGTAGAGCTTCTCGGGCATGAGGAACCGGTCGGGGGTGTCATCTTCGCCGAGCGGGAAGTCGTTGATCCGGCGCTCCGACTCCCATGCGGCGAGGCAGCGCAGCAGGTCATGCTCGACTCCAGCGGCGGTCTGGTAGCGCTCCTCGGGCGTCTTGACGAGCAGCTTCATCACGATCGCCGAGACGACGTGCGGGACCTCCTTCCGCTGCTGCGCGGGCGGCGCGGGCTGCCGCGCGATGTGGCAGTGCACCCACTCCATCGGCTCGGACGCGACGAAGGGGAGGCTGCCAGTCAGCATCTCGTACATCGTGACGCCCAGGCTGTACAGGTCGCTGCGCGAGTCGATCGAGCGGTTCATGCGTCCGGTCTGCTCGGGGGCCATGTAGGGCAGCGAGCCGGCGATGACCTCGGGCGGTTCCGGTGCCTGGCGCTCGCGCGGCAGGCGCGAGGCGATCCTGAAGCCCGTCAGCCAGACCTGCCCCGTGGCGGCGTCGACGAGGACATTGGCGGGCTTGACGTCCTTGTGGATGATGCCGCGCGCGTGCAGCTCGCGGAGCGCCGCGGCGAGGCGGACGGCCAAGCGCAGGAAGAGTCTGAGCTCCAGCGGCGCCCCCAGTAACCGGTCGAGCGGCTCCCCGCCCGGGTCCTCGAGCACCAGCACGGGTCGGCCGTCCCGAAGGGAGAGCTCGAGCGGCCGAACGGCCCAAGCCGAGTCCAGGTCCGCCCTCAGGGCATACTCGCGCTCTAGCCGTCGAAAGGTCTCAGGCGCCGGATGGTCGGTGGCCGGCATCACCTCGAGCACGGAGGGCGCATTCGATCGCCGCCCGCGGCGCAGGAGGAACTC
>DASPZP010000122.1:0-4739 GCA_035636195.1 Anaeromyxobacteraceae bacterium
CGCCAGCCCGATGGGGAGGCAAGACCACGGTGCCAATGCTGCGCAGGGACATGTTCAGCTCGCCTTGCGGAACTGACCTTCGGACTGGCCCTTCCCCACGCACTGGCCGCAGTAGGCGTAGAGCGCGTCGTAGACGATCCACTCTGCCTGATTGATCTCGTGGTCATCTCGCAACCCGAGATGGCGAAACCCCTCCGCGATGGCCTTGAGGCCCCAGCTCTCGGGCTGACTCCAAAGGGCATTGTCAGTGTCGGCGCCATTGACGATCTTGGCCATCAGCACCAGGGCAGGGTCCCTCTCCCAAAGGCCGTACTTCCGACAGAAGGCGTCGAAGGAGCATTCCTTTCCGTGGTGACCCAACTCGGCGCCAGCGGTGTCGTAGGGCGTCGCCTGCTCTCGCTCCGCCGTCACAGCGACCTGCTCGGTGGGCACGAACAGGAACTCGGCTTTCGGGTCGATGAACTTCCGGATGAGCCAGGGGCAGGCAACGCGGTCTACCTTGACTCCGGAACGGGTGATCCACTTCATGGAGCGCCTCCCCAACCGCGGCCGGCCTGGTTCCGACGCGGCTCGCCTTATAACAGCTGAATCATTGGATTCAAGCTAACCATGCGAGCGTCAGCGTTACCCTACGTGACAGGCAGCAGGGCGACCTCGTGCTCACCGACCGATCTCCTCGTTGGAAGGAGGTCGCGCTCGCCGCGCCCCCTTGGACCTTCACGCATTCGCCCGTTCGGGCGACGTCCGGCCGGGCGTATGCCACGACCCATGGTGCCCCGATGTTGCCAAGTTGAACCGTCGTGATTCACTTGCTAGTGACACGGTTCACATCGCGGTTACGAAACCGCGATCGTCGGGCAACGCAGCGAGGAGTCGCTCGCCGACTCGCGACCGGGGCGATGGTCCACCTCGGCCGCGGCCGTCCTCGGAGGCACCATGGCACCGGACGACTCACGAACCTGGCATTTCCAGGATGAACCGCTGGACGCGGCGCCGGCGGGCTTCTCGTTCGCGAAGACCGGTCGCGGCCGCCCGGGCAGATGGGTGGTGACGATCGACGACGACGCACCGACTCGCGACCACGTCCTCGCGCAAGTCGATACGGACGAGACCAGCGACCGCTTCGACGCCGTCTCGGTGAAGCCGCTGGATCCCTCTGCATGAGAGGAGCACGCCATGGCACAGCCGCACTCGAAGTCGACGTTGGCGCCCGCCTTCGGAGGGCGGCACGAGCCGAAGCCTCTGCCATTCGATCCCGCCAAGCTCCCCGGGCTCTCCGAACGCCTGATCCGCTCTCATTGGGAGAACAACTACTGCGGCGCGCTGAAGGCGCTGAACGTCGTCGAGCAACGCCTGTCGGCGATGCTCGAGGACCCGGACCTGCAGCCGTACGTGTACGGCGACCTGAAGCGAGAGGAGCTGCTCCGGACCGGGTCGGTCCGCCTGCACGAGCTCTACTTCGCGAACCTCGGCGGCGACGGCAAGCCGGGCCAGGCGATGGAGCAGATCCTCGCGCACGAGTTCGGCGCCTTCTCGCGATGGGAAGCCGAGTTCCGGCGGACCGCCAATGCGCTGGCCGGCGGCTCCGGCTGGGTGATCCTCGCCGGGGGGCCCGAGGGGGATCTCCACAACTACTGGGCCTCGGACCACACATCGTTCGCTGCGGGGAGCCGGCCGCTTCTCGTCCTCGACATGTACGAGCACGCTTACCACCTCGACTACGGGGCGGCAGCAGCCCGCTACATCGACGCGTTCATGCAAAACGTCCACTGGGAAGAGGTGAGCCGTCGGCTCGTCCAGGCCACCTCGCCGAGTGCTGACGAGCAAGAGATGCGGGAGAGCACATGGAATCCTGGGTGAGAGTCCACTGGCTGATGGTTGCAGCCGTCATTTCATCGCTCGTCGCGCTCCCGGCCGCTGCCGAGCAGGGCGCGAAGTCTCCAAGATCGAGCCTCGATACACACCAGATCGAGCAGCTCGCGGGAGCCAAGGGCAAGCTCGAGGAGAAGGAGGGCGTGTTCAAGGTGTCGGTGCCGCGCACCGACCTCCAGGTCACCGCCGCCGGCGTGAAGATTACCCCCGCGCTCGGCCTCACCTGCTGGGCCGCCTTCGAGGGCGCGCCCCAGCACACGACGGTGATGGGGGACATGGTCCTGACCGAGAACCAGGTGAATCCGGTGATGAGCGTCGCGCTCGACAACGGCCTCGAGGTCACGGCCCTTCACAACCACTTCTTCTGGGAATCGCCGCGCGTCATGTTCATGCACTTCGGCGGGATGGGGGACGAGAAGACGCTCGCCTCAGCGGTGGGGAAGGTATTCGCGAAGATCAAGGAGACAAGCGGTGACGCCAGCGAGCCACCCAAGGTGCAGGTCGACCCGGCGCAGACGTCCGTCGACGGTTCGAAGATCGACGCCATCCTTGGCGCGAGGGGCAAGATCGACGGCGGCATCTACAAGACCACGATCGGTCGCACGACCCGCATGCATGGAGCCGAGGCGGGGAACGCCATGGGAGTCAACACGTGGGCCGCGTTCGCCGGCTCCGACGACAACGCCATCGTCGACGGTGACTTCGCCATGCTCGAGAGCGAGCTCCAGCCCGTGCTGAAGGCGCTGCGGAAGGCGGGCATCAACATCGTCGCGATCCACCAGCACATGACGGGAGAGCAGCCGCGCATCCTGTTCCTCCACTACTGGGGAGTCGGGGCGACGCAGGACCTCGCGCGCGGATTGCGCTCGGCGCTCGACCGAACGGCGACACGCCTTAGTGCGAGGTGAGCGTGAAGGGCCACGTACGGCTCGAGCGGCGGTGGCGACGCGCTCACGCGGTTCGTCCGGGTGATCCGTGAACGATCACATCTCAACGTCGGCGGCCGTCGCGCCAACCGCCGACGTCCAGAAGGTCCCGATGCCCGAGATCTTCTGGTACTTCCTCAAGCTCGGATGGCTCGCCTTCGGTGGCCCGATCGGCCAGATC
Organism: Anaeromyxobacteraceae bacterium; assembly: GCA_035636195.1. Classification (GTDB taxonomy): domain Bacteria; phylum Myxococcota; class Myxococcia; order Myxococcales; family Anaeromyxobacteraceae; genus Anaeromyxobacter_A. The sequence continues at coordinate 2,980 of DASPZP010000122.1, forward strand.
GGCCTCATGCACCTGCAGGTCGTCGAGCGCCAGAAATGGATCAGCGAGGACGAGTTCGTCCGCGCGCTCAACTTCTGCCACCTGCTCCCCGGCCCCGAGGCGCTGCAGCTCGCGATCTACATCGGATACAAGAAGGCGGGCTACCTGGCCGGCATCCTCGCAGGGGTCCTCTTCATCCTGCCAGGCTACATCACGCTCACCGCGCTCGCCTGGATCTACGTTCACTACGGGAAGACGCCCCAGGTCCTCGGCGTCCTGTGGGGCTTTCGCCCGGTGGGGCTCGCCTTGCTGCTGGCCGCCCTCGTGCGAATCTCACGTGCCGCGCTGAAGGGTGTGTTCCCGGTCATCCTCGCCATCGGAGCGTTCGTAGCCTTCTACTTCGCGCGGCTGCCCTTCTTGCTGGTCCTCTTCGCATGCGGACTCGCGTTCATCGCATGGCGGAAGCTCGGGCCGGGCGCGCGCACCGCCGTGACGGCCGCCTCCGTCCTGCTCGCCGCCCGGGCCGACGCCGCCGAGGCCATGGGAGCGCGCCTCTTCGACATCTCCTGGTTCTTCTTCAAGGTCGGGCTCTTCTCGTTCGGTGGCGCCTACGCGGTGCTGCCGTACATCCGCGAAGGTGCGGTCGCGACCTACGGATGGATCAGCGACCGCCAGATGATTGACGCACTGGCGCTGGGAGAGACCACGCCGGGCCCGCTCATCTCGATCGGGATCTTCGTTGGCTTCCTCGCCGGAGAGGGCGCACGCGCGCCGTGGCTCGGGGCCACGCTCACGACGTTCTGGCTGTTCCTGCCGTCATTCCTGTTCGTGTTGCCCGCAGCTCGATACATGAACTGGCTCACGTCCCGACCTTTCCTGAAGGAGTTCCTGCGCGGGGTCACGTCCGGCGTCGTGGGCCTAATCTTCTCGATCTCCCTCCCGCTGGCGAAGGTCGCGTTCATGCCCGCCGGCTCGATCGACTGGATCACCGTCGTGCTCGGCCTCGCCGCGTTCGCGGTGCTCACCTTCTGGAAGTGGCGGCTCAACGTCGTCGTCGTCGTACTCGCAGGTGGCGTGCTCGGCATCCTGCGCGCGCTGGCGCCAGGACTCTTCGGAAGTCCGCTCTCTTGAGCGGCGTGCGGCGCCGACAGGAGAAGTCATGAAAGTGATCATCATGCTCGCAGTCGCTCTCGCCGCCACACCGGTGACGCTCTCGCCGCTCGCACTACCGGGCGCCGACGGTCTTGTCGGATTCGACGATCTTCGCTTCTCGGCTGAGCTCCACAAGATCATCGTTCCTGCCGGGCGTACGGGTCGCGTCGATCTCGTCGACCCCGAGACACGCGCCATCGACGAGATCGCCGGCTTCAGCTCATCTCGAGGCGCCGGGCGCGGCCACGACGAGAGCACGACATCGGCGGACAGCGGCCAGGGCCTGATCTTCGCGTCCGATCGCACACAGCGAGCGCTCGTCGTCGCCGATCCCTCGACGAAGCGTATCCTCGCGCGGGCGAAGCTCGGCGGCGGCCCCGACTACGTCCGCTGGGTGGGCGCCACGCACGAAGTATGGGTCACGGAACCCGGGAAGGAGGTCATCGAGACGTTCCGTGTCGAGGGAACCGCGCCGCCCAAACTCACGCGAACCGGCACGATAGACGTCCCCGACGGCCCCGAGGCGCTCGAGATCGATCGGCACCGCGCGTACACCAACACCTGGCACGACTCGACGATCGCAATCGACGTCCACTCCCGCAGCATCGTCGGGCGGTGGAGCAACGGAT
>DASPZP010000123.1:0-2606 GCA_035636195.1 Anaeromyxobacteraceae bacterium
CGCCGCTGGAGCCTCGACCCGCGCCTGATGGTGCGCTTCACCGTCGCCGACGGGACCGTGCTCAAGGCGGCGGCCGGCGTCTACCAGCAGCCGCCCTCCGCGCCGCAGAGCAACGCGTCCACCGGCAACCCCGACCTGCTCCACCAGCGCAGCTACCAGTACTCGCTGGGCTTCGAGGAGCGCATCGAGCAGGGCTTCGATCTCGACGTGACCGGGTTCTACAAGGACGTGACCCGGGTCGTGGTTCAGAACGCGGCGGTGAACCTCGACCCCTCCCAGCCGGCCTATCTCAACTCCGGGAAGGGCCGCATCTATGGCCTGGAGGTGCTCCTGCGGGCGCGGTTCGGCGAGCGCTTCTTCGGCTGGATCGCCTACACTTTCCAGCGTTCCTTCCGCACGGATCGGCCAGGCGACCCCGAGCGGCTCTTCAGCTTCGACCAGCCGCACATCCTCACCGCAGTGGCGAGCTACAAGCTCTCCACGAAGTGGTCGCTCGGCGGGAGGTTCCGCCTCGTCTCGGGGAACCCTTACACGCCGGTGACCGGCTCCCTCTACGACGCCACGACAGACGTCTACGTCCCTTCCTACGGGGCCGTGAACTCGGGCCGCCTGGGGACGTTCCAGGCGCTCGACGTCCGGGTGGACCGGCTCTGGACCTACCAGCGCTGGCGACTGTCGGCGTATCTCGACGTCCAGAACGTCCTCAACCGCGCCAACCAGGAGGGGTGGCAGTACAGCTTCGACTACCGGCAGAAGACGCCCGCGACGGGACTGCCCATCCTGCCCATCCTGGGCCTCAAGGCGGAGTGGTGACCATGAAGAAGGCACACCTCGCTGCGCTCACGCTCCTCGCGGCCGCCTGCGCTGGCGACCTCCCGCCGCGATCGGTCCTGCAAGACCTGCGGGTGCTGGCGCTGCTGTCCACGCCGCTGGAGGCGGGGCCGGACGAGACGGTGACGGTGCAGGCGATCAGGGTTCCGCCGGCGGGGGCCACGATCGCACAGGAACAGTGGAGCTTCTGCCCGTTCACGGTTGGCGCCACTGCCAGCGACGTCTGCGCGGTGCCGCAGTGCGAGACGCCGCTCGAGCCGGTGGGCGGTGCGGTGACGGCGGATCCGGGTGCGCTGGCGCTGGCCTGCCTGCAGCAGTTCTCGACGGCGGGCACGGGTGCGCCGTCCGGGCTCCCCTCGCAGGTCCCGTCGCGCCTGGAGGTGATCTTCCGGTACCGCGTCCAGGCGTCAGACAACTCGTCGCGCGAGGCGGTGCTGCGCGTCCCGTTCTACCCGGGGGGCGCGCCCATCGACCGGAACGCGAGGCCGAAGGTGACCTCCATCGCGTTCGGCGGGCAGCCGGTGAGCCTCGTGTCTCCGCCGGACGGGCCGGTCGCCGTCCAGCTGCCCGTCCCGAAGGGCAGCCAGCTCGAGCTGCGCGTCACGCTCGACCCTTCGAGCGTGCAGCGCTACCAGGATTCGTCCGGTCGCGCCGTCGACGAGCAGCTCTTCGTGTCGTTCTTCACCACCGCCGGCCGCTTCGATTTCGACCGCGGCGTGGGGCTCGACGAGCACGTACAGCTGAAGGATGAGAAGGTGCCGCAGGGCGTCAGCTCGGCCCAGGTCTACGCGGTCGCGCACGACGATCGCGGCGGCGCGACGGTCCTGGGACCGTACCAGGTCGACTTCGTCCGCTGAGCGGCGTGCGGACGACGCCCGCCACGCTCACGGCGAGACGTCGATCACCTTGCCGTCGACGAGCACCACCTCGCCCGAACCGTAGCTCCACCGCTCGTACCTGGCACCATGGACGGCGGCGGACGAGACCTGCTCGATGCGCTGCGGCGCGCCCAGCCGGCGTCGCACCTCGGAGCCGTCCATGCCGCGGGCCACGCTACCCCAGGCTCCGCCGGTCGTGGTCCGCTTCTCTCCCTCTCCTCCGACGGGCCCGACGGGGGAGAGGGTCGGGGTGAGGGGACGCGAAGCGCAACCGAGCACGGCGGCGAGCGCGGCAAGCGCGAGCAGTCGGACCTTCCGCATGCGGCCTCGATTATAGACTCCCAGATGCCCGTCCTCTTCGTCTTCGTCGATGGCGTCGGGGCGGGCGCACGCGACCCCGAGGTGAACCCGCTGGCTCGCGAGGAGCTCCTGCTCTCACGCTTCGCGGATGGCACGGGCGCACCGCTGCCGCGGGCTGGCCGCGCGGGCCTCGCGGATGCATGCCTGGGGGTCCCCGGTCGCCCCCAGTCTGCCACTGGCCAGGCGACCCTCCTCACCGGCGAGAACGCGCCGGCCGCCCTCGGCCGCCACCTGCTCGGCTTCCCGAACGCGCTGCTGCGCGAGCTCCTCGTCCGCCGGTCTCTCTTCCGACGCCTCGGCGAGGCCGGGCGCAGCGCCACCTTCGCTAACGCGTACCCGGTGGCTTACCTCCGGGCGCTCGGCCTGCCCTGCCACGGGGAGCCCGAGGCGGCGCTGCTCGGGAGGCGGCGCCCGCGCGCCTCGGCCACCACGGTCGCCTTCTCGGCCGGGCCGGGCGTCTTCCGGACCTGGGCCGACGCGCGCGCCGGGCGCGGCCTCACCCACGACCTCACGGGTCGTCGCGCCGCCGCGTTCGGC
>DASPZP010000124.1:0-2066 GCA_035636195.1 Anaeromyxobacteraceae bacterium
TCGCTCTCCGACTGGGCGCGGCGCCGCCTCGACGCGCTCGCCGACGAGGAGCTCGGAATCGACGAACCGCCGGCGCCCTCGGCCGAGGACGTTCGCGAGGCGCTCGCGGCGGCCGGCTCGCTCGAGGGTAGCGGGCTGCGCGCCCGCGTTCACGCCGCGAGGGGAACGCCGTGGACCGTGGGGTGATCGTCGCCGACACCGACGTGTTCCTCGACTTCCTCGAGGGCGAGGGTGCGCACGTCAGGGTGGCTACGTTGCTCCGCGCTCGCCGGCTCGCCACGACGGCTGTGACCGTCTTCGAGGTTTGGCGCGGCCTCGAGTCCGACGCCGCGCGCGACCTGGCGCGGCGCGCCCTGCGCGGTGTCCGCGTCTATGCGCTGACCGACGCCGCGGCGAAGCGGGCGGCCGAAGTACACCAAGCGCTCGTGGCCAGTCCCATCGGTGAGCGGGACACGCTGATTGCCGGCGTATGCCTCGCCATCGGTCGGCCGCTCCTGACCGGAAACGTGCGCCACTTCCGGCGCGTGCCGGGCCTGGAGGTCGTCCAGGCGCGCTGAGCGCGAGTCCCCAAGAGGGAGCGAAGACGTCGACCGAATACTGATATTATGTTCAGGTCATGCTCGGCTCCGCCACATCGCCTGCGGCTCGCGCGCTACCCGACGCGGTGGCGCTCGCGGCCATCGCCGAGCGCGCCTGGCCGCTCCGCCCGCCGTGGTCGCACGAGCGCCGGGACGTGTGCCGGAGCGAGGCGGGGCTCCTCATCGACGGGCTCCTCACGCGCGTGGCCCGTGGGCACGGGGCGCTCCCCCATTCGCCTGCGCCACAGAGGGCGGGGGTTCTTCCCCGGCCGCCGCGCCGATCGGCCCGGATGACCATTGGCGCGGAAACCGCATGCCCCCGCCAACATGTCTCGTCCGTCGCTACCCTCACGCAAGCGTACCCGCCTCGATTCTGAGGCTTATGCCGTTATCGGCGCCATCTGCTCGGTGACGATCGGCGTCCGCGGCCGCGCCCCAGTGTTCGCCGACGTCCGCGCGGCGTCCATAGCGGTCGACGTGCTGCGCGGATACGCCGGCACGAGGTCCGTCCTGGTGTACGGCTACTGCGTGATGCCGGACCATGTCCACCTGGTGGTCGGTCCTTCGCCCCGATGCGACGTCATCGCCTTCGTCGGCGGCTTCAAGGGCTTGGTCCAGCGCGCGGCCTGGAGACTGGGGGTTCGTGGCCGGCTGTGGCAGACAGGGTTCTACGACCATTTCCTGCGTGCGGAAGAGCAGGTCGAGCGCGTCGTCGAATACGTCCTGGACAACCCGATTCGAGCGGGCCTGGTCAGTACGCGTCGCGAGTACGCCTTCTCGGGATCACTGGTGTACGAGCTGTGAGTCGGCGGCGGGGGACAAGCCCCCGCCCTACACCGAAGTGACACCTAAGTAGGGCGGGGGGTTCATCCCCCGCCGAGGGACCTGCGCGCCCTCCGCTCGTCGGCGGCACATCCGGGCCGCGGCTCGCGGCCGCCCGCGACCGCTGGGACGAGGTGCTCGGCCACCTCGCCATGCTCATGCGAATTGTCCGCGCGGCACCAAAGCAGCGGCGGGGGACAAGCCCCCGCCCTACGCCTGCGCCAAAGTAGGGCGGGGGTTCATCCCCCGCCGCGAGACCAGCCGCTGCTGCTCACAAGTACGGTGCGGAGCGGAGCTCGCTCGCGCGCCGCCATGCGCGAGGGGCGGGTCTCCTACGAGAAGGCGCGGATCGTGGCCGGCGCCGCCACCGAGAAGACCCTGGCCCGCTGGCTCGCGCGCGCCGAGGAGGCCACCTGCGTCGAGCTGCGGCGGCAGGCGCAGGCGGAGGAGAAGACGCAGATGTGTGAGCGCGGCGAGCTCCGCGTGCGCGTGCCGGGGTGGATGCGGCGGGGGACAAGCCCCCGCCCTACGCCTGCGCCAAAGATGCGCCGAGGGACAAGCCCCCGCCCTACGCCTGCGCCAAAGTAGGGCGGGGGTTCATCCCCCGCCGCAGAGCCGTCGCGCCCCTCCACCAGTCCGCGGCGCATCGCGGTTGAGGTGAAGCGG
>DASPZP010000125.1:0-7023 GCA_035636195.1 Anaeromyxobacteraceae bacterium
TGATCGATCTCCTGCAGCGCGCCGGCCAGGGCGCGCACGTCGGAGAGGATGCTCGAGAGCGCCTGGCCCTGCTTCGGCGAGCGCAGGCGCAGCCGCTCCAGCGTGACCTGCTCCAAGCCGAGCGCGTCGGCGGCGCGGGCGAGGGCGGTGGCGAGCTCGCGCTCGAGCCGCGCCACCTCGCAGAGGAAGTCGCCGCGCTGTGCCGCGCGGGCGAAGAGGCCTGACGCGTCGAGGCTGTTCAGGAGTTGACGCTCGGCGCGGGCGCTCTCCACCTCGACGGCGAGGAGGTCGCGCAGCTGTCCCGCCGTGGCGAGGGCCTGCTCCAGGTCCATGGTCCGGTCCTTTGCGCGGCCCGAAAGTCTTCCGACGCGCGCTAGCTGCCGAACATCATCTGCAACCGGGCGGCCAGCTCTGCGTCGTCGAGGATCTGCTGGGCGATCTGATGGGGGTCGGGCCGGTACGTACCCTGTCGCACGGTCGCCTCGATGGCGGCCAGCTTCGCACTTCGCGCACCCGTGGCGTGCTGTGCCGCCTGGGCCACCGCGGCCGCGACGCGCGCCGAGTCGTCGGTCGAGACGCGGTCGGCCGCGCCTCGCTCGCCTGTGGACGTCTTGCTCGGTTCCGGCGGCTTTCCAGGCGCCAGGGCCTTGATCTGACTCGTGTCGGTGACCTTCATGACGGCTCCTCAGAGCGGCTTAGGACCCGCGTCTGATCGATCATCGGCACCGAGGCGATAATTCTTAAGGGCGCGAGAAGGATCCACCGGCCGGCCGCCTTCGCGGAGCTCGAAGTGGAGGTGGGACCCGGTGGCCCGACCCGTCTGCCCCACCCTGGCGATGGGCTGACCCGGCGCGACCTGCTCACCTTCGCGCACCAGGAGCTCCGAGGCGTGCGCGTAGAGGGTCGTCAGCCCGCCGCCGTGATCGATCTCCACCGCGTCCCCGTAGCCGCCGCGAGCTCCGGCGCGGAGCACCACCCCGCCCGCCGCCGCCCGGATGTCCTCGCCTTCCTGGGCGGCCAGATCGACGCCCGCATGACGCGTCAGGTGGCCGTCGAAGGGATCGTGACGCAGGCCGAACGCGGAGGTGACGCGGCGGGCTGCGTGGCCTCCCTCTCCCCCGACGGGGGAATCGTGTGCTCCCGCTCCCCCGACGGGGGAGAGGGCCGGGGTGAGGGGGCCGGCCGGATCGGGCATGACGCTCCGCTCGATCTGTCGCGCGAGCCCGATCCCTCCGCCCTTCACCATCGCATCGGCGAGCGCATCCGCGAACATGTCGGCGCGGATGGTGCTGCCGGCTCCCTCGCCACCGGTGAAGGCCTTGCTGGCCGTGACGAGCTGCTTCACGACCAGGGTCTCGAGCGCGCGGGAGGCCTCGCGCAGGCGCGAGCGATCGCCGTCGGGGAGGGCGCTCGGCCGGAGCGGCATGGGCTAGATGACCTCCAGCTCGGCGTCGAGGGCGCCAGCCGCCTTCATCGCCTGGAGGATGGAGACGAGGTCGCGGGCGCTCGCGCCCAGCGTGGACAGCGCCTTCGCGAGGTCCTGCACGGTGGTCGTGGCGGGCAGCGCGATCACGCCGCGGGACTCCTCGTTCGCGGAGGGCGCGCCGGTCTGCGACACCACCGTGCGCGCGTTCGGGTTCGGCGCCTGGGAGAAGCTCGCTCCAGGCTGCGAGACGAGCGGCTGGAGCGAGATCGAGACCTGCAACCCGCCGTGCGAGACGGCCACCGGGCGGATGCGGACGCGCTCGCCGGCCACCACGGTGCCGGTGCGCTCCGAGACGACCACCCGGGCGCGCCCGTCGGCCTCGACCTCGAGCACCTCGAGCTGCGCCATGAGCCCCACCGGGTCGGCGCGGAAGCGCTCGGGGACGGTCACCTCGACCGCGGCGGAATCGAGCGCGCGCGCGGCCATCCCCGCGGGCGCCGGTGGAGGCGCCCCGGCTGGAGGCGTGGCTGCGCCCAGCTTGGCGTTGACGGCGGCGGCGATGTGGCTCGCGGTCGTGAAGTCGGGCCGGTGCAGCCCGAGGATCAACGTCGGACCAGAGAGGCTGGGCGTGACGGCCCGCTCCACGGTGGCGCCGGCCGGGACCCGCCCGGCAGTGGGCGTGTTCTTCGACAGCGAGGATCCGGCAGCGAGGACGTCGTAGCCGCCCACCTGCACCGCGCCCTGGGCGACCGCGTACACCTGCCCATCGGCGGCGTTGAGGGGCGTCAGGAGGAGGATCCCGCCCCCGAGCGACCGGGCATTGCCGAGAGATGCGACCGCCACGTCGAGGTGGTTCCCCGGGCGGCTGAAGGCGGGCAGCCGGGCCGTGACCATGACGGCGGCCACGTTGCGGGCTCGCACGTCCTTGGGGTCGACGCGGACGCCCAGCCGGCCGAGCATGCCGGCCAGCGACTGCTGCGTGAAGAGGACGCGCTCGGTGTCGCCCGTGCCGGCGAGGCCGACCACGAGCCCGTAGCCCAGCAGCTCGTTCTCGCGCACCCCCTGGACGTCGGCGAGATCCTTCAGGCGGACGGCGGCCCGGCAAGGGCAGGGGAAGGCCAGGACGAGCGCCGCGAGCGCTGCGACCACCGCGGTCGCGGTCGCGGCCCTTCGACTACGCGCCACCTTCGGCGGCGCTACGCTCAGGGCGGCCGGGCCGCTTCGTCGATCGTGGGTCGGGGTCGAGGTCATGGTCGCCTCTAGAACGGCCAGATCCAGCCCAGGTAACGCGCGGCCCACCCCTGGTGCTGGTTCTCAGAGAGGATGCCACGCCCCGTGAACTCGACCTCGGCCTCCGCGATCATCGAGCTCTTGACGCTGTTCTCCTGGTCGATGTCGATGGGGCGGACCACGCCCGAGATGTAGAAATGCTGCTCCTCGGCGTTCACCAGCACCACCCGGTGCCCCTCGATGAAGAGGTTGCCGTTGGGCAGCACCTTGCGGACCAGGGCGGGCACGGTGGCGGTGAGGCGCTCGGTGCGGCCGGTGCTGCCGGTACCCTGGAAGTGCTTGTCGAAGCCGCCCTTGATCCCGCCACCCGTGCCGGGCCCGGAGAGCGAGCTCAGGAAGGCGGCGGTGGCGTTCACATCGTTGCGGTGGGTCATGTCGGTGTCGGTGCTCCGCTTCGCATCGGCCACCTCCTCCACCCGCACCACCACCAGGTCGTTCTCGCGCAGCGCGCGCGCGTCGGTATAGAGCATCGCCGGGGCGCGGCCGTCCCGCCACAGGCTGCCCGGGGACAGCGGCTCGTCGCCGCGCTGGGCGGACGCGGCCGGCTCGTACTCCCGGTGCTTGGCGACGTACTTGTCGATGTGCGTGGAGGAGGCGCAGGCGCCGAGCACGAGCGCGGCCGCGGCGGCGGGAACGTGACGTTTCATGTCGCCTCCAGCTCGATGCGGCCGCCGTGCCAGGTTCCTTCCACGCGGCGCCCCGAGGGGAGCAGGGCGCAGGCGCGGCCGCGACGGCAGGAGATCGCCGTGCCGCGCTGCTCCACCGCCAGCGCGCCGGCCCGGAGGAGCACCGTCACCGGCTCTCCCGGGCGCGGGCCGACCCTCAACGCGCCGTCGTCCAGGGCGGTGCCGGCGGGGAGGGCGTGGTCGGCGCGGGCGCCTTCTGGTAGCGCGGCGAGCGGCGTGCGCCCGGGACGGACCTCGCGCTCCGCCGTGGCGACGGCACCTTGCAACGGCTCTCCGCTCGCGACCGAGCGGGTGGTGACGAGCACGGGCGCGCGGAGGCGCACCTCCGCCCAGACCCACGCCTCGCAGGCGCGGCCGCTCGCGTCGGAGCCGGAGAGGCGGAGCGCCACCCGGCCGGACGCGGCCACCGGATGCGGGACCTCCGCGCGCCGCGCCTCGCAGCGGGCGGGGGCGCCGTCCACGCGCAGGAGCTCGGCGCGGGCGCCCGGGAGGGCCAGCGCGGCCTGGACCGCTGCGAGGGCGACTGCCAGCACGGAGGGCATGGCTACCGGATGTTCGTCAGCCGCTGCAGCATCTGGTCGGCGGTCGAGATGATCTTGGAGTTCAGCTCGTACGCGCGCTGGCAGGCGATCATGTCGATCATCTCCTCGACCGCCTTCACGTTCGCGCCCTCGAGCATCCCCTGCGCCAGCGTGCCGGCGCCCTGCTCACCCGGCTTGGCCTGGACGGCGTCGCCGCTGCCGGCGCTCGGGGTGAAGAGGTTGTTCCCGATGCTGTTGAGGCCGGCCGGGTTCGTGAACGTGTCCAGCTCGAGCTGGCCGAGGCTCACCGGGTCCGTCCGGCCGGGCTGGATGGCAGTGACGGCGCCGTCCTGGCCGATGGTGAGCTGCGTCGCGTCGGGCGGCACGGTGATGCCCGGTTCGACCAGCTCGCCGTGCTGCGTGACGAGCCGACCGGTGGCGTCGAGTCGGAAGTTCCCGGCGCGCGTGTAGGCCGGCTCGCCGTTCGCCTGCTGGATCTTGAAGAAGCCGGTCCCCTGGATGGCGAGGTCGAGCGGGTTGTTGGTGGTGAGCGCGTCGCCCTGGCCGAAGGAGCGGGTGGTGGAGCCCGTTCGCACGCCGAGGCCCACCTGCAGGGGCGCCGGATCGCCGCCGCCGCGTGGCCCCGGCGCGCCCGCGCCCTTGATGGTCTCCGAGAGGAGGTCCTCGAACTCCGCCCGCGTCTTCTTGAAGCCGGTGGTGCTGGCGTTGGCGAGGTTGTTCGAGATGACGTCCATCCGGAGCTGCTGCGCCTCCATTCCGGTGGCGGCCGTGTAGAGCGAGCGGAGCATCGGTTCCCTTTCGGTGCTAGCGGACGCGGCCGGTCTCGGCCGAGCGCTGGTCCATGCTGCGGTAGGTCTGGAGGGCCTGCATCGATGCCTCGAAGTGACGCTGCGCCGCGATCAGCTGGACCATCCCGTCGAGCGCGCTCGCGTTGCCGAGCTCGATCTCGCCCACGCTCACCTTGGCGTCGACGGGAGAGGCCTGGCCGCCGCGGACGGGGGCGAGTAGCGCCGGGCCGACCCGATCGACGGGGCCGGTCAGCTGGAAGCGGCCCAGCTCGGCCACGGCCACGGCGCCCACCCGCACCACGCCGTCCTGGCCGATCTGAGGCGGCGGCCCAGGCGGCAGGTGGATGGGGCTGCCGCTGCGATCGAGCACGGGCCGCCCGCTCTGCGTCAGGCGACGCTCGGCGTCCACCCCGAGCCGGCCGTCGCGCGTGTAGGCGCGTCCGCCGCCATCGGTCGCGACAGCCAGGAAGGCTCCGTCCTCGGGGAGCACGTCGAGGGGCGCGTCGGTGCGCTTGGTCGGACCGGGTCGGAGGTCGAAGCCGGTCGCCACCGCAGCCGGGTAGCTCTTGTCGGCGGCGCCGCTCTGCGGCAGGAAGGCCTCGAAGGCGGGGCGGGCCGCCTTGAACCCAGGGGTCTGGGCGTTGGCGAGATTGTCGGCGATGGCGTCGAGCTGTTCGCTCCGCGCCGCCGCACCACACATGCTCACATAGATTCCGTCGGCCACGCTGCGGCTCGAGAGCAAGGACGAGGCCAGGTGGGCCGCCCAGCCTCCACGCGGGCTTTCCGCCTGAGGGTTTTCCAGCCGGCTGCTTTCGCTCGGCCGTTCCGGCCCACCGTCCGGCAGCCCGCGCCGTGCGGCGCGTCTGACGCCGCGTCAACGTCCTGGCGCCGCGCGACCACGTCGCGCGATGGCCCAATGGCTGCACATGGACTCGGCGAACCACGCAGGCGAGGAGTGACGATGACCCCTCCGACACGGGTGGACAAGGTGGTGGAGCTCCGCGAGCGCGCCGAGGACGACGCGCTCTGCGGGCTGGCGCGGGCGCGGGCGACCGTGGAGAAGGCGCAGGACCGGCTGTCGCGGGCGGTGGCGGCGACGCGCGGCGATACGCGCGCCTCCGGCCCCGTCGAGCTGTGGCACGTCGACGAGCTGGCTCGCCGCCGCGCGCTGCAGGCCGTCCGCGCCGCCGAGGGCGAGGTCCAGGCCGCCGCGCAGGGCGAGGCGACGGCCCGCGACGGCTACACCGCCGCCCGGCAAGAAGCGCAGGTCGTACGCCGCGTCCAGGAGCGCCGGCGCGCCGAGATCAAGGACGAGCTCGAGAAGATCGAGCGACGCGACGTCGACGAGCTCGCGACGCTCCGCTTCAACACCGCCGCGCGGTAGCGCCGCGGCGCCCCGGAGCGGCGCGGCGCCACGCCGGGGCAGCCGCGCGGCCGCGCGAAGCTGGGCATGGGGGCGAGCGCCCTGGCGGTGTTCACCTGCGGCTGGCTCTCGATGCAGGCCACGAGCCGGGACCCCGAACGTCGACCGCGACCCGCGACCCGCGACCACGACCGCGACCGCGACCTCGAACCTGGCCTCGAACTGACGTCGACCTCGAACTTGACCGCGACCCCGAACCCGACCGTGACTTAGACTTGGCGTGCGTCAGCCATCGTGGTCCTGATCCACGCCTCGAGTGTGTGGCGGTCGATGCCTTCGCCGCGCGGCGCGCTGAACGCGGCGGACCGGATGGGGCACGCGGCCGGTGACGACGCGGGATATGGCCATCCGAGTCGGCAGATCGCCTCCGGATCTCGCTCGACCGGGAGGAAGAAGATGAAGACCTCGCTCGTCCCAGGGATCACCTTCACATTCCGTTACCCGGTCCCCGAGGACAAGACCGTCCCTCACGTTTACCCGGAGTCGCCGCGCTTTCGCGAGATGCCCGCCGTCTTCGCCACCGCATACCTGGTCGGCTTGCTGGAGTGGGCCTGCATCGAGGCCATCCAGCCACACCTCGACGGAGGCGAGCAGTCGGTCGGGTCGGGCGTGTGGATCACGCACACCGCTGCGACGCCCCCCGGGATGACCGTCACGGTCGACGTGGCCATCCTGAAGGTAGAGGGCCGCAAGCTGACGTTCTCGGTCCGCGCCCACGATGGCCTCGACGCCATCAGCGAGGGAACGCACGAGCGATTCGTGATCGACCGCCAGCGGTTCGTGCGCAAGGTCGGCGAGAAGGCCGCGGCCGCAGGCCGATGACGCGCTCCACCCGGCCGCGCGGCATTCAGCCCGCGGCCGGGGTCTC
>DASPZP010000126.1:0-7615 GCA_035636195.1 Anaeromyxobacteraceae bacterium
GCCGCCGCCGGCCGGGCGCTGCGCACGTGATCGACCAGGTCCTCCGGCGTCACCACGCCCGACGGGTTCAGGGCGAGGGCGCGCGCCACGACGTTCTCCAGCTCGCGGACGTTGCCAGGCCAATCGTAGGCGACGAGCAGGTCGCGGGCGGGCGCCGAGATGGCCGCCCCCTCCGCCCGCCCGTGCTTGGCGGCGAAGTGCTCGGCGAGGAGTGGGATGTCCTCGCGGCGCTCGCGCAGAGGCGGGATGACGATGGTCACGACGTTCAGGCGGTAGAAGAGGTCCTCGCGGAAACGCCCATCCTTCACCGCCTGGGCGAGGTCTCGGTTCGAGGCGGCGACCACGCGCACGTCGACGGCGATGGTCTCGTTCGTCCCCACCCTGCGGATGGTGCCTTCCTGGAGCGCGCGCAGGAGCCGCGCCTGCAGGTTCTGCCCGACGTCCCCGATCTCGTCGAGGAAGAGCGTGCCCTGGTTCGCCTCCTCGAAGAGCCCGCGCCGCATGGCCTGGGCGCCGGTGAAGGCCCCGCGCGCGTGGCCGAACAGCTCCGACTCGAGCACGCCCTCGGCGATGGCACCGCAGTCGACCGCCACGAAGGGCCGGGCCGCGCGGGGAGAGGCCGCGTGGATCGCGCGCGCCACGAGCTCCTTGCCGGTGCCGCTCTCGCCCTCGATCAGGACCGTGGCGTCGGTGGCCGCGACGCGCGCGGCGGTCTTGTACACCTGCAGCATGGCCTCGCTGCGGCCGACCACGTTGTCGAGCTTGTACTTCTCGCGCAGATCGCGCCGGAGCGCCCGGTTCTCGAGCGCCAGCCGCCGCTGCTCGAGGGCGCGCGCCACCACCATCTTGATGCCGTCGACGTCGTACGGCTTGGAGAGGTAATCGAAGGCGCCCCGGCGAATGGCGTCGACCGCGCCGTCGATGTTGCCGAAGGCGGTGACGAGCAGAACGGGAGTGTCGGGCGCGCGCTGCCGGAGCGCGTCGGTGAGCTGCAAGCCGTCGAGCTCGCCCATCCGGATGTCCGAGACGACCAGGTCGGGCGGCTCGCCCTCGGCCAGGCGCTCCAGCGCCTCGCGCCCGTCCGCCAGCGTGGTGACCTGATGCCCGTCGGAGGTGAGGATGCGGGACAGGAGCTCCCGGCTGACGGTGTCGTCGTCGACGACAAAGATGCGGGCGCGCGCCATGGGAGTGCTCGCGATCAGCCGCCTCTCCCGGGCAGGGAGAGGGCGGCGGTGAGGGTCGCCGGCTCGAGGCTCGCCACCGCCTGCGCCGGGAAGTATAGCGTGAAGGACGCGCCCTGGCCGGGGGCGGTCTCGACCTCGATCCGGCCTCGCAGCGCGGCCGCGATCTCGCGGCAGATGGCGAGCCCGAGGCCGGTGCCCTTGCCCTTCGGCTTCGTCGACCAGAAGGGCTCGAAGATGTGCTTGCGGTCCTCGGGACCGATCCCGGGCCCGGTGTCCTGCACGGTGAGCGCGATCTGCGCGCCGGCGCGGCGCGCCCGCACGACGAGCTGCCCACCCTGCGCCATCGCGTCGACGGCGTTGGCGATGAAGTTCGTCAGCACGTGGCGCACGAGCGATGGGTCGAGCGCGAAGGTGCCCATCTCGGGCGGCACGTCGCGCTGGACCTCGAGCCTGCCGCGGGCCTCCGCCGAGACGGTGAGCGAGAGCGCCTCGTCCACCAGCGCCGCGATCTCGACCGGCTCGGGGGCGGGGGTGAGGGCGCGGGCCGAGTCGAGGAAGCGGCGGATGATGGACGTCATCCGCTTCACCTCGTTCTCGATGACGAGGAGCTGCTCCCGCATGTCGGGCGGGCAGGAGGCGGCGCGGGCGAGCAGCTGCACGTGCCCGCTGATGGCGTTGAGCGGGTTGCCGAGCTCGTGGGCGATGGTCCCGGAGAGCTGACCCAGCGCGGCCAGCTGCTCCTTGGCGGTCAGGTCGCGCCGAGCTTCGACGAGGAGGTCGTTCAGCTCCGCCAGCGCCCGGTTCTTGCTCGCCAGATCGGCGGTGGCATCGTCCACCTTCTCCTGCAGCTCGCTGCTGAAGCCGCGCAGGCGCACCAGCATGGCGTCGAGGCCCCGCGCCACCGTCCCGATCTCGTCCTGCCGCTCGGCGCCCGGGATGGCCGGCGGCACGCCGGTCCCCGACTCGACCTGGGCCATCGACTCGCTCAGGCGCGAGAGCGGCCGCGCGAGCATCCGGCCCAGGATGAGGGTGAACGCGAGCGCGAGCACGATCGCGCTGCCGAGAGTGACCCACAGGAAGACGGTGCGCTCGCGGTCGGCGATGTGGTCGGCGTCGGCCACGTAGGCCTCGATCCGGACGCTGGCGAGGGCGCGGCCGAAGGGATCGTTCACCGGCTGATCGGCCTGCGCCACCCGCCCGTCTTCCGTGGCGAGCAGCCGGGCCTGCGCCTGCGAGGAGAAGACCACGTCGCGCTGGTCGAAGGTGATCTCCGGACCGCTCTTGCCGAAGGTGATGCGGACGACGTCGTCCTTGCCCGGCTTCCGGATGGCTATCTCGGCCAGCCGCAGCCCGCGGTGGCGCGCCACCGCCGCCGAGAGCCGGGAGGCGATGCGCGTGCGGTCGGTCTCGCGTAGCTCGCGGGAGATGTCGATCTCCGAGGCGATCGAGCGCGCCACCTCCACCGAGCGCTCGCGGATGCCCTCCTCGACCGCCCGGGCGGCGATGGACTCGCCCAGGTAGGCGGCGATGCCCATGGTCGCGACGAGGATGGCGCCGAAGAGGAGGGTGATCTGCAGGCGGAGCGACATGGCGGACGGGCGGCGGAACCGAGCCTACCTCATTAACTCCCTGGCGTGCGCCGCACCGTCTGTCGACTCTCCGATCTCCCCGAGCGGCAGGGTTACCTGGTGGAAGTGGCCGGGGAGGCCATCGCGCTCTTCCGTGTCGGAGAGCGGGTTCACGCCATCGAGAACACCTGCCCTCACCGGGAGGGCCCGCTCGCCTTCGGGGACCTGCGCGGCGCCACCGTGCACTGCCCGCTCCACGCCTGGCCCTTCGATGTCCGCACCGGGCGTTGTGAGGAGTTCCCGGAGGTCGCGGTGCGGACGTTCCTGGTGTACCTCGAGGGCGACGAGGTCCAGCTCGAGTTATGAGGCAGAGGAGAACATGCCCACCATCGACTACGCCGATTCCGGCCGCGCGCGCCTCGACGTCGAGTTCTCCTTCGCCGCCGCCCATCGGCTGCCGCGCTACGACGGGCCGTGCTTCCGCATGCACGGCCACAACTACCGCCTGTTCGTGGCGGTGGAGGGTGACGTCGACCCGCACACCGGGATGGTGGCCGACTTCGGCCGGATCCAGGAGATCGTCAAGGAGCACGTCTTCGATCGCGTCGATCACCGCACGCTCAACGACATCCTCGACAACCCGACCGCGGAGAACATCGCCCGCTGGGTCTTCGAGACGCTCGCCCCCTGCTTGCCCGGCATGTGCGAGGTCCGCCTGTACGAGATCCCCGGCTGCTGCGTGACGTACCGGGGCCGACGTGCGGGGTAGGCGAAAGGCCCCGGGCGCGGGGGGGACCGCCGCGGCCGACGCCATCTCGTCCTTCCTCGATGCGGTGGTCCCGGCCGAGCACCGGCGGGACCCCGATCTCGCCGGCACGCCCGCCCGTGTGGCCGAGGCCTGGCTCGACGATCTCCTGGCCGGCTACCGCCAGGACCCATCGTCGATCCTGGCCGGCGCCATGCCCGCTCGCGGCCACGACCTCGTCGCGGTGACCGGCATCGACTTCCACTCGATGTGCCCGCACCACCTCCTCCCCTCGCGCGGCGTCGCCCACGTGGCCTACCTGCCGGGGAAGCAGGTGGTCGGGTTCGGACAGCTGGCCCGGCTCGTCGACTGCTTCGCCCACCGGCTCGTGCTGGAGGAGGTCGTGGCGCGCCAGGTGGCGGAGGCGCTCGTCGTACACCTCGGCGCGCGCGGCGCCGCCTGCATCCTCGACGCCGAGCAGTCCTGCCTGACCGTCCGCGGCGAGCGGCGGCGGAACGCCCGCGCACACTCGCAGTGTTTCCTTGGCGCGCTGGCCGACGACGGACCGCTGCAGCGGAGGTTCCTCGCGTTGACCAGGTCGAGCTCGGGGTCGGGGTCTCATCCTCCCTCTCCCCCGGCGGGGGAGAAGGTCGGGGTGAGGGGGTCGAGTTCGCGGTCGCGGTCGAGAACGGGCTCGTGGTCGCGGAGAGGGGCAGGATGAACGGGTCTCTCGCCGGCAAGACCGCCGTCGTCACCGGCGGAGGGCGTGGCATCGGCCTGGCCGCCGCCGAGGCGCTCACGCGCGCCGGCGCGCGCGTCACCGTCTTCGGCCGCACCGGGAGAGACCTCGAAGCGGCCGTCCGGGCCGGCGCGGCGGCGCTGGCGGTGACAGGCGACGTGGCGCGCGAGGAGGACGTGGCGCGCCTCGTCGCGGCGCACGAACAGGCCCTCGGCCCGTGCGACCTCCTCGTCAACAATGCCGGCGTGCTCGAGCGCGGGCTCGTCGAGGAGCTCGCCCCCGCCGCCTGGCGGCGCCAGCTCGAGGTGAACCTCACCGGCGCGTTCCTCTGCGCCAGGGCCGTCGTGCCGGGCATGAAGCGTCGCGGGCGAGGGCGCATCGTGAACGTCGCCTCCATCTCGGGCACCATCGGCAGCGAGCGCGCCAGCGCCTACAACGCCTCGAAGTGGGGCCTCATCGGGTTCACGAAGTGTCTGGCCGAGGAGCTGCGCCCACATGGCGTGCAGTGCCTCTCGGTCTCGCCGGGCTCGGTCGACACCGCCATGCTGAAGCAGACGCCGTTCGCGCCGCAGATGACGGCCGCGGAGGTGGGGGCGGTGATCGCCTGGGCGGCGGGCGCGGCCCCCGACGCGATGACCGGCGCCAATCTCGAGGTGTTCGGATGATCGCGCCGCCCGAGCTCGCGGTGATCGTCGAGGAGCTCCGGGCGGGCCTCGCCGCGGAGCGGGTGCTGGTCGATGCCGAGCGGCTCGAGGCCTACGGGCGCGACGAGTCGGATCTGGGCGTGCACCCGCCCGACGTGCTGGTGCTGCCGGAGAGCACCGCCGAGGTCCGCCACGCCGTCTCGGTCGCGGCGCGGCACCGGCTCCCGATCACGCCCATCGGCGCCCGCAGCGGCAAGTCCGGCGGCGCGCTGCCGCTCGCGCGCGGCCTCGCGATCTCGCTGGAGCGGATGAACCGGATCCTCGAGATCCGGCCGGAGGACCTGACCGCGCGCGTCCAGCCGGGCGTCGTCACCGGGGTGTTCCAGGCCGAGGTGGAGAAGCACGGCCTGTTCTACCCGCCCGACCCCAACTCGCTCGACATGTGCTACCTCGGCGGCAACGTGGCCGAGAACGCCGGTGGCCCGCGCGCCCTCAAGTACGGGGTCACCCGCGAGTACGTGCTCGGCCTGGAGGTGGTCCTGCCGACGGGCGAGGTGCTCCGCCTCGGCCGCCAGACCATCAAGGGCGTCGCCGGCTACGACCTGACTGCGCTGTTCGTGGGGAGCGAGGGGACGCTCGGCGTCGTCACCGAGCTCACGCTGAAGCTGTTGCCCCGGCCGCGGAACGTCGCGACGGCGCTCGTCGTGTTCCGGAGCGTGGAGGACGCAGCGCGCGCCGTCTCCCGGGTGCTCGCGGCCGGGGTCATCCCGCGCGTGCTGGAGCTGCTCGACGACGTGGCCCTGCAAGCGTGCGCGCGCACCGCCCCGTACAAGTTCCCGCCCGACGCCGGCGCGGCCGTGCTGGTGGAGACCGACGGGAACGACGAGGAGCAGGTGTTCGCAGAGATCGTCCGGGTGGCGGAGCTCGTCCAGGCCGACGCGTCCGGCGAGGTGATCGTGGCGCAGAACGAGGCCCAGCGGCGGGACATCTGGGAGACGCGCAAGCGGCTGTCGGTGAACCTGCGCGCGCTCCACCCGCTCAAGCTCTCCGAGGACATCGCCGTCCCGCGGTCACGGATCCCCGACATGGTCCGGGTCACGCGCGAGATCGGCGCCCGGCACGGCCTCGTCGTCGCGACGTACGGTCACGCGGGCGACGGCAACCTGCACGCGAACGTGCTCTTCGACCGCGAGGAGGAGCGGCCCGGGGCCGAGCAGGCGGTGGGCGAGATCCTGCGCGCGGCGGTGGACATGGGCGGCACCATCACCGGCGAGCACGGCGTCGGCCTCGCCAAGCGCGACTTCCTCGTCTACGAGCAGGGCGAGGCGCTCGTGGCCTTGCAGCGACGCCTCAAAGCGGTCTTCGACCCGCTCGGCATCATGAACCCTGGAAAGATCTTTCCCCCCACCTGAGGGCCCCCGCGCGGCGCATCCCTGCGCGATTGCGCGCATATCCGAAAAACCCGCGTTCCAGCGGGCGCTTGACCTGCGTCAGGTTGTCTTCCGCACCTTGACACACCGGTCCGCGAAAGGGATAAGAAGCACCCGATTTCGCAGCTCCGTCGAACCCTGGTGTAGACGAACCGCTCTCACCGGGAGTGGGCGCGCCGGACCCCGCTCGGCGGGGCCGCGGCCGACAGCGCGTCCGCGGAAGGTCGGTCGGCTCTCGATCCCTCGGAAGGAGTAACAGGGCCTCATGTCCAGCCACAGCGCGACGGCGCGGAAGCGCCTGCAGGTCGATACGGTCACGATCCGGTTCGTCGGCGACTCCGGCGACGGCATGCAGCTCACCGGGACGGAGTTCATGAAGGCGTCGGCGCTGGCGGGCAACGACCTCGCCACCTTCCCCGACTATCCGGCCGAGATCCGCGCACCGGCGGGCTCGCTCTTCGGGGTCTCCGGCTACCAGGTCAACTTCTCCTCCAAGGACGTCCACACCCCGGGTGACCAGCCCGACGTGCTGGTGGCGATGAACCCGGCGGCGCTCAAGACGAACCTGCCCGACCTGCGGGTGGGGGGCATGCTGCTCGTCAACGCCGATGCCTTCAACGAGTCGAACCTCGAGAAGGCGGGCTACAAGTCGAACCCTCTCGCCGATCCGAGCCTCAAGCAGAACTACAAGGTCGTCCTCGTCGACATGAACAAGCTGACCGAGGCCGCGCTGGCGGGCTCGGGGCTCTCGTCGAAGGACGTGGCGCGCTGCAAGAACTACTTCGCGCTCGGCATCGTGTACTGGCTCTACAGCCGGTCGCTGGAGCAGCAGCTCGGCGCCATCGAGAAGAAGTTCGCCAAGAAGCCGGAGCTCGCGAAGGCCAACCAGGCCGTGTTCAGGGCCGGCTACGACTTCGGCGAGACGAGCGAGCTGTTCCAGGATCAGTACACGGTGCCGGCCTCGAAGCTCCGCCCCGGCACCTACCGCAGCGTGACCGGAAACTTCGCCACCGCGCTCGGCTTCGCCGCGGTCGCCCGCCAGACCGGCCGCGAGGTCTTCCTCGGCAGCTATCCCATCACGCCCGCCACCGAGATCCTGCAGGAGATGGCGTACTTCAAGGAGCACGGGGTGGTGACGTTCCAGGCCGAGGACGAGATCGCCGGCATCGGCGCCGCGATCGGCGCCTCCTTCGGCGGCTCGCTCGGCGTGACGAGCACCTCCGGTCCCGGCCTCGCCCTCAAGTCGGAGATGATGGGCCTCGCCGTCATCGCCGAGCTGCCGCTCGTCATCGTCAACGTGCAGCG
>DASPZP010000127.1:0-6352 GCA_035636195.1 Anaeromyxobacteraceae bacterium
GGCGGCTCGCCGGCCGCGAGGAGCATGCCCTGCGAGGTGATCCCGCGCAGCGGACGGGGCGCCAGGTTGGCCACCACGATGATGCGCCTGGTGAGCAGCGCCGCGGGGTCGGGGTAGGCCTGCGCGATGCCGGCCACGATGGTGCGCGGCTGCGCCTCGCCCACGTCGACGGTGAGCTCGAGGAGCTTGTCGGCCTTGGGCACCACCTTCGCCGCCAGCACCTCGCCGACCCGCAGCTCCACCTTGGCGAAGTCGTCGTACTGGATGACGCCGAAGGTCGCCTCGCCCTTCGCCTTCGCCGCGCCGGGCTCGGGGTGAGCGGGATGGACGGTCGCCTTGGTGGCCGTCTCCGCGGGGCTCAGAGCCTTCGCCACCGGCTGGGGCGCTGCCTCGGCCGGGCTCGCGATGAGCTGCGCCACCTGCTTCGGGTCGAGGCGGGCGATCTGGGGCGGCTTCTCCTTGGCGACAACCGGCGGGCCGGCGAAGGGATCGAGGCCCTCCGGCCAGCTGAGCGGATCCGGCTGGCCGAACGCGGCGGCGAGCTTCTCGGCGAACGGCGGCATGACCGGCGCCAGCGCGACCGCGAGGCCGCGCAGCGCCTTCGCCACCGTGAAGAGGAGCGCGCGCGAGGCGGGCGCGCCGGGGTCCTCCCACGGCTTCGCCTCCTGCATGCGGCGGTTGCAGAGGTTCGCCACCTCGTTCGCGAGCCGGATCACCTCGCGGTACTCGAGCGCGCCGTAGGCCCGGCGGGCGCCCGCCAGCGCGGCGCGCGTGGCGTCGGCGATGGCGGGTTCTGGGGAGGTCGTCGAGATCGGTCCGTCCAGCCGGGCGATGAGCGCGAAGGCGCGCGAGGCCAGGTTCGCCACGTTGTTGGCGAGGTCGGCGTTGATGCGGTTCCGGAACTCCTCCAGCGAGAAGTCGAGGTCGGAGATGCCCGGTCCCAGCATGGCCGCGTAGTAGTAGCGGAGGAGCTGCGGGTCGAGGCCGGCTTCGAGGTAGGTGCGGGCGGTGATGAAGGTGCCGCGCGACTTCGACATCTTCTCGCCGTTCACTGTCAGGTGCCCGTGCACGGGCATGCGGTCCGGCATCTTCAGGCCCGCCGCCTGCAACATGGCCGGCCAGAAGACGGCGTGGAACCTGAGGATGTCCTTCCCGATGAAGTGCTCCAGCCGCGAGGGCGCGCCGGCGGCGAGGTAGCGCGCCTCGAACGCGGCCGGCGTGAGCCGCCGATCCGCGGGCGCCTCGTCGGCGAAGTAGTGCTCGGCCGAGGAGAGGTAGCCGATGGGCGCGTCCACCCACACGTAGAGGAACTTGCCCGGGAAGTCGGGGTCCTTCACGGGGAAGCCGAAGTACGGCGCGTCGCGGGTGATGGCCCAGTCCTGCAGGTCGTCGAGCCAGCCCTTCACCTGCTCACGCACCGCGGGCTCGAGGTGCCCCTCCGCCTCCACCCAGCGCCGGATGTCGCCCTCCACCTTGCGCAGGTTCACGTAGGCATGGTCGGACGAGCGCACCACCGGCGGCGTCCCGCAGATCGCGCAGCGCGGCGAGACGAGCTCGCGCGGATCGTAGGTGGTGCCGCACTTCTCGCACACGTCGCCGTACTGGTCGGGCGTGCCGCACTTCGGGCAGGTGCCCTTCACGAAGCGATCGGGCAGGAAGCGGCCGTCCTTCTCGCAGAACAGCTGCTCGACCGACTTCTTGTAGATGAGCCCCTTCGCCTTCAGCGCGTCGTAGATGCGGTACGCCCAGCGGGCGTTCTCCTCCGAGTCGGTGGTGTAGTAGGTCGAGAAGTCGACCAGGAAGCGCTGGAAGTCCGCGTGCTGCTCCCGCCGGTACTTCTCCACGAAGGCCTTGGGGGCCATCCCCGCCTTGGCGGCGTTCACCTCGATGGGCGTGCCGTGCGAGTCGGCAGCGCAGACGTAGGTGACGTCGTCGCCGCAGGCGCGGCGGAAGCGGACGTAGACGTCGGTCTGCACGTACTCGACGAGGTGACCGAGGTGGATGCTGCCGTTCGCATAGGGCAGCGCGCTCGTCACCAGGATCCGTTCGCTCACCGTGTTCTCCTCGCTTCGGGGTGGTCCGCCGCGGGCGCCATGAGGCGCCACAGCGTCCGCTCCAGGAGCGGCCGCTCGTCGAAGCCCGACTTCATGGCCAGGTCGGCGTCGGCCAGCTCGGCCAGGCCGCGCAGGAGCGCGGCCCGCGGATAGCGCTGCGCTGCCTGGTACTTCATCCAGAATCCGTACGGCTTGCGCGTCCCCAGCTCGGCCGGCGAGATGTGCGGCAGGACCAGCGTCTCCCACTCGCGCACCGACCCGATGCGCCGGCCGCCGGCCGCCTTGCGCCCGCGCTCGCGCTCCACGACGAGGCGCCGCACCGACGAGGCGAGCGAGCCGAGGAGCATGAACGGGCTGGCCCCGTCGGCCAGGCTGCGGTCCAGGACGGAGAGCGCCAGCGGCAGGTCCCGCGCCTCGACGGCGTTGCCGAGCGCGAAGAACGCGTCCTCCGTCACCCGCGTCACGAGCGCGTCCACGTCGGCCGCCCCGATGGTGCTCCGCTCGCCGACATAGGCGCAGAGCTTCGCCACCTCGCTCGCGAGCGTGCGGGCGTCGGCGCCGACGAGCTCGACCAGGCGGGCCTCGCCCGCGGCGTCGATCCGCTTCCCCGTCCCGGCCAGGAGCGCGTCGAGCACCGGCCGCAGCACCGGGCGCTGGGCGTCCCACTGACCCTCCGTCTCGATGCCGACCGTGACGCGCCGGCCGGCGGCCGCCAGCTTCTTCACGAGCGGCAGCCGCCCGTCGATCTTCCCGGCCGCGACGACCAGGACGTGGCCGGGCGGCAGCCCCGAGGCGAGGACCGCGTCCAGGGCGGAGGCGTCGTCGCGCGCGACCTTGAGCTCCTTCTCCCTGGCGTACTGCGCCGCCTCGCGCACGAAGGCGAGGTCGGCGCCCTCCACGCCCAGCTCGCGTTTCCAGTCCTCGGCGCTCGGCGCGGCGTCGCCCGCCAGCGCCTCGGCCTTCCAGCCTGCCTTGGCCGCGAGCGCGAGGAGCTTGCGCGCGCCTTCGCGCTGGCGCCCCTTCTGCCACGCGTCGCGCGCGCTCCGGAATGGCCCGCCCCCGTCCTCCTTCGAGGTGAGGAAGGCCGGCTCGGAGACCAGGACCACCTTGCGCGAGGCCGGCCCGGCGAAGAGCCCGCGCGTCGCGACCTCGGCCGCCACCTCCGCCGGCGAGACCGCCCCGTCGAGCTCCACCAGGTTGAGATCGCGCTCGCCCGCGGGCACCAGCGCCTCCGCCAGCTCGCGCCCAGCGCGGCCGGTGAGGAACGCGTCGCCGTCGAGCAGGTAGACCGGCGCGGGGGACCCGGCGCGCGCCTCCTCCAGGCAGAGCGCGAGCGTGGGC
Source organism: Anaeromyxobacteraceae bacterium (assembly GCA_035636195.1). Taxonomy (GTDB): domain Bacteria; phylum Myxococcota; class Myxococcia; order Myxococcales; family Anaeromyxobacteraceae; genus Anaeromyxobacter_A. The sequence continues at coordinate 3,396 of DASPZP010000127.1, forward strand.
ACGCCCACCTTCCGCGGCGGGGGTCGGCCGCTACCGGTCGCCATGGAACCACCCGATGAGCATGCGCTCCAGGGCCAGCGCGGGGCTGGCGTTCTGCTTCAGCGCCGCCACCGCAGCGCGCGCCAGCTCGATCCGCTCCGCCGCTCCGGCCGGCGGCACGGCTGCGGCCGCGGCGAGGGACTCGGCCGCCCGGTCGGGGAGCGCGAGCGGCGCGTCCTCGCCCACCGCCTGGATGGCCAGCACGTCGCGCAGCCACACCTCCAGGAGCTGGCAGGTGTCGCGCGCGGACTCGCGATCCTCGCCGTGGATCGCGGCGTAGGCGATCCAGCTCGAGGCGTCGTCCGGGTCGAGGCCGGCCGCGTCGCGCACCGGGTCCGGCGGCGCCTCGCCGCCCTTCGCCCGGCGCGCCTGCTCCTGCCGGCGGCGGCGCGCCACCTCGGCCGCCCGCGAGAGCGAGCCGCCGGCGAGCGCGCACACGAACGGGATCTCGGCCGCCGGCACGCCGTCGGCCGCGAGCCGCGCCGCCAGCACGCCGTCCGCGAGCGGCGCGAAGGAGACGCGGGCGCAGCGCGAGCGGATGGTGGGGAGCAGCGCGTCGGGGTTCGACGCGACCAGCACCAGCGTGGTCTCGTCGGGCGGCTCCTCCAGCGTCTTCAGCAGCGCGTTCTGGGCCTGCGCGTTCATGGCGTCGGCGGGATCGATCACCACCACCCGCCGGCGGCCCTCGAACCTTCTCAGCGAGAGCCGGTGGTCGACGAGGTCGCGCACCTGGTCGACCACGATGTCCTTCGACGGGGTCCGGCCGCCCTTCGGTTCCCAGCGGCCGGCCTTCGCCATCACCCGCTCCTCGGCGAGGTGGAAGACGTCGGGGTGGGTGCCGCGGGCGATCTTGCGGCAGGGCGCGCACGCGCCGCAGGGCCGGTCGGCCTCGGCCGCGTCGCAGTTCACGATCTGTGCGAGAAGACGGGCGGCGGTCGCCTTCCCCACGCCCTCCGGGCCGCCGAAGAGGTAGGCGTGGTGCAAGGCGTCGCGCGCCAGGGCGGATCGCAGCGCGCTCGACGCGCGCTCCTGGCCGATGAGCTCGGAGAACGGCATGGGGCGGCGTACCCTAGCATAAGGCCCGCCGCGGCTCGGCGCCGCTTCCGCCTGGCCGCCAGGCGTAGTATTCGGCCCCATGACCCTCGAGGACATCCTCGCCCGCTACGCCACGAGCGCGTTCGGTTTCGCGCTGCTCGTCGTCATGATGGCAGCCCGCTCGGTGACCGGCGACGACGCGTACCGCCGCGACCTGCGCGGCGCCGAGGGCTACCTGCTCCTCTTCCTCGGCACCGCCTTCCTGCGCGTGCTCACCCCGGAGCGCTGGCACAAGCTCGACAAGGGCATCCTGGTGGCGGGGCTGGTGCTCTTCTCCTTCGGCGTCATCCGCGGCGCGGCCGCGACCTGGAGCCTCTTCCACCGCCGCCGGACGGGGGTCGAGACGCCCAAGATCCTGCGCGACCTGGTGGACGGGATCCTGTTCGTGCTGGCGCTGCTCGTCATCCTCCAGGCGACGCTCGACATCGACCTCACCGCCGTGCTGGCGAGCTCGGCCGTCATCTCGCTCGTCCTCGGCCTGGCGCTCCAGGAGACGCTCGGGAACCTCTTCGCCGGCCTGTCGCTGCAAGCGGAGCGGCCGTTCGGCGAGGGCGACTGGGTCAAGATCGGCGAGCACCAGGGCAAGGTGATCGAGATCGGCTGGCGCGCCACGAAGCTCCTCACGGGCGCGGGCGAGGGCCTCACCATCCCCAACAACGCGGTGGCGAAGCAGGCCGTGCTGAACCTGTCGCGGCGCGGGTCGGTGATGCGCAAGGTGACGCTCGCGCTCCCTTACGACGTCCCCCCGAACGCGCTCAAGGACGCGGCGCTGACGGTGCTGCGCGCCCACCCGCGCATCGTCGAGGAGCCCGCCCCGCTGGTGCGCACCGCCGAGCTCGCGGCCGGCGCCATCCAGTACGAGGTGCTGTTCTGGGTCGGGCGCTGGGAGCAGGGCGGCGAGGTGGAGGACGAGGTGCGCTCACAACTGTGGTACCGGCTGCGGCGAGCCGGGCTCGAGCTCCGGCCGGTGGGGAGCGAGGTGCGCCTCGCTCGGCCGACGCTGACGACCAGCCAGCCCGACGAGCTGGACGTGGGGGCGCTCCTCGCCCAAGTGGACTTCCTGGCGCCGGTGGAGCCACGCCTGCGCGATGCGCTGGCGGCGCGCGCGCGCGTGGCGCGCTTCGGCCGCGGCGAGGTGGTGCTGCGCCAGGGCGACACGTCTCCGGCGCCGTTCTACGTGGTGGCCGAGGGCGAGGTGGTGGTGCGGGTGCGAACGCCGGCCGGGCGCGAGGACGAGGTGGCGCGCCTGGGGCCGGGTGAGTTCTTCGGCGAGATGGCGGCGCTGACCGGCGACCCGCGCACCGCCACCGTGGCTGCGGCGCGCGACAGCGCGCTGGTCGCGGTGGACCGGGAGGCCTTCTCCGACCTCTTCGAGCGAGCGCCACAGGTGGCGCGGTCGCTCGCCGACGTGTTGGCGACGCGGCGCCAGGGCCTCGTGAAGACCATCGAGAAGGCCGCCACCGGGTCGGAGCGCCCGTCCGAGGAGCCGCATCAGCTCCTCGATCGCCTGCGAGGGATCTTCAAGAACCTGGCGTGACCGGGCGGTCGCGCCGCTCAGCGCCGCGCGTCGGGATCGGGCGGCTTGCCGCCGAAGGCGACCACCCCGAGGAAGGCGCCCATGGACCCGGCGACCGCCGGGTTGCAAGCGATCGATCAAGTCGAGCCGAGCGCCTGCGAGATGAAGCTGTAGGCGAGGCCGAGAACGGTACCCGCGCCGGCGCCGATGAGGACGGTTTTCCAGGGATGAGGGGTGCGGGTCACGTGGTCTCCTGTAAGTGAGAGCCGTCTCGGGCGCCCAGGGTTCGCGGTCGAGGTCGCGGTCG
>DASPZP010000128.1:0-14531 GCA_035636195.1 Anaeromyxobacteraceae bacterium
CGGTCTACAAGGACGCCCGCGGCAACGTGCTCGGCGTGTTCGCCGCGGCGCGCGATGTGACGGCGCAGAAGCAGGCCTCGCAGTACGCCCGCAGCCTCGTCGAGGCCTCGCTCGACCCGCTCGTCACGATCAGCTCGGAAGGCAAGATCACCGACGTGAACGAGGCGACCATCAAGGTGACCGGTGTCTCGCGCGAGAAGCTCATCGGGGCCGACTTCTCCGACTACTTCACCGAGCCGGAGAAGGCGCGCGAGGGGTACCAGCAGGTGTTCTCGAAGGGATTCGTGACCGACTACCCGCTCACCATCCGCCACCGGAACGGGAGCCTCACGAACGTGCTCTACAACGCGTCGGTCTACAAAGACGTGCGGGGGAACGTGCTCGGCGTGTTCGCCGCCGCCCGCGACGTCAGCGCGCAGAAGAAGGCCGAGGCCGAGGTGGCCGACCAGCGCACGCGCGAGCTCGAGCGACTCAGCGAGCTGGAGCGCTTCCAGCGGCTCACCGTCGGCCGCGAGCTCAAGATGATCGAGCTGAAGAAGGAGATCGAGGAGCTCCGCAGGCTCACCCCGCCCGAGAGGCACTCGCGCTGATGCAGAAGCCGCCTTCCGACGGGGCGGGTCTCGACCTCGCCCTGCCCGACACGAACCGGGCCATCCTCAACATCCTCGAGGATTTCGGTGCGGAGCGCAGCTGGCAGGCGGGCACCCAGAAGGCGATCCTCAACATCCTCGACGACTTCGGCGACGAGAAGCGCCGGCTGGAGGAGATGCAGCGGGCGGTCCTGAACGTCCTCGACGACAGCAGCGAGGAGCGGTCGCGGCAGGGCACGACGCACCGCGCCCTCCTCAACATCCTCGACGACTTCGGCGCCGAGAAGGAGCGGCTCGAGTCGACCCAGCGCGCGATCCTCAACATCCTCGACGACTTCGAGGACGAGAAGCGCAAGGTCGAGGACTTCAACGCGGAGCTTCGCCGCGAGGTGGCCGAGCGCGCCGCCGCGGAGCAGGCGCTGCGGGACAAGACCGAGGCGCTCGCCCGCTCGAACGCCGACCTCGAGCAGTTCGCCTACGTCGCGTCGCACGACCTCCAGGAGCCGCTCCGGATGGTCTCGAGCTACGTGCAGCTCTTCGAGAAGCGCTACGCCGACCAGGTGGACGCGCAGTCGCAGAAATACATCAACTACGCGGTCGAGGGCGCGAAGCGGATGCAGTCGCTCATCGGCGGTCTGCTCGAGTACTCTCGCGTCGGCCGCATCGAAGAGCCGTTCGCGGCGGTCGACACGAGCGCGGCGCTGGATCAGGCGCTCCTCAACCTGCGATCGGCGCTGGACGAGAGCGGCGCCGCGGTGACGCGCGGACCGCTCCCCACGATCAGCGGAAACGCCGGCCGCATTGCGCAGGTGTTCCAGAACCTGATCGGCAACGCAATCAAGTTTCGCCGGCCCGGCGTGGCTGCCGAGGTCCACGTCTCGGCCATTCCCCACGGCGTGGAATGGCTGTTCGCCATCCGGGACAACGGGATCGGCATCGACCCTCAGTACCTGGACCGGATCTTCGTCATCTTCCAGCGGCTGCACACCCGTGCCGAGTATCCCGGCACCGGCATCGGCCTCTCCATCTGCAAGAAGATCATCGAGCGCCACGGCGGCCGGATCTGGGTCGAGTCCCAGCCCGGCGCGGGCGCGATCTTCCAGTTCACCCTCCCTCGCGACGGCTAGAGCCATGGAAGCGACGAACAGCGTTCGACGGATGCACATCCTCCTCGTCGAGGACAACCCCGGCGACGTGGACCTCGTCATGGACGCCGTCCGCGAGCTCCCGTGCGACGTGTCGGTGGCGAGTGACGGCATGGAGGCCATCGAGTTCCTGCGGAGGGAGGGGCGGCACGGCGGCGCGAAGCCGCCAGACCTGGTCCTCCTCGACCTGAACCTGCCCAAGCTCAGCGGGCGGGAGGTGCTCGCCCGCGTGAAGGAGGACCCGGCGCTGAAGCACATCCCGATCGTCGTCCTGAGCTCGTCGCACGCGCGCCCGGATCTCATGGAGAGCTATCGGCTCCACGCCAACTGCTTCGTGACGAAGCCGATGGACCTGCACGAGTTCCTCGCCGCGGTCGGCGCGGTCGCGCAGTTCTGGTTCGGGGTGGTGAAGCTTCCGACCGAGGCGACGTGGTGAGCGCCGGGTGTTCGACCCCGCAGAGTCATCGATGAGCCTCCCGCAGCAGCAGGCGCCGGCGACGCGGGTCCTCCTGGTCGAGGACAACCCGGGCGATGCAGACCTCGTGACGCTCGCGCTCGGGGAGGTGGACGCGGGCGCCTACGAGCTCGAGCAGGTGGCGAGGCTTTCCGACGCGCTCGCGCGCGTGCAGGGCTCGCCCGCACCCGAGGTGATCCTGCTCGATCTGAGCCTTCCCGACGCATTCGGGCTCGAGGGTCTCCGGACGCTGGTCGAGGCCGCGCCCCAGGTCCCCATTGTCGTCCTCACCGGTACGGATGGGAGCCTCGGCGCCGCGGCGATCCAGGCAGGGGCGCAGGACTACCTCCTCAAGGGGGCGGTGGACGCCGCGCTCGTCCCGCGCGCGCTGCGCTATGCGATCGAGCGCCACCAGCACGCGGCCCGCGCCCGTCTCCTCGCCGAGGAGCGCGCGGCGCGGGCCGCCGCCGACGTGGCCCGCGAGCGCATGTCGGTACTTGCTGCGGCGAGCACGGCTGTCACGCACTCGCTCGAGGATCGCCATGCGCTCGCGTCGCTCGCGTCCGCCGTCGTCCCGCTGTTCGCGGACTGGTGTGCGATCCGGACGGGCGGCGCCGAAGGGGAGGAGCCGGGGTGGCTCACGGCGCACCGCGACGCGACGATGGCAGCGCTGGTCTCGACCGGCCTCGATGCGGTCCTGGAGTCGCCGGGAGGGTCCGGCGGCCCCGTGGCCGTCGCGTCGAGCGGGCGAGCCGAGCTCGAAGAGGACGTCACCACCAGCTCCACGCCATCTCCCTGGAGGGCCACGCTCGGGATGCTGGGCGTCCGGTCCGCGATCGTCGTTCCGGTACGCCTGAGGGAGGACGTGTTCGGGGTCATCGTGTTCGCCGTGTCGGATCGGCGGTTCGGCGCGGACGACCTCGCAGTCGCGGAGGAGATCGGCCGGCGCGCCGGGATCGCGATCGCGAACTGCCGCCTGTACGCGGAGGCGCGGCTCGCAGTCGCCGCCCGGGACGATTTCCTGTCCGTCGCCGCGCACGAGCTGCGGACCCCCGTGACCGTGCTCCAGCTGAAGCTCCAGCAGGTCGCTCTGAAGCAGCAGGCCTCGATCTGCGGGACCTGCGATCGCGCAGTCCCCGCAGACTACAGCGGCGCGGCTCGCCAGATCTCGCGGCTCGGGCAGCTCATCGAGTCCCTGCTCGACGTCTCCCGGATCACCAGCGGTCGAGCGAAGCTGAAGCGTGAGGCCGTGGATCTGTGCGACGTCGCGCGCGAGGTGTTCGACCGGTTGAGCGAGCTGGTGCCCGGCAGCGGATCGACCGTCGTGCTCCGCTGTGGCGAGCCGGTCCGCGGGGCGTGGGATCGGCTCGCCCTCGACCGCGTCTTGGTGAACCTGCTCTCGAACGCGCTGAAGTTCGGCGCGAGCAGGCCGGTCGAGATCCGCGTCGGAGCCGCAGGGGAAGAGGCCCTCATCGAGGTCGAGGACCACGGGATCGGGATCGCTCCGAGCGACCTCGATCGGATCTTCGACCAGTTCGAGCGGGCGGTGTCGAGGAACCACTTCGGAGGCCTCGGGCTCGGTCTGTACATCACCCGCTGCCTGGTGGAGCAGCAGGGCGGGAAGATCTCCGTCGAGAGCCAGCCCGGGTCCGGCTCGGTCTTCACGGTACGCCTCCCGCGGCCCGCGCCCGCCGCCGCTCCCCCGGGGACATGATCAGGAGTTCGCCGCATGAGAGCGCTCCACCGACCCGATCTCTTCACCTGGTCCGCGTATGACGCGGCGCTCCGCATGGACTTCAACTCGCTCCTGTGGAGGCGGCCGGACGGCAACGTCATCGTCGATCCCCTCCCCCTCGCGGCGCCCGACGAGGAGCACCTCGCGGAGCTGGGCGGGGCCGCCTTCCTCGTCCTCACGAACTCGGCGCACGTCCGGGGGGCGAAGGAGCTCGCGGCGCGCACCGGGGCGACGGTGCTCGGGCCGGCCGGCGAACGCGACGGCTTCCCCATCCCGTGCGCGCGCTGGCTCGCGGACGGCGACGAGCCGTTCCCGGGGCTGCTGGTCCGCGCCCTCGAGGGGTCGAAGACCCCGGGCGAGCTCGTGCTCGTGCTCGAGGAGACGACCGCCATCTTCGGCGACGCGGTACGCGCGGGCCGCGCGGACGCGTTCGCGCTCCTGCCCAGGAAGAAGCTCCGCGATCCCCCCGGCATGCTCGCGTCCCTGCGCCGGGTCCGCGCCCTCCACCCCCGGCTCGCGCACGTGCTGGTGGGCGACGGGTGGAGCGCCTTCCGCCACGGCGGAGCGCTCCTCGACGAGCTCCTGGCACGCGAGGAGGGCTAGCGAGGTGGCCATCCGGATCGAGGAGCGGTTCGCGGTGCAGGCGCCGGTCGAGGCGGTCTGGGCCTACCTCGTGGACCCGCGGCGGGTGGTGACCTGCCTGCCCGGCGCCGAGCTCACCGAGGTGCAGGACGAGCGGACCTTCCAGGGCAACGTGAAGGTGAAGGTCGGGACCATCACCGTCACCTACCGCGGCCGCGTCCACCTCGCGGAGGTCGACGTCACCAGCCGGCGGGTGAAAATGACCGGCGAGGGGCAGGAGAGCACGGGGACCGGCTCGGCGAGGATGACGATGGAGAGCCGCCTCGCGTCCGCTCCGGGCGGCGGCTGCGAGGTCATGGTCCAGACGGAGGTGAACGTGGTGGGCAGGCTCGTCCAGCTCGGACGCGGGATGATCGAGCAGGTGGCGCACCAGCTCTTCCAGCAGTTCGCCGCCTGCGTCCGCGCCACCCTCGAGGCGGAGGCGGCGGCCCGCGCCGCGCCCGCGGTCCCCGGGGCGGCTGCCGCCGCTCCGGCTCCGGCGCCCCCTCGCGAGGAGGCGGTGCGCGCGCTGCCGCTCCTCATGAGGACGCTCTGGGCATGGCTCGTCGGCCTGTTCCGGCGCGGGGCGGGCGGCTCCCGCCGCGCCTGAGCGGGCGCGCGTCGAGCGCCGCCGCGAGCGCGGCCAGGCTCTCGAGATCGTGCACCGGGCGGAAGTCGTCCACGTTCGGGAGCATGGCCCGGATCCCCGCCGCGCGCGGCTCGAAGCCCTGGAAGCGCAGGAGCGGGTTCAGCCAGACGAGCCGGCGGCAGGAGCGGCGCAGCCGGAGGACCTCCGCGGCGAGGCCGTGGCCGGCGTCCCGGTCGAGCCCGTCGGTGAGGAGGAGCACCACCGCCCCCTGCGCCAGCAGGCGCCGGGACCAGCGAAGGTTGAACTCGCGCAGCGCCGCGCCGATGCGCGTTCCCCCGTCCCAGTCCCGGACCGTCCGGCCGATGGCGGCCAGCGCCGCGTCCGGGTCGCGGTGGGCGAGGTGGCGGGTCACGTTCGTGAGGCGAGTCGCGAAGGTGAAGGAGTGCACCCGGCGGTGCTGGCGAGTGAGGGCGTGCAGGAACCGCAGCATCACCCGGGCGTAGCGCGACATCGACCCGGAGACGTCGCACAGCGCCACCACGACCGGCGGCCGGCGCGCGGCGGTCCGCCAGCGGAGCGGGAGGAGCGCTCCCCCGCCCCGGAGGGCCGCCCGGAGCATCGCCCTGGGGTCGAGCCGCTCGCCGCGGGGATCCCGCACCAGCCGCCGGGTCGGGAGATCGCGCACCGGGAGGCGCAGCGCCGCGATCGCCCGCTCCGCCTCGCGCAGCTCGTCCGCGGACATCTGCTCGAAGTCCTTCGAGCGGAGCACCTCCCGGTCGGACCAGGCGACCGCCGCCCCCTCCACCCCGACCCGGCGCGGCGGCGCGGGCGAGCGGGCGCGCTCCGCCCCGAGCGCCTCGGCGAGCCGGCGCGCGGCGGGGCGGCGCGCAGGGAGCGGGATCCGGTCTCCGGGCACGGGCGGGGCGGCGAGCGGCGTCTCCGGCTCCCGCCAGAAGAGCCGGAAGGCCTCGTCGAAGAGCGCGCGCTCGTCGGTCCGCGAGACCAGCACCGCGTGCAGGGCCCAGTAGAAGTCCGGCTGCGAGACCCCCACCTCCGCCGCCGCCCCCACCGCCTCGCGAGCTCGCCCCGGCCCGATCCGGAGCCCGGCCGCCCGGAGCAGGCGCGCGAAGCGGACCACGTTCTCGGCGAGCCGCCCGGGCCCGGCGGGCTTCACGGCGCCCCCGCCTCGCCCGCCTCCCGCAGGATCGCCTGGGCCTCGGCCCCGCGGATCCGGGCGATGTCGTCCTGGTACTTGAGGAGGACGCCGAGGGTGGCGTCCACCGTCTCTCCGTCGAGGGTGGCCCGGTCGAGCGCGGCGATCGCCTGCGCCCAGTCGAGGGTCTCGGTGACGCCGGGGAGCTTGAAGAGATCGCGGGTGCGGAGCCGCTGCACGAAGGCGACCACCTCGCGGGAGAGCCGCTCCGCCACTCCCGGGGCGCGCAAGCGCAGGATGGCGAGCTCGCGCGCCTGGTCGGGATAGTCCACCCAGGCGTAGAAACAGCGCCGCTTCAGGGCATCGTGGATCTCCCGCGTGCGGTTCGAGGTGATGACCACGAGCGGCGGCGCGGCGGCGGTGATCGTGCCGAGCTCGGGGATCGTGACCTGGAAGTCCGAGAGCACCTCGAGCAGGAACGCCTCGAACGGCTCATCGGTGCGATCGAGCTCGTCGATGAGGAGCACCGGTGGCCCGGCCGGATCGGGCTCGAGCGCCTGGAGTAGCGGGCGCTTCACGAGGAAGCGCTCCGAGAAGAGGGCGTGCTCGATCTTCGCCCGGTCCACCTCCCGCGCCGCCTCGGCGAGCCGGATCTCGAGCATCTGCCGGGCGTAGTCCCACTCGTAGACGGCCGAGGCGAGGTCGAGCCCCTCGTAGCACTGGAGCCGGATGAGCCGCCGGCCGAGGGTGCGCGCCAGCACCTTCGCCACCTCGGTCTTCCCCACCCCCGCCTCGCCCTCGAGGAAGAGCGGCCGGCCGAGGCGGAGCGAGAGGAAGAGGGCAGTGGCGAGGCTCCGGTCGGCGACGTACTCGCCCGCCGCGAGGAGCGCGAGGGTCTCGTCGACCGACTCCGGCACGGCCCGCGGTGCGGCCACGGGTCCCGCGCCGCGGTCCCCTACCCGCACGCCGCGACCGCGCGCCGGGCGAGCACGCCCACCAGGTGGGCGCGGTACTCGGCGCTGCCGAAGGGGTCGCCGGTGAGCCCCGCGCTCGGCACCGCCACCGCCGCGAGCGCGTCCGCCGAGAAGCTCCCCCCGAGTGCGGCCTCGAGCTCTTTCGAGCGGAAGACCCCGGCGCCCGCGCCGGTGACCGCCACCCGGACGCCCGCCGGGCCCTTCGCCACGAACACGCCCACCAGCGCGAAGCGCGAGGCCGGGTGCGGAAGCTTCTGGTAGGCCGCCTTCTCGGGCACCGGGAAGCGCACCGCCACGATGAGCTCGTCCGGCTGGAGGGCGGTCTGGTACAGGCCCTGGAAGAAGGCGTCGGCCGGGATGGCGCGGCGGTCGGTCTGGATGGTCGCCCCGAGCGCCAGCACCGCGGCGGGGTAGTCGGCCGACGGATCGTCGTGCGCGAGCGAGCCGCCCAGGGTGCCCCGGTTCCGGACCTGGGGATCGCCGATGTGCGCGGCGAGGTGGGCAAGGGCCGGGATCGCGCCCTGCACCGCGGCCGACTCCGCCACCTCGGCGTGGGTCGCGCCCGCGCCCACCACCAGGTCCTTCCCCTCGCGCCGGATGCCCGAGAGCTCCTTCACGCCGGCGAGGGCGACCAGGTCGGAGGGCGCGGCCAGGCCGAGCTTCATCACCGGGATGAGGCTCTGCCCGCCGCCGAGGTACTTGCCGTCCGGCTTCTTCCTGAGCGCGCCGACGGCGGCGGCGACGGTCTCGGGACGGTGGAGCTCGAAGTCTTGCATGGCCGCCTCCGGTTCAGCCCTTGCTCGCGTCGCGGATGGCCCGCCAGACGCGCTCGGGCGTGGCGGGCATGTCCACGTGCCTCACCCCGAGGTGCGCGAGCGCGTCCACGATCGCGTTGATCACCGCCGGCGGCGCGCCGATCGAGCCCACCTCCCCGACGCCCTTCGCGCCGAGGGGGTTGTGCGTGCAGGGGGTGAAGGTGGTGGAGACGCCGTAGCTGGGGACGTCCAGCGCCCTCGGCATCGTGTAGGAGAGGTACGAGCCGGAGAGGAGCTGGCCGGTCTCGTCGTCGTAGAGCGCGTGCTCGAAGAGCGCCTGGCCGATGCCGTGGGCCACGCCGCCGTGGATCTGGCCGTCGACGATGACGGGGTTGATGACCGTGCCCACGTCGTCCACCGCCGTGAACCCGACCACCTGCACGACCCCGGTCTCGGGATCGATCTCGACCTCGCAGACGTGACAGCCGGCCGGGAAGGTGAAGTTCTTCGGATCGTAGAACGCGTTCTCCTCGAGGCCCGGCTCGAGGCCGGCGGGGTAGTTGTGCGGCACGTAGGCGGTGAAGGCGACCTCCCCGAAGGACTTCGCGCGGTCGGTGCCCACCACCGTGTACTTCCCGTCCTTGAACTCGACGTCGCCCTCCCCCGCCTCGAGGAGGTGCGCCGCGATCTTCCGGCCCTTGGCCACGATCTTGTCCACCGCCTGGGCGATGGCCGAGCCGCCCACCGCCAGCGAGCGCGAGCCGTACGTGCCCATGCCGAAGGGGATCCGGGCGGTGTCGCCGTGGACCACCTCGACCTTGTCGAGCGGGATGCCGAGCCGCTCCGCCACGATCTGCGCGAAGGTCGTCTCGTGCCCCTGCCCGTGGCTGTGCGTCCCGGTGAAGACGGTGACGGTGCCGGTCGGGTCGACCCGGACGCTCGCCGACTCGTAGAGGCCCGCCCGCGCGCCGAGCGAGCCCACCACCGCCGAGGGCGCGATCCCGCACGCCTCGAGGTAGGTCGAGAGCCCTATCCCGCGCAGCTTGCCGCGCCGGCGCGCCTCGGCCCGGCGTTCCCCGAACGTCGCCCAGCGGGCCTTGTCGAGGGCGGCGTCGAGGCTCGCGAAGTAGTCGCCCGAGTCGTACTGGAGCGCGACCGGGGTCTGGTAGGGGAACTTGTCGATGAAGTTCCGCCGCCGGACCTCGACCGGGTCGATCGAGAGCTCGCGCGCCGCGAGGTCCGCCAGTCGCTCGAGGACGTAGGTGGCCTCGGGGCGGCCGGCGCCGCGTACCGCGTCCACTGGCACCGTATGGGTGAAGACCGCCCGCACCTCGACGTAGATGGCCGGCGTCTTGTACGGGCCGGCGAACAGGATGCCGTGCAGGTAGGTGGGGACGACGGTGCCGAAGGTCGAGAGGTACGCGCCGAGGTTCACCGTCTCCTTCACGTGCAGCCCGAGGAAGTGGCCCTCCGCGTCCACCGCCAGCTCGGCGTGGGCGAGGTGGTCGCGGCCGTGCGCGTCGGACATGAACGACTCCGAGCGCTGGGCGGTCCACTTCACCGGGCGTCCGACCTTCCGCGCCGCCCAGAGGACCAGCACCTCCTCCGCGTAGTGGTGGATCTTGGACCCGAACCCGCCGCCCACGTCCGGCGCCACCACCCGGAGCTTGTGCTCCGGGACCTGGAAGCTGAAGGCGCCGAGCAGGAGCCGGGTGAGGTGGGGGTTCTGGCTGGTGGTGTGGAGGGTGTAGTCGCCGGTGGCGCGGTCGTACTCGCCGATGGCGGCGCGCGGCTCGATCGCGTTCGGGATGATCCGGTTGTTCACGAGGTCGAGCTTCACCACCTGGTGCGCCTTCGCGAACGCGGCCTTCACCGCGGCCGGGTCGCCGATGTGCCAGTCGAAGCAGGTGTTCCCCTTCGCCTGCTCCCAGACGAGCGGCGCCCCCGGGGCGATCGCCTTGCCGATCGTGCCCGCCGCCGGCAGCTCCTCGTAGTCGATCTCGAGGAGCGCGGCCGCCTCGCGCGCCTGGTCCCGCGTCTCGGCCACCACCACCGCCACCTGGTCGCCCACGTGCCGGACCTTCTCCACCGCCAGGGCGGGGTGCGGCGGCTCCACCATGGGCGACCCGTCCTTCGAGTGGATGAGCCAGCCGGTGGGGAGGTTGCCGATCTTCTCCGCCGCGAGGTCCGCGCCGGTGAGGACCGCCAGCACGCCCGGCGCCGCCCGGGCCGACTCGGCGCGGATGGCCCGGATCCGGGCGTGGGCGTGGGGCGAGCGGACGATGTGCAGGTACGTCTGGTTCGGCCGCTGGATGTCGTCGGTGTACCGGCCTGCGCCGAGCAGGAGGCGCCGGTCCTCCTTGCGCAGCACGGCGGCGCCGATCCCGTCGGTCGTCATGACGACCTCCCCGCAGGCTGGGCTGGCACCCGGGCCGCCGCCTGCACGGCCTTGACGATGTTGTGGTAGCCGGTGCACCGGCAGAAGTTCCCTTCCAGCCACGCCCGGATCTCCGCCTCGGTCGCCCCCGGTCGCCGCGCCACGAGCTCGACCGCGCTCATCACCATGCCCGGCGTGCAGAACCCGCACTGGAGCGCGTGCTGCTCGTGGAAGGCGGCCTGCATGGGGTGGAGCGCCCCGTCGCCGGCCGCCAGGCCTTCGATGCTCGTCACCTCGCGGCCGTCCACCTCGGCGGCGAACATGGTGCAGCTCTTCACCGATCGTCCATCCACGTGCACCACGCACGCGCCGCACTGGCTCGTGTCGCAACCGACGTGCGTGCCGGTGAGCCCGAGCCGGTCGCGCAGCAGCTCCACGAGCAGCGTGCGCGCCTCCACCTCGGCGGTGACCGGCTTGCCGTTCAGCCTGAGCGAGATGTTCATGGTGTCCTCGAGACGGAGGGAGCGCCCTCGAAGCGTCCGCGGAGTGACCAGCAGGATCGAACGCCCGATGAGCGTATGTACGGCACGGGCGGTGCTGGACGTTCCTTCGGGGTCATGCCCCGACCACCTCGGAGTGCTCGCGGGCCCCGCTCGGCTGCTCGGCGCGTCCCCCAGCAGGCTTGCCGGGCCGTCGATCGCCTCAGGGGCTCGCCACTCCCGCGACGGCGGGCTCGCCGGGCAGGAGGAACAGGTTCACCCCGTGGCGGGCCCAACCCTCCTCGGCCATGAGGAGGTCGAGCGCGAGCGTCGCGACGTCGTCGGCGAAGGGCTCGAGCGACGGATCCTTCTCGGCGTAGAAGAGCTTCGTGTACGCCTTGCAGGCCGGGCACGCCTCGGCGCGCGCGCTCGCGCCCGCCACGCCAGCCTGGTGCGCCCGCTCGCCCTCCAGCGCGTAGTAGGCGATCCCTTCGCCCTCGTGACAGGCGGTGCACTGGACGCGGGTGTGGTGCCACTGCGAGGCGCACAGGCTGCACACGAGGTAGCGGAGCTTGTCGTCGCCCAGGACGAGGCCGGCCACGGGCAAGGAGCCGCACACCGGGCAGCCGTCGCGCTGACGCGCCACGGCGCCGGATGGGAGCCGCGCGGCCAGCGCCGTGAAGTAGACCTGCAACGCCGCCGCGGCGAACGGTCCGGCGGCGAGGTCGGCGCCCTGCACCGCGTTCGCCAGGACGCGGTCCGCGAGCGCCTCCAGCTCGGGCGGCGGCAGCGCCGCGAGCAGCTCGAGGGCGGCGCGCGTCTCCGGGGGCGCGGGGGCGTCGCGGAGCTCCGACACGATCACGCTGAGCGCCTGGCGCCACTCCGGCCCGCGCCGGTGATTCGCCGCGTCGAGCGGCCGCTCGCGTGGAGGCTCCAGGCCATTCGTCGAGATCTTCACCTGCGCCGCGGCGACCGCCTGGGCCGCCGCGATGCGGCCGAGCAGCTCCAGGAACTCGGCGAGCGTGTGGCCGGCGGCGAGCGTCCGGAAGCGCTCGGCGCGACGCGTGAAGAGGCGCTCCGGCTGCGGGAGCCGGAGGTACGGAATGTCGCCCAGGCCGCCCGAGCCGGTGAGCGGCTGGCTGTCCGTCATCGCCGGTCCTGGCTGGCCGACTCATCGGTCATCCGGCGGTACCAGGCCGGGTAGTGGAGGCGCGCCCAGGCGCGCGTGACCGTGCCGCGCGTCATCGCCCTGAACGAACCCTTGGTCCAGTAGCCGGCGTAGATGTGGATGCCGATCCCGACGAACATGATGAACGCGCTGATCGCGTGCAGGATCGCGGCCGCCTTGCGCGTGGTGGACGAGAACGCCGGCGCAAAGTAGGGCTGCCACATGAGGACGCCGGTCGTCAGCAGCACGGCGATGACGACGACCATCGACCAGTACATGAGCTTCTGGCCGCCATTGTACTTGCCAGTGTCGGGCGGGGTCTCGTACCGCTTGTTCATGTACTGGAAGGCGTGCCTGGTCCACTTCCAGTCGGTCGGCGTCATCACGTTGTCGCGCCAGAGCTGGGCCGCGTACGGATAGAAGAGCAGGACCAGCACCACCCCGATGAAGGGGTGCAGGATCCGCATGAGCTGGCCGCCACCGAAGAGCGACGCCGTCCAGAAGAAGAAGGGGTGGAACATCGCCAGGCCCGACAGGAAGAGGAAGATGTAGGCGATGGCGACGCCCCAGTGGGTGAGCCGCTCCCACTCCGGGTAACGTCGGATGAGGCGCGGATCTTCACCGGACGTGACATCCTGCGGAGCCCTGAGATCCTTGCTGGTCGTGGCCATCTCAGGCCTCCTTCCCCGGCCGGCGCCCCGGCGGCGTTGGCTCGTCGTCCTTCGGCTCCTCGAGCGGCCCCACCTTCATGTAGTGGAAGACGCCTGCGACCACGACGGCGAACATGGTGAACACGCCCAGCGAGCGCGAGAACCAGCTCCGCCACACCGAGAGGAGCGGTCCGATCTCCGGCTTCCTCGGGAGCCGGTAGAGCTCGGGGTCTCCATGCGGCAGCACGTACACGACGTGCGTGCCGCCGACGCCCTGCGGATCGTAGACGGCCGCCTTGGCGAATCCGCGCTCGTGCAGGTCCTCCAACCGGTGGTTCGCCTGGATGACCATGTCCTCCTTCGAGCCGAAGGAGAGGGCCTGCGTCGGGCAGGCCTTGATACACGCCGGCTCGAGTCCCACCGAGACCCGATCGGAACAGAGCGTGCACTTGTAGACCTTCGAGTCCTCCTTGCGGAGACGCGGGATGTTGAAGGGGCAGCCGGAGATGCAATAGCCGCAGCCGATGCAGTCCTCCTCGTGGAAATCGACGATGCCATTCGAATACTGCACGATGGCGCCCGGGGAGGGGCACGCCTTGAGGCAGCCGGGATCTGCGCAGTGCATGCACTGATCCTTGAGGATGAGCCACTGCAGGCTGCCTTCGATCTGCTCCTCGTAGAACCGCATCAGGTTCCAGGTCTGATCCGTGAGGTCGGGCGGGTTCGTGTAGAACCCCTCGTTGACCCCGACCGGCTCGCGCAGGTCGTTCCACTCCATGCACGCGGCCTGGCAGGCCTTGCACCCGATGCAGCGCGAGACGTCGATGAGCTTCGCCACCTCGAGCGTCTTGCGCGCCGAGGGCGGAGTGAACGTCGACGCCGAGCGGGCCTTGATGTCGAGCGATTGCAGAGCCATGGCGCCCCCCTACGCCTTCTCGATGTTGACGAGGAACGCCTTGAACTCGGGAGTCTGCACGTTCCCGTCGCCCACGAACGGCGTGAGGGTGTTCGCGAGGTAGCCGGGCTTGGTGAGCCCATCGAATCCCCAGTGGATGGGGATGCCCACCGTCTCGACGTCGCGCCCGCCGACCTGGAGGGTGCCGATCCGCTTGGTCACGAGGGCCTTCGCCACGATCTGGCCGCGCTTCGATCTCACCTTCACGCGGTCGCCGTTCCTGATCCCCTTCTTCGCCGCGAGGGACTCGCCGATCTCCACGAACTGCTCGGGCTGGAGCGCCGACGCGATGCGGGTGTGCTTGGTCCAGAAGTGGAAGTGCTCGGTGAGCCGGTACGTCGTCCCGACGTACGGGAAGTCCTTTCCGGACCCGAACATCTCGCGGTCGCCCTTGAACACGCGCGCGGCCGGGTTCGAGACGACCTTCTCGTGGAGGAGGTTCGTGTCGAACGGGTTCTCGAACGGCTCGTAGTGCTCCGGGAACGGCCCCTCGGCCATCTTGTCGAGCGCGAAGAGGCGAGCCACGCCCTCGGGGTTCATGATGAAGGGGCCGACGCCCTCGCCCGGGGCCGCATCCGGCTTGTAGTCGGGGACGTCGATGCCGCCCCACTTCTTGCCGTTCCAAGACAGGACGCGCCGATTCGGATCCCACGGCTTCCCGGAAGGATCGGCCGAAGCGCGGTTGTAGAGGATGCGTCGGTTGGCCGGCCACGACCAGGCCCAGTTCGCGGTCGCACCCAGGCCGCTCGGATCCGACGGATCGCGGCGCGCCATCTGGTTACCGGCCTGCGTCCAGCTTCCGCAGAAGATCCAGCAGCCGCACGCGGTCGTGCCGTCGTCCTGAAGATGAGCGAAGGTGGCGAGCTGCTCGCCCTCCTTGGCGAGG
>DASPZP010000129.1:0-27318 GCA_035636195.1 Anaeromyxobacteraceae bacterium
GCGCGACGCGGCCCTCGCTTATCCGCTGGTGCTGGTGGGCGACTTCAACGCCTGGTCGAGCCGGTCGGCCGTCCCGCGCTGGATCCGACGCCAGCTCACGGACGCCGCCGTCGCCGCGCGCACCACGCGCGCCACCTTCCCTTCGGTCCTCCCGCTGTTACGCCTCGATCGTGCCTACGTGGGCCCGGCCGTGCGGGTGCTCGGTTGCTCGGTCCACGACACCCCGCTCGCCCGGCTGGCCTCCGACCACCTGCCGGTCGTGGTGGAGCTGGAGCTCGGGCCAGCCGCGCGCCGTCCCCCTCTGGCGCGCCCCATCGTCGCCCGCGGCGTCACGACCGAGCTCCGTTAGCAAGCGTCACGTCCGATGCGCAGCTTGTCGGAACAGCGAGAGCCACGGTCCGGAGGGCACATGACGGACGAGCAGCCCGGCGAATGGGGAGACGTGATCGGCGCGATCAGCCGGCGGGTACAGGAGCGACCGTACCCGATGCTCGCGCTGGGGCTGGTGGCCGGCTACGTCGCCGGCGGCGGACTGTTCTCGCCGCTCACGCGCCCGCTGGCGCGCGCGGCCATGGGAGCGCTGCTCGTCCCGGGCTTCCGGGAGAGCTTGCGCGACCTCGCCGCCGGCCTGACACCCGCTGAGGCCACCGGCGCGGCCTAGGGCGCCATTCGACGAGAGGGGAACACACCATGAAATGGAGCGATGTGTCGGACCTGAGCTGGAGGGATCTCAAGAAGACGCTGAAGGGCATGGATCGCGAGGACGTGCTGCACAGGCTAGGGCTCGAGGAGCACACCCCGACGAGCGACTTCTTCTCCGGCCTCGGCCTCTTCGCGGTGGGCGTGCTGATCGGGGCCGGGCTCGGGATCATGTTCGCGCCCAAGCCGGGGGCCGAGATCCGCAGCCAGCTCGGCGGCACCATCAAGCACCGGACCGGCCGAGGCGAGGAGCTGCCGCAGGGAAGCGGCATGCCTGGCACGACGTCGACCGTCAGCAGCAGCCGGATCTCGTAGCGCGGGAGGCAGGGAGGGTCTTCAGGAGGCCTCGCCTGGGGGCGAGGCCTTTTCCTTGGCGAGCGTCGCGATGCGCGCCCAGAGCGCGTCCGTGCCGGTGCCCTCGACCGCGGAGAACGGCACCACCTCCGACGGAGGGACGCCGAGCGCGCGCGCCGCCGCTTGCGCCGCGCCGAAGCGCTGGCTCTTGCCGAGCTTGTCCATCTTCGTGGCCGAGACGAGGACGCGCCGCCCCTGGGCGGCGAGGAAGGCGTGCGCGTCGCGGTCGCTCGCCGACGGCTCGTGCCGCGCGTCCACGATGAGGACCACCGCCAGGAGACCGTCGCGCCCGCGCAGGTACTCCTCGATCATGGCCGCCCAGCGGTCCTGCTCCGCCTTGGGCACCTTGGCGAAGCCGTAACCGGGGAGATCGCAGAAGCGGATGGCGCGCGGGCGCGCGGCCGGTGAGTCCTGCCTCATGACCTTGAAGAACTGCAGCGCCTGCGTGCGCCCTGGCGTCGAGGAGACGCGGGCCAGGCCCTCGCGCCGCGCGAGCGCGTTCAGCATCGAGGACTTGCCGACGTTGCTCCGCCCCACGAAGGCGATCTCGGGGAGCGGATCGGGCGGCCATTCGGCGCGTTGCGTGGCGGTCTTCAGGAATTCGGCGGAGATGACCTTGACGGCCAAGCGCGCTCCTACTCGCGGCCCGGCCGCGCCTCGGCGGCGTGCCGCGCCGCGCGGTCGCCGCCGTGCTCGATGAGCGGCAGCTTCTTCGCGTATTCGAACCGGGTCAGGCTCGGGGTCGACTCCGTGTGACAGCCGAGGCAGGTCTTCTCGCTCGGTTCGAGGAGCCCGACGGCCCGCGCCAGCTCCCGGTCCCTCATCACGTAGGCGTGGGCGTACAGACGGCCGCCGCCATGGCAAGTCTCGCAGGTCACGCCGTGGGCGCCCCTCTCCGGCTCCGGCGCGTGGCAGGCGGTGCAGCGCGCATCCTTGCGCTGCGCCTCGCTCAGGCTCTCCAGCGCACGTGCGTGCGGCCCCTCCTTCCACGCCTCATAGGCGAGCGGGTGGCAGGCCTTGCACGTCTCGGGGCCGATGTGGTCGGCAGCCGCGGCGAGCGCCGGGAGGAGCGCGAGGATGGCCAAGGGGCGGGTCACGGGCGGCGGAGTATAATGCCTCATGCCCCTCCTCCGCCTCCTCCTCGCGCTCGCCCTGACCATCGCCGGCGCCTTGCCAGGCGTCGCCTGGGCGCGCGGCTGGCAAGGTGTGACACCGGGCGCGACCACCGAGGGTGAGGTGGCCGCCAGGTTCGGTCCACCCTCGACGCAGGGCAAGCTCTCGGGCCGCACCGCGCTCGTCTACAAGGGGGAGCAGGCCATCCCGGGCACGCGCCAGGCCCAGTTCTTCGCCCGCGACGACGGGGTGGTGGTGGAGGTGGTGGTCTTCCCGGTGAATCAGCTGGACAAGGACACCGTGGAAGGCACCTACGGGAAGCCGTCGCAGAAGGCGTTCACCGACGACTTCCGCACCGTCTGGATGTTCAAGCCGTCCGGGATCACCGTCTACTTCGGCAAGGAAGGCACCGTCGACGCCATCAGCTTCAAGGCGCCCGAGGCGGGGAAGACAGAGGCCGCCAGGAGCGGGAGGGGGCCCGCCGCAGGCGGGGAGGGCGCAGCCCTCCATGGCGGGGCAGGCGCGCGCAGCGCGCCGCAGGGACCCGCCGAGCAGGGGTGGGGCCCCGGCGGCTCTGCCGACGGGGCGGGGCCGCAGGCCCCGTCGCGATGACCCTCATCGGCCTCACCGGCGGGATCGCGACCGGGAAGAGCACCTTCGCCGCGGCGCTGGGCCGGGCCGGGGCCCCGGTCCTCGATGCCGACCAGCTCGCCCGCGCCGCCGTGGCACAGGGCTCGCCAGGGCTGGCTTCCGTCGTGGCCGAGTTCGGGCCGGACGTCCTCACCGCGAGCGGGGACCTCGACCGGCGCCGGATGGCCGCGCGCGTCTTCGCCGACCCCGCAGAGCGTGCGCGGCTCGAGGCGATCGTCCACCCCTCCGTGCGTGCGCTCTTTCGCGCGGAGCGCGACCGGCTCCGCGCCGAGGGCCATCCCGTCGCCTTCTACGACGTGCCGCTGCTCTACGAGGCCGGACTGGAGGGTGAGGTGGAGCTCGTGGTGGTCGTCTGGGCGCCACGGACTGTGCAGCTCGCGCGGCTCGCGGCCCGGGACGGGCTCACCGCCGATGACGCCGCAACGCGCCTCGCGGCGCAGCTCCCCATCGACGACAAGGCGGCCCGGGCGGACGTGGTGGTGGTGAACGACGGGGATCTCGCCGCGCTGGCCGCCAAGGCGCCACGCCTCCTCGCGGATCTCGAGCGGGGCCTGTCCCGTAAGCTTCCCAACGCGCCGCCGGCGCGCTATTGACCATGCGACATGGCAGAGCGCGGGAAGGTGGTCCTCGTCACGGGGTGGCCGGGCTTCATCGGCCGCCGCCTGGTGCGACGGCTCGCCACGGCGCTCGACCCCTCGCGCGACCGGGTCGTCCTCTTCACCCGTGCGAGCCACGCGCTCGCGGCCCGCGCCGAGCTGGCGGCGCTGGGGATCCCGGGCGAGGTGGCCGAGGGCGACGTCTCGAGCATGCACCTCGGCCTCTCGGGCGCGGAGTTCCGGGGACTGACCGCGGAGGTCACCGACCTCTGGCACCTCGCCGCCGTCTACGACTCGGGCGTCCCCGAGGCGACGTTGCGGGCGGTGAACCTGCAGGGCACCCGCAACGTGCTGGAGCTGGCGCGGGCCGCCGGGCGCCTGCGGCGACTCCATCACTTCTCGACGGCCTACGTCTCGGGCGACCGCGAGGGGGTCATCCTCGAGGAGGAGCTGGAGCGGGGGCAGGGCTTCCACGACGGCTACGAGCAGACCAAGTTCCAGGCCGAGCGGCTGGTGCGGCGCGCCATGTCGGAGCTCCCGGCCACCATCTACCGTCCGAGCATCGTGGTGGGGGACTCGCGGACGGGCGAGGTCGATCGTTTTGACGGACCGTACTACCTGGCCATCCTGCTCGTGGCCTCGCCTCTCTCGGTGCCGTTGCCGCTCCCCGGCAACGGCGTCGCGCCGCTCAACGTCGTGCCAGTCGACTTCGTCGTCGAGGCGGCGCTCGCGCTGGGCGAGAACCGGGCCGCGGTGGGCAAGACCATCCACCTCGTCGATCCAGCGCCGCTCTCGGCCCGCAGCGTGTACGAGCTCATCGCGCAGCGGGCCGGGAAGACCCTGCCGTCGGTCGCACTCCCCCACCGCGCCATCGAGGCGCTGCTCGGGCTTCCCCTCCTGGAGCGCCTCGTCCGGCCACACCGGAACGCCATCCGGCTCGTGAACCACCTCGCGATCTACAACTGCCGGAACCAGCTCGAGCTCCTCGCCGGCACCGGCATCACCTGCCCGCCCATCACGAGCTATCTCGACCGCCTGGTCGAGTTCGTGCGCGGGTACTTCGCCGCGCCGCCGCCGCGCCCGCGACCGGACGAGGTCGTGGACGACCCGCTGGACCAGGCGCTGCCGTGAAGGGCCTCTCCCAGTTTCGCGTCGGCGACACCTTCCAGCTCAGGCGCACCTGCGACCGCTACCGGCCGGTCTACTACGCGGCCGCCTCCGGCGACTTCAATCCCATCCACATCGATCCCGAGGTGGGGCGCCTGGCCGGTCAGCCGGGCGCGATCCTGCAGGGCATGTGTACCCTGGCCTGGCTGGCCGACGCGTGCGTGCGCTACTTCGACGACCCGGGCCGGCTGACGGCCCTCTCGGCGCGCTTCGCCCGCCCGGTGAACGTCGGCGACGAGGTCCGCCTCGAGGGGCGCTGCGTGACGATCGAGGGGCGCCGGGTGCGGGTCGAGGTCGCGGCCCTGAACCAGCGCGGCGAGGAGGTGCTGAAGGCGGCCTTCGCCGAGGCGCTCGTCGAGGAGGAGCGGCCGTGATCGACCCCCGGCACGTCGGCCGCCGGTACGGCCCCCACCGCTACACGGTCGGCCTCGAGGAGATCCGCGACTTCGCGGTGACGGTGGCGGGCGGCCTGCCTGGCCGCGTCTTCGCGGATGCGCCGCCGGAGGCGCCGCACCCGTTCTTCGTGGACGAGACGGTCGCCCGCGCCTCCCGCCACGGCGACATCATCGCCCCGCCCACCTTCTGCGTGCGCTTTGCCATGCAGCCCTTCGCGCAGGCCTGCGCCGACCCCGTCCTCGGCATCGATCTCGTGAAGGTCCTGCATGGCGAGCAGGCCTTCCGTTACGGGGAGGCGGTCCACCCGGGCGACGTGCTCGAGACCACCGGTGAAATCGCCGACATCCGCCAGAAGGCCGGGATGGACTTCCTCACCGTGAAGACGACCACCCTGAACCAGCGCGGTCGGCTGGTGGTGGAGGGGACCTGGGTGGCGGTGGTGAGGGGGTGAGGCGGCGCGCTGGTATCCGCCCTACTCCTCTTCGCCGGATCCCAGGAGCGCTCCCAGGCCGGCGCCCGGCCGCGCGCGGCCCAGGGCCCGAACGGCGTCGAGGTGATGGAGCAGGAGCGCGCGGTTGTCGCCCACGTTGAGGTTCTGCAGCTCGAGGGCCCCGATCCGATCCTCGGGGGTGAAGGCCGGCTCCTCGACGCGCTCCATGGAGAGCTTGTGGGGCGCGTAGCTCATGTACTGCGCCTGCGTGTCGAGGACGGTCCAGTCGTCGCCGCGGCGCAGCTCGACCGTGACCTTGCCCGTCACCGCCGGCGCCACCCATCGGGTCAGCGCGTCCCGCAGCATGAGCGCCTCGGGGTCGTACCACTTGCCCTCGTAGAGGAGGCGCCCCAGCCGCCGGCCCTGGGTGAAGTACAGGTCGAGCGTGTTCTCGTTGTGGATGGCGGAGAGGAGCCGCTCGTACGACAGGTGCAGGAGCGCCATGCCGGGAGCCTCGTAGACCCCGCGGCTCTTCGCGTCGATGACGCGGTTCTCGATCTGGTCGCTCATCCCGAGGCCGTGCCGCCCGCCGATGCGGTTCGCCTCGAGGAAGAGCTCGTAGGGGGAGGCGAAGCGCTGGCCGTTCAGCTCCACCGGCAGGCCCTGCTCCCACCTCACCGCGATCTCCTCGGCGGGGATGTGGACCTCGGGCAGCCAGTGCGCGACGCCCATGATCGGCTTCACGATCCGCATGCCGGTGTCGAGCCGCTCCAGGTCCTTCGCCTCGTGAGTCGCGCCGAGCACGTTCGCGTCGGTCGAGTACGCCTTCTCGACGCCCATCTTGTACGGGAGCTTGCGGCGCTCGAGGTACTCGCTCATCTCCTTGCGGCCGCCGAAGGCGGTCACGAAGGCCTGATCGAGCCACGGCTTGTAGATGCGCAGCTCCGGGTCGACCAGCAGGCCGTACCGGTAGAAGCGCTGGATGTCGTTGCCCTTGTGCGTGGAGCCGTCGCCGAAGACGTGGACGCCGTCCTCGCGCATGGTGCGCACGATGGCGGTGGTCGTGACGGCGCGCCCGAGCGGGGTCGTGTTGAAGTACTTCTTCCCGCCCGAGGAGAGGTGGAAGGCCCCGCACTGGATGGCGGTGATGCCCTCGCGCACCATCGCCTCGCGGCAGTCGACGAGCTGCGCCTTCAACGCGCCGTGCTGGAGCGCGATCGGCGGGATGTCGGCCGGGTTGGCCTCGTCCGGCTGCGCCAGATCGGCGGTGTAGGCGTGGACGGACATGCCCTGCTCCGCCATCCAGGCCACGGCGCAGCGGGTGTCGAGACCGCCGGAGAACGCGATGCCGATGGCGGTGCCCTTGGGCGGGAGCGCCTTGTAGATGCGGGACATGGAGCCGACGTAGCAGAAAAGCGCTCGCCATTCCAGCGCGGTCAGCGGCGCCCGGTTCCCGAGCGCGAGGGAACTTTTCCGGGGGGGTCGGGGGCAGAGCCCCCGACTTCGAAGACGGCGAAGCCGGCGGCAGGCTCGCGCAGCGAGTCGAGCGCCGCAGGCGCTGCCGCCGGGCCCGCAGGGCCCGTTCTAAGAGATCACGCCCTGCTGTAGCAAGGCGGCGAGGATGCGCGCCGTGTCGAGGCGCGGCAGCCCGGAGAGGGCGAAGAGGTCCTCGTAGTTGACGGTGCCGTCGATCTGCGCCAGCAGGAAGCCGGCGCGGTGATCGAGGTTCAGCCACATCACCTCCTCGGGCTGGATGGCGAGCCGGGGGATGGCGCCGGGCGGACCGAGCTTCGATTCGTACATCGCGATGAGGGTCGACTCGTTCTGCTGCAGGTACTCGCGGGCCTCGGCGTGGCCTGGCTGCAGCTTGAGGATGCGCTCGATCAGCTCCAGCGAGCCGGAGAAGTCGCCCAGCGCGAAGAGCTCGCGGGCGCCCTGCATCCACACCTCGATCTCGTTCGGGCCCCCTGGCACACCGGAGGGCCCGCGCGCCGGCCCTCCCTGCGGCACGAGGGGCCGGATGCCCGACTGCTCGTCGACGCTGGAGAGGTCGAGCCCGCCGCCCTCGGCCAGGACGACCGGCGGCGGCTCGGTCGGACCTTGCCCCCAGGGCGAGGGAGCGTAGTCGGAGAGCGTGTCGCGCTCGGGCGGCGGCGGCGCGAACGGATCCGAGGACGGCGCCGACGGCGCGGCCGCGAGGGAACCTTCGGCGTGGAGGGGGGAGCCGGTGGGCGGGAGGGTGACCGGCGAGCGCAGCCAATCACGCTCGGGCGCGGGCAGCGGCACCGGCGCGGACGCCTCAGCGCGCTCGCTCCGGGGCCGGCGCGGTTCGGCCTCGCCTTGCGCCGGACCGGGGAGCGGCACCGGCGCGCCCGGCCGAGGCAAGGTCGCCGATGGCGCGGGGACGGCCGCGAGATTCAGCAAGTAAGCTCGCACCTGCTCGTTGCCGGGATCGAGCGCGAGCGCCTCTCCCCAGCAGCGCCGCGCCTCCTCGCGCCGCCCCTCGTTGAAGGCCCGCCGGCCCCGCTCCACCAGCTCGGCGGCGCTCATCGGCCCTCCTGCCCCGCCACGCCGCCGGACAGCCCGCGGAAGAGCTGCAGGGTGCGCTCGAGCTGCTCGTCGAGCGCCGCCAGCTGGGCGACGTCGCGGGCCTGCAGGGCGGCGCGAGCGCGCTGCACGACCGCCTCCGCCTTCACCACCGCGTCCTTCCCGAAGCGGCTCCGCGCCAGCGAGGTGGTGACCGCCGGCACGAGCGCCTCGATCTCGGCCACCAGGCGCTCGGTCGCCTCGCGCCGGCGCTCGAGCTCCCCGCTCGACTGCTTCTTCTCCAGGAGCTCATCGAGGTTCTCGTCCATGATCCGCTTCAGCTCGTCCTCGGTGAGGCCCGAGGTGGCGGTCACGGTGATGGACTGCCGCTGCCCGGTGGAGAGGTCCCGGGCCGAGACGCCGACGATGCCGTCGGCGCTGATCTCGAAGATGACCTCGATCTCCACCTGGCCGCGCGGAGCCGGCCGGATGCCCGCCAGCACGAACTCCCCGAGCAGCTCGTTCTCGTTCGCCTTTTCGCTCGCCCCCTGCATGACCGCGATCCGGACCGAGGTCTGTCCGTCCAGCGAGGTCGTGAAGATGTGGGTGGCGGAGGTGGGCACGGTGGTGTTGCGAGGGATGATGGTCTGGAAGTACCCGCCCACCAGCATGATGCCGAGGTGCTGGGGAGTGACGTCGAGGAGCAGGACCTCGGTCGCGCCCTGGTGCGGGTGCGCCAGCGCGTGCGCCTGGATGGCCGCGCCCAGCGCCACCACCTCGTCCGGGTGGACGCCGCGCGAGGGCTCGCGCCCGAAGTGCTCCTTCACTGCGCGCTGGACGAGCGGCATCCGCGTCATCCCGCCGACCAGGATCACCTCGCCCACCTGGGCAGGCCGCACGCCGGCGTCCCGCAGCGTCCGCTCGGTCACCGCGATGCAGCGCGCGACCAGCTCGTGCGTCAGCTCCTCCAGCTGCTCGCGCGGGAGCTGGCGCTCGAGGTGGAGCGCCGGCCGGCCCTCCCCGCCCCCGAGCAGGAACGGCAGGTGGATGTTCGCCACCGGCGCCGCGGAGAGCTCGCACTTGGCCTTCTCCGCCGCGTCCTTGATCCGTTGCAGCGCCATCACGTCGGCGCGCAGGTCGACGCCGCCGTTCTCCTGGGCGAAGGCGAAGGTGAGCCAGTCCATCACCTTGCGGTCGAAGTCCTCCCCGCCCAGGTAGGTGTCGCCGCCGACCCCCACCACGTCGTAGACGCTCTTGCCGATGTCGAGGATGGAGACGTCGAAGGTCCCGCCGCCGAGATCGAAGACCACCACCTTCTTCTCGATCGTCCGGCCGAACCCGTACGCCAGCGCGGCGCTGGTGGGCTCGTTGATGATGCGCATGACCTCCAGGCCTGCGATGCGCCCGGCGTCCTTGGTGGCCTGCCGCTGCCCGTCGTTGAAGTAGGCGGGCACCGTCACCACCGCGCGCTCCACCGGGCATCCGAAGAACGCCTCCGCGTCGGCGCGCAGCTCCGCCAGCACGAGGCCGGAGAGCTCGGGCACCGTGAAGACGCGCTCGCCCATCTGCACGCGCACGTCGTTCGACTCCGGCCCGGGGACCAGCTGGAACGGGAGCGCCTTCCGGGCGTCCTCCACCTCGCGCGATCCCCAGCGGCGGCCGATGAGCCGCTTGGCGGCATAGACGGTGTTCTCGGCGTTGGTGATGGCCTGCCGCTTCGCGATCTGGCCCACCAGCCGCTTGCCGTTCTTCGCCACCGCCACCACGGACGGCGTGAGCAGCTGGCCGCTGCGGCTCGGGATGACGCGCGGCACCCCATCGATGACCGCCGCCACGACCGAGTTGGTCGTGCCGAGGTCGATGCCGATGACGGGGCCCTGGCCGGAGCTCATCCGAGGAAGCTCCAGCGCAGCTTCTTCAGGAGCGCGCGGGCCGACCCGAGCGCGGGATCGAGCTCGAGCGCGCGCTCGAGCGCGCGGCGCGCCTCGCGCGCATCGCCCGCGGCGTGCAGCGCGGCCCCGAGCGCGTCGAAGGCGCGCGCCTCGCGCGGCGCGGCCCGCACCGCCTGCTCGGCGAGCACCCGCGCCTCGGCGTGGTCGCCCAGCTCCAGGGCCGCCCGCGAGGCCGTCACGGCATAGCGCGGGTTGCCCGGGTCGAGCGCGGCCGCCTCGCGGAAGGCCGCGAGCGCCCCGCCCCGGTTGCCGACCACCTCCGCCTCCAGCCCGCGGTCGTAGCGCTCGCGGGCGCGCTCGGCGCCGGCGCGCTTCTTCACCTCCTCCGCCAGCGCGCGGGCCTCCGGGTGGCGGGGGTCGAGCCCGAGCGCGGTCAGGTAGTCATTGGCGGCCTGCGCGAACTTGCCGTCCGCTTCGGCCTTCTTGCCGCGCAGCACGAGCTCCTGCACCCGCGAGGCGCGGGCGACGAGCGGGTTGGCGCGGGCGAGCCGCGCCCGCCGTTCGCCGGCGCGGGCCTCGCCTCCCAGCCGGCGCGCCTCTATCCGCGCGAACTCCTCGGGCGGCGCGGTCCGGCGGGCGTACTCGGCCCGGCGCGCCTCGTCGGACAGGTCGTCGCGGGCCCGGGTGAGCGCGCGGAAGACCCGCTCCAGGCGGGGCAAGTACGAGCCCAGCCGGCGCCCGGCGTGCCGGTCGGGGTGGAAGACCTTCACCTTGGCCAGGTAGGCGGCGCGGGCCTCGTCGCAGGTCGCGTTCCAGCGCACGTCCAGGAGCTGCCAGTGATCGATCTCGCCCAGCCGCGCGTGCAGGTACAGGATCTCCTTCCGCTGCTCGAGCGTGAGATCGGCCTCCTCGGCCAGGTCGGCCGGGGTGAAGACGAAGCCGCTGTAGCGATCGGAGGCCAAGGCGAGGGCCACGGCGCACCAGCGCCGCTCCCCGGATTATCAGGCCGTCCAGGGGTAGGGTCAAACGCGCGGATGTGGGCGCGGCACCTACGCGAGGAGCAGCTCGAGCAGGGCCTTCTGGGCGTGCAGCCGGTTCTCCGCCTCGTCGAAGACCGCCGACTGCGGCCCCTCGAGCACCGCCTCCGAGATCTCCTCGCCCCGGTGCGCCGGCAGGCAGTGCAGGGCGATGGCCTTGGGATCGGCCGTCGCCATGAGCGCCTCGTCGACGATGAAGCCGGCGAAGCGCTCCCGGCGCTCGGCGGCCTCGGTCTCCTGCCCCATGCTCGCCCACACGTCGGTGTTCACGACGTGCGCGCCCCGGGCCGCCTCGCGCGGCGTGCGCACCACCCGCGCCCTGCCCCCGGTGCGCGCCACGAGCGCCAGGTCGGGATCGTAGCCGGCGGGGCAAGCCAAACGCAGCGTGAAGCCGAGCAGGATGCACGCCTCCAGCCAGGAGTTGGCCATGTTGTTGCCGTCACCCACCCAGGCCACCTCGAGCCCGCCGCGCCGGAGCGCGTCCGCGCCGAAGCGCTCGGTGATGGTGAGGAGGTCGGCGAGGAGCTGGCAGGGGTGGGACGCGTCGGTGAGCGCGTTCACCACCGGCACGGTGGAGCGCGACGCCATCTCCTCCAGCTTCTGGTGCTCGAAGGTGCGGACCACGAGCGCGTCGAGGTAACGCGACAGGACGCGGGCGGTGTCCTTGATCGGCTCCCCGCGCCCGAGCTGCGTGTCCTTCGGCGAGAGCATGATGCTGTGTGCGCCGAGCTGGTGCGCGCCCACCTGGAACGAGACGCGGGTGCGCGTGGAGGCCTTCTCGAAGACGAGCCCGAGCGTCATCCCGGAGAGCGGACGCGGGCCGCCCTTGCCGAGCAGCTTCCACTCCGCGCTGCGCTCGATGAGCTCGAGCAGCTCCTCGCGCGAGAGGTCGGTCAGCCTGAGGAAGTCGCGCTTCGAGCGGGTGGGGCCGGTCATGTCTGGGCTTTCTGGGGCGCCGCGGCGAGCGCGGCGGCGAAGCGCGCCACGGCGTCATCGGCTTCGGCGGCGGTGAGGGTGAGGGCGGGCGCCACGCGGATGACGTCGTCGCCGATGGGGTTCACCAGGAGCCCCCGCTCCCGCGCGAGCCGCGCCACGTCGCTCGCGGCGACGCCATCGAGCACGACGCCGAGCAGCATCCCCCGACCGCGCACCCGCGTCACCCGGCCGGTCTTGGCGAGCGCGGCGAGGCCGTCCCGGAGCCGCTCTGCCACCGGGAGCGACCGCTCCAGCACGCCCTCCGCCAGCTCGCGCACCACCGCCAGCGCCACCGCGCACGCGAGCGGATTGCCGCCGAAGGTCGTGCCGTGGCTCCCCGGCGTGAGGTGCAGGCCGACCTCCTCGGTCGCCAGGAGCGCGCCCATGGGGAAGCCGCCGCCGAGCGCCTTGGCCGACGACATGAGGTCGGGCGCGACGCCCTCCCATTCGTGCGCCCACCACCGCCCCGTCCGGCCCATCCCGGTCTGGATCTCGTCCAGACAGAGGAGCGCGCCCGCCTTCCGCGTCAGCTCGCGCGCCGCGGCGAGATACCCCTCGGGCGCCGGGATGACCCCCGCCTCGCCCAGCGTCGGCTCGACGATGAACGCCGCGCTGCGCTCCGAGAGCGCAGCCTTCAGCGCGGCGAGGTCGCCGAACGGCACGTGGCGCACGCCCGGCACGAGCGGCTCGAAGCCGTGCTGGTACTTCTCCTGACCGCCGACGGTGACGGTGAAGAGGGTTCGACCGTGGAAGGAGTCCTTGCAGGCGACGATCTCGTGGCGCTCGGGGTGCCCGCGGTCGGCGTGGTACTTCCGCGCCAGCTTCAGCATCACCTCGTTCGCCTCGGCGCCGCTGTTGCAGAAGAAGGCGCGGCGGGCCCAGGGCACGCGGGCGAGGAGCGCCTCGGCGAGCTCCACCTGGCGCGCGATGTAGAAGTGGTTCGAGACGTGCCAGAGCGTGCGCGCCTGCTCCTCGAGCGCCTTCACCAGCGCCGGGTGGCAGTGGCCGAGCACATCGACCGCGACCCCGCCCAGGAAGTCGAGGTACTCGCGCCCGTCGGCGTCCCACACCCGGACGCCCGCGCCGCGGACGACGGCGATCGGCTGCTGCCGGTAGTTCGGGGTGAGGACCCGTCTCGCCCGCTCCGCGAAGGCGTCGTTCTGCGTCATTCGGCGCCTATATCACAAGATGTAGCGGGAGAGATCCTCGTCCGCGAGGACGCCCTCGAGGCGCTCGCGCACGTACTTCGGATCGATGACGAGCCGCTGCCCGCGCTTCTCCTCTGCGTCGAAGCTCACCTCGTCGAGGAGCCGCTCCATGACCGTGTGGAGCCGCCGCGCGCCGATGTTCTCCATCCGGTCGTTCACCTCGGCCGCGACCCGCGCGATCTCCTCCACCGCGTCGTCGCCGATCTGGAGGTCCACGCCTTCCGTGGCGAGGAGCGCCACGTACTGCTTCACGAGCGAGTTCCTGGGCTCTTTGAGGATGCGGACGAGATCCTCGCGCCGCAGCGGCTCCAGCTCGACGCGGATCGGGAAGCGGCCCTGGAGCTCCGGGATGAGGTCAGACACCTTCGCGACGTGGAAGGCGCCGGCGGCGATGAAGAGGACGTGGTCGGTCTTCACCATCCCGTACTTGGTGGTGACGTTCGAGCCTTCGACGACGGGGAGCAGGTCGCGCTGCACGCCCCCGCGAGAGACGTCGGGCCCGTGCCCACCCTCGCGGCCTGCGATCTTGTCGATCTCGTCGATGAAGATGATGCCGGCGTTCTGCGCGCGATCGAGCGCCTCGCGCGTCACCCGCTCCATGTCGACGAGACGACTCGCCTCGTCATCGGTGAGGACCTCGAGCGCGTCCTTCACCTTGAGCTTGCGCTTCCGCTTCTTGTTGCCGCCGCCGAGCATGTTGACGAGCGGGTTGTTGCCGAGCTGGCTCATCATGTCGTTGAGCCCCTGCGCCATGTCCTCCATCCCGGGCGCCATGATGGGCATGAAGGGCACGCCCTTCTCCGCCACCTCGACCTCGACCTCCTCGTCGTCGAGCGTCCCGGCGCGCAGCTGCGCGCGCGCCCGGTCGCGGCCAGCCATCCCTTGCGCCCGCTCCGGCTCACCCTCGCCGCGGACGCGCTGCACGGCGCTGCGGAACCCCAGGCCGAAGGCGCCGCCGCCGAACCCGAGCGCGTCGAGCACCTTCTCCTCGGCCTGCTCTCGCGCCCGGTCCCGCAGGCGCAAGAGCTCCTCCTCCTTCACCAGCTTGACCGACGCCTCGACCAGATCGCGCACCATGGAGTCGACGTCGCGCCCGACGTAGCCCACCTCGGTGAACTTGGAGGCCTCGACCTTCACGAAGGGCGCGCCGGCGAGGCGCGCCAGCCGGCGCGCGATCTCGGTCTTCCCCACGCCGGTGGGCCCGATCATGATGATGTTCTTGGGGAGGATCTCGTCCTTGAGCTCGGGGGAGACGTGCTGCCGGCGCCAGCGGTTCCGCAGCGCGATGGCGACAGCGCGCTTCGCCTTGTCCTGCCCGACGATGTAACGGTCGAGCTCTCCCACGATGTCGCGCGGGGTCAGGTTCTTCGGGTCCACCTAGTACGCCTCCGCAGAAAGAGTGAACCGGTTGACCAGGACTGCTCCGCCGTACTTCGCGGGGAAGGCTCCGTGCCTTGCATGAACGGCCGCAAGGCACAGGCCCTCCCCGCGGGGCCCTACCGGGGGAGGCGGAGCGCCGCCTCCCCCGAACCCCCACCCGCGTGGCGCGCCCATGGCTGGCTCGGAACTTTCGACGCGCGCCACTAGAGCTCCTCGAAGGTGAGGTGGTCGTTCGTGTAGATGCAGATCTCGGCGGCGAGCTTCATCGCCTCCTCCGCCACCGCCCGCGCCGGGAGCTGCGAGTGCGCGAGCAGGGCCCGGGCAGCCGCGAGCGCGTAGGGTCCACCCGATCCCACCGCCGCCACCCCGCCGCCCGGCACCACGTCCGGCTCGATGACGTCACCCGCGCCGGAGAGCACGAGGGTGTGCTCCCGGTCGGCGACGATGAGGAGCGCCTCCAGCCGCCGCAGGAACCGGTCGGTGCGCCACTGCTTGGCGAGCTCCACCGCCGCGCGAGGCAGCGAGCGGGAGTGCTCCTTGAGCTTCTTCTCGAAGAGCTCGAAGAGCTGGAAGGCATCGGCGGTGGCGCCGGCGAAGCCCGCGAGCACCTGCCCCTCCGCCAGTCGCCGCACCTTCTTGGCGGACGACTTCATGACGGTCTTGTCGAGCGTGACCTGGCCATCGCTGGCGAGGACGACTTGCCCATCGCGGCGGACGCACAGGACCGTGGTGCCATGGAACATCGTGGTGACGTAGCGCGGTGAGGATGAGGGGGCAAGGCCGACCGTCGCGGTCGCGGTCGCGGTCGCGGTCGAGGTCGCGGTCGAGGTCGCGGTCGCGGTCGAGGTCGGGGTCGCTACTTCGCCCGCGGATGCGCCTTGTCGTACACCTCCGCCAGCCGCTTCCAGTCGAGGTGCGTGTACCGCTGGGTCGTCGAGAGCGAAGCGTGCCCGAGCAGCTCCTGGATGGCGCGGAGATCGGCACCGTTCCCGAGCAGGTGCGTCGCGAAGCAGTGCCTCAGCACGTGGGGGTGGACGTGCCGCGTCAGGCCGCTCGCCAGCACGGCGCGGTCGAGCCGCCGCGCCACCGAGCGCTGCGAGAGCCTCCCGCCGCGGTAGTTCAGGAACAGCGCGCCGCGCGCGCCGGCGCGGTTCCGGTCGGGCCCGGCGGCGAGCACCGGGCGGCCCTCGTCGAGCCAGCGCCGCAGCGCCTCTCGTGCCTTGCCGCCGACCGGCACCACCCGCTCCTTGTTGCGCTTGCCGAGCACGCTCACGAGGCCTTGCGCGAGATCGAGATCGTCGAGGTCGAGGCCGGTCAGCTCCGAGACGCGGAGCCCGCTCGCGTAGAGGAGCTCGAGGAAGGCGTGGTCGCGGAGCTCGAGCGGCTCGGCCAGCTGCGGCGTCTCGACGAGCGTCGCCACCTCGTCCTCGGGCAGGACCTCCGGCAGCTTCTTCGGCCGCTTGGGGCTCGCCACCCCGCGGGCGGGGTTCGTGGGCGCGAGCCCCTCGCGCACCAGGAAGCGGTAGAGGCTCCGGATGGCGGAGAGCTTCCGGCCGAGCGTGACCGGCCCGCACTCGCCCGCCGCCTGGGCCAGGAAGCCGCGCACGGCCTGCGGGGAGGACGGCACGAGCGCGATGCCCCGCCCGACCAGGTACGTGGCGTACTGCGAGAGGTCGGTGAGGTACGCCTTCGAGGTGTGGGCCGAGCCTCGCCGCTCGCTCGCGAGGTGCGTGGCGAACTTCTGCAGCTCGGGTGCGAGCGCGGCGAGGTCGAGGGGCACGCGGGCGATCGTGCCAGAGGGAGGCGGTCCGTGCGAGTTTCGCGCCCCCTCGATCAAGGCAGCGCGGCCACGTATACCCCCTGCCGCTTGGGCTCCACGACCGCGTAGGCGAGCCGGCGCGGGTCGCCGCCGAGGAAGCGCACGCTGCCGGGGAGCGCGTGGGTGTCGATGGCGGTGAGCTTGCCCGCCTCCCATACGGCCAGATCGAGCGCGACGCGGTCCTTGCGCGCCCAGGAGACGAGGAGCCGCTCTGGCATGCCGGGGGCGTACTCGAAGCTCTTCACCCCCTCCGCCACCAGCTCCGGCTTCTTCGCGTCGGTCCCGGCGCCGACGCGGAAGAGATCGCAGGCGTCTCCGTCCCGGACGCAGGCGCTCCGGTAATAGAGCCAGCGCGCGTCGGGAGAGAAGGAGAAGCCGAAGACGCCCTTCGCCACCGCCTCGGCGCGGGTGTGGTCGTCCACGTGGGCGAGCCCCAGGTCGACCGAGTAGCCCCCGGCGGTCTCGTGGTGCAGGAAGGCGGCCGTCCTCCCGTCGGCGGTAAGGTCGAAGTCGGAGACGTTCTTCGCCAGCGAGAGCGGTTTCGAGCCGAACCCTCCCACCGTGAGCGTCCCGGTTCGGCCCCGAGGATCGTAGTCCTGCAGCCACGCCAGCCGCCCGCCCTGCGCGCTCCAGCGCGGCTCGCCCACGCGCTGCCCCAGGCGCACGGGCGTGGCGCCGGCGAGCGGCGCCGCCCACAGGTCGCCCTGCCGTCCGGGCGCGGCGTCGGCCACCCAGGCGATGGCGTCGCCAGCGGGAGCGAAGAGAAACGTCTGGACGTCGCGCGCGAGCGCGGGCGGCGCGTGGGTGGCGCCGGCCGGGAGGATGGCGAGCGCCAGCAGCGTGCCGGAGGTGAAGGCGAAGCGGGCGCCGTCGCGCGCGTAGCCGTAATCGCGCACCGCCGGCGCGAGCGGCGCGGCGCGCCCGCCGCGGATCGCGAGCAGCTCGCCGCCGGAGCGCGTGCTCCGCCTCGCCAGGAGCTCGTCGCCGCCGGGTCCGCCGAACTCGAAGCTCGTGACGCCCTCCGCGCCGGCGATCTCCCCCGGCGCCGCGCTCCCCACGGCGAGGAAGAGCCTCCCCGCCGCTGCGTAGCCCACCCGCGCGCCGTCGCGCGAGAACGCATAGAAGCTCACCTCCTCGGCGAGGCGGCGCGGCGCCCCGCTGGACCAGACCACCAACGCGCCGGCGCCCTTCACGTGGTCGTAGCCCTCCAGGGCCGCGAGGGCGTGGCCCTGGCCGCTCCAGGCGAAGCCGGGGGGAAGCGTCGTCACGCCCTTCGCCACCGCCATCCGCTCGCCTCCCGCCGCCGGCACGACCGAGAGGTCGCAGGACGCCGTGCCCGGCGGCAGCGTGCGGTCCTTCTGGGGCTGGCAGCGGTCGAGGAAGGCGAGGAAGGCGCCGTCGGGCGACGGTCTCAGCGCGAGCACCTGGCCCTCCGCCACGCGATGGCCGGGGACGGCGCTCGGCGGGGGGGCGCCGCGGCAGCCGGCGGCGCCGGCCACGGCGATGGCAGCAGCTGCCAGCCAGGCCGCAAGGCGCAGGCTCGTCCGAATCGTAGGGCGGGCGGGTACCCGATGGCTCAGCCGGTGGGTGCTCCCCCGCGCGGGAATCACAGCCATGGCGCGAGCTCCTTCCGCGCGCGCTCGGCGTGCGCGGTCTTCCGAGCTGCCTTCCCGCGGTGCTTCCCCGAGAGCGGCGGAAACAGGGCGAAGACGACGTTGGTGGGTTGGTACTCGGCGCCCGCAGGGTGGGCGGCCCCCGTCAGGTGGCGGTGGAGCGCGCCCAGCGCGGTCGCCGGCGGCGGCTCGCGGAACGGCCTGCCAGCGAGCCGGTCGAGCACGGCGCGCGCGGCGAGGAGCCCGCAGGCCGTCGACTCGACGTAACCTTCGACGCCGGTGATCTGGCCCGCAAAGAAGAGGTGCGGCCGCTCGCGGTGTGACAGGTCGGCCGCGAGCAGCCGCGGCGCCTCGATGAAGGTGTTGCGGTGGATCTGCCCGAGGCGGACGAACTCGGCCTGCGCGAGTCCGGGGATGAGCTCGCGGAAGATGCGCCGCTGCTCGGGCCAGGTGAGCCGCGTCTGGAAGCCGACCAGGTTGAAGGCCGTGCCAGCTTCGTCCTCGCGGCGAAGCTGCACGACCGCGAACGGCCGTCGTCCGGTGCGAGGATCCTCGAGCCCGACAGGCTTCATGGGGCCGTAGGCGAGCACGTCCGCGCCGCGCTCCGCCATGACCTCGATGGGCAAGCAGCCCTCGAAGAAGCGGGGCTCCTCGAAGGCGTGCGGCGCGACCTTCTCGCCGGAGAGGAGCGCCGCCACGAACGCGCGGTATTGCGTTTCGTCGAAGGGCAAGTTCAGGTAATCGTCGCCGCTGCCCTTCCCGTAGCGGGAGCGCGCGTACGCGATGGTCATGTCGATCGACTCGGCCGCGACGATGGGGGCGATCGCGTCATAGAAGTGGAGCCGGCCGCCACAGAGCCGGGCGATCTCCTCGGCCAGGGCGTCGCCCGTGAGCGGGCCCGTCGCGACGATGGCCGGGCCGGGGCCCGCGGGCAGCGCGGTGACCTCCCCGCGCACGAGCTGGACGAGCGGGTGCCTGGCCAGGCGCTCGCTCACCAGGGCGCTGAAGCGCTCGCGATCCACCGCCAGCGCGTCGCCCGCCGGTACCCGCGTCGCGTCGGCCGCCGCGAGCACCAGGCTCCCCGCCCGACGCAGCTCTTCGTGCAGCAGGCCAACCGCGTTCTCAGGGTTGTCGGAGCGGAGCGAGTTCGAGCAGACGAGCTCGGCCAGTCCATCGAGCCGGTGCGCCGGCGAGCGCCGGAGGGGCTTCATCTCGCGAAGCTCGACCGCCACGCCTGCACAGGCGAGCTGCCAGGCGGCCTCGCTCCCGGCCAGTCCGCCGCCCACCACGGTCACCCTCCGCTCGCTCATCGCTTCTCCTCGGAACGTCGCATGACCCAGGCGGGACACCGTGCGGCCCTCCGCGCCGGTGGGTTGCCCGCCGCTGGGTCGTGACCAGCTTGAGTGCGAGCGCGCGCAGGCTCAGGGGGCGGCGGGCCGTACTTCTGGGGAGCCTACTCGCGCTCATCTTGTCGGCCTCACCAGAGGAGCGCAACGTGCGATCGAAGGACCTCGGCAATCTCCGCGACCAGCTGCTGCGCCGCCGCCGCACCATCCTCCAGACCGCCAAACGGGCCGCCGAGGAGCTGGAGGCGCTGCGCGGAGCGGAGCGCGACCCCGAATTCGAGGAGGGCGCGCAGCGCGAGCACGAGCAGTACACGCTCACGCTCCTCGGCGAAGCCCAGCGCAAGCAGATCGCCATGATCGACGCCGCGCTCTCCCGCATCGAGACGGGAGAGTACGGCGTGTGCGTCGACTGCGAGACCGAGATCGATCCGAAGCGGCTCCGGGTCCTGCCGTTCGCGCTGCTGTGCACCGATTGCGCGACCCGACGCGAGCGGGGGACCGCCGCGGAGCCGACTTTGTAACGGGGCCTGCGGCGCCGTGTGACGGGGCCTGCGGCGCCGTGTGACGGGGCCTGCGGCCCGGCGGCAGCGCCGCATCCGCTCATCCGCGGCGGGGGATCACCCACCGGCTTCGCCGGCGGGTACCCGCCCGCCCTACTCGGTCTGTAGGGCGGGGGCTTGTCCCCCGCCGCCATAGCCGCCCCGCCGGGGAGGCGCGCGCCCCTCCCCGCCTTCGGCGGGACCCCACCCCTACGCCGCCGCTACGCGTCGATCTCCTCGGGGACCGGCGGCGCGTCGCCCCCGGCCTCGGGCGTCACCGCGCCCTCCACCTGCCGCCGGTAATCGCACTCCTTGTTCGGACAGGCGATGAACGGCCCGGTCTTCTTGGAGAACTTCTCGAGCAGGTAGGCGCTACCGCAGGTCGGGCAGGCCTCGTTGCGCGGCCGATCCCAGGATACGAAGTCGCACTTCGGGTAAGACGAGCAGCCGTAGAACGTCTTGCCACGCTTCGAGCGCCGCTCGCTGATGTACCCGCCGCAGGCCTTCGGGCAGGTGACGCCGATCGAGATGGGCTTGGAGGTCTTGCACTCCGGGTAACGGGAGCAGGCGAGGAAGCGGCCGAACCGGCCGCGCTTCACCACCATCGGAGCGCCGCAGGTCGGGCACTTCTCGTCGGTGGTGATCTCCTCCTCCTTCTGCGGCGCGATCGAGCCGTCCTCACCGCGCTTGAAGTTCATCGTGTTGCGGCATTCGGGATACCCCGTGCAGGCGAGGAACTCGCCCATCCGGCCCCACTTGATGACCATCGGCTTGCCGCACTTCTCGCACAGGTGCTCCGTCGCCAGCTCCTGGCGCTTCACGTCGCGCATGGTGACCTCGGCCTTGGCGAGGTCCTCCTTGAAGCCGCCGTAGAAGTCGGAGAGCACGGCCTGCCACTGCATGGTGCCCTCCTCGATCTCGTCGAGCTTCTCCTCCATCCCGGCCGTGAAGGCGACGTCCATCTCGCGAGGGAAGGCGCGCACGAGCTCGTCCGTGACGAGCGTTCCGAGCTCGGCCGGCTTGAAGTTCCGCTCCACCTTCTCGACGTAGCCCTTCTCCTGGATCGTGGAGAGGATGGCCGCGTAGGTGGAGGGCCGCCCGATGCCGCGCTCTTCCATCTCCTTGATG
Source organism: Anaeromyxobacteraceae bacterium (assembly GCA_035636195.1). Classification (GTDB taxonomy): domain Bacteria; phylum Myxococcota; class Myxococcia; order Myxococcales; family Anaeromyxobacteraceae; genus Anaeromyxobacter_A. The sequence continues at coordinate 20,870 of DASPZP010000129.1, forward strand.
AGCGAGGACTCGTTGAAGCGCGGCGGCGGCTGGGTGAAGTGCTGCTCGGCGTCGAGCTTCCTCAGGGTCAGCACCATCCCGGCCTCGAGCGGCGGGAGGAGGCGCTCCTGGTTCTTCGCCTTCTCCTCGCCCTCCCCGTCGGCCTCGGGCTGCGCGCCGGCCTCGTCCTCCGGCCGCTGCGCCCCGTACACCGCGAGGTAACCGGGGAACTTCAGGATGGAGCCGGTGGCGCGGAAGATGGCCCGTCCCGCGGCGACGTCGGCGGTGGTCTGGTCGTAGACGGCCGGCAGCATCTGGCAGGCCACGAAGCGGTTCCAGATGAGCTGGTACAGGCGGAACATGTCCCGCTCGCCCATCTGCTCGAAGTAGCTCTCGGTGCGCTCCGGCGTCCATTCGAGCGAGGTGGGGCGGACGGCCTCGTGCGCCTCCTGCGCCGACTTCTGCTTCGTCTTGTAGACGTTCGGCTGCTCGGGCAGGTGATCCTTGCCGTAGGTCTGCGCCACGTGGACCCGCACCGCGTCGACGGCTTCCGTCGAGAGCCGGACCGAGTCGGTGCGCATGTACGTGATGAGGCCGGTGGCGCCCTCCTCGCCCAGCTCCACGCCTTCATACAGGCGCTGCGCCAGCGTCATCGTCTTCTTGGCGGTGAAGCCGAGCCGGTTCGCCGCCTCCTGCTGCAGCTTGGCCGTGGTGAAGGGCGGCGGCGGGTTGCGCCTGCGCTCCTTCTTCTCGACGCTCGCCACCACGTACGGCTGGCCCTCGAGCTCCTGCACCAGCGCGCGGGTGACCGCGCCCTCCTTCAGCTCGGCCTTCTCCCCACCCACCTTCACCAGCCGGGCGCGGAACTCGGGCGGCAGCTTCGCCGCCAGCTCCGCCTCGAGCGACCAGTACTCCACCGGCTGGAAGGCCTGGATCTCGCGCTCGCGCTCCACGACCAGCCGCACCGCCACCGACTGGACCCGGCCGGCGGAAAGGCCGCGCCGCACCTTCTTCCAGAGGATCGGGCTGATCTGGTACCCCACCAGCCGGTCGAGGATCCGGCGCGCCTGCTGCGAGTCGAACTTCTTCTGATCGAGGGCGATCGGCTCCAGGATGGCCTTCTGGATGGCGTTCTTCGTGATCTCGTTGAAGAGCACGCGGCGCACCCGCTCGTCGCCGCCCACCGCGCCGATCTCCTCGGCGATGTGCCAGGCGATGGCCTCGCCCTCGCGATCGGGGTCGGTCGCGAGGAAGACGCGGCTGGAGTTCTTGGCGGCCCGCTTGATGTCGGAGAGGACCTTCGCCTTGCCCTTGATGACGTCGTAGGCGGGCGCGAAGCCGTTCTCGATGTCGACGCCCATCTTCGACTTGGGCAGATCCTTCACGTGTCCGACCGAGGCCTTCACGTCGAAGCCGCGCCCCAGGTACTTCTTGATGGTCTTCGCCTTGGCGGGCGACTCGACCACCACCAGCGTCGTGCCGTCGCCGGCCTTGCGCGCGACGGCGCCCTTGGCCGCCGACCGGGCCGGAGCCTTCTTCTTGGCGGCGGGGGCCTTGGTGGTCGCCTTCGCGGCCGCGGTCTTCGCGGCCGTCTTCGCGGCCGTCTTCGCTTCGGTCTTCACCTGGGTGGGCATCGTTCCTTCGGTACGTCGTTGGCGCCGCGGCTCTATCCGCGGCGCAGAAAAAGATGTCCCGGGCGTTGCTCGCACAGGCCGCGGAGCTCGAGCAACAGCAGCGCCGACAGCGCCGCCGCCGGCGTGAGCCCCGCCGTCCGCGCCACCTCGTCGGCGTGGCGCGGGACGCGTCCGAGCGCCCCGAGCAGCGCCGCCTCGTCCCCCCCCACCGCCGGAGCTTCCGTCACCGGCAGCTCCAGCTGCCCCGCCATCCCCAGCGCCTCGAGCAGGTCGCGGGCGCTCGCCGCCACCTTCGCGCCTTGCCGGAGGAGCGCCGTGGGGCCGGCCGAGCCCTCGAGCCGCACGTCGCCCGGCAGCGCGAAGACCGGCACCCCCTGGCGCCGCGCCCAGCCGGCCGTGATGAGCGCGCCGCTCCGCTCACCTGCCCGAACCACCAGCACCGCCTCGCTCATCCCGCTCACGATCCGATTCCGCTTCGGGAACGTCCAGCGCTCGCCTCGCTGATCGTCCTCGTACTCCGAGATGAGCGCGCCGCCCGCGTTCACGATCCGCGCGAAGAGCTCGCGGTGGCCGGCCGGGTACACGACGTCGAGGCCCGTCCCCAGCACGGCGACGGTGCGCCCGCCGGCCTCCAGGGCGGCCGCGTGCGCCGCGCCGTCGATCCCCTCCGCCCCGCCCGACACCACGCACACCCCGGCGCGGGCGAGGTCTCGGGCGATCTCGCGCGTCAGGTCGAGGCCATAGGCGTCCGGGTGGCGCATCCCGACGATGGCGACTCGCCGCTCGCCGGCGGGTCCGAGCACGCCGCGCACGCGCAATCGCTCGGGCGGCTCCGGGATGGCCGTCAGCCGCGGCAGCCAGCCGCTCTCGCCGCGCTGGATGGTGCACGCCGCGTCCATGAGGCGGGTCCGTATACTCGTCAGCCCCCGCACTCGTCAAGCGCGTGGGACGTGAGCCCAGCTCATAATGTTCCGTGATCTCGGGCGAATAGCCGCCTTGTGGCGCGTTTGCGCCCGCGCGAGGGCGCGGCTAGCGACCGCCCGAGCCGGCGAGCGGCGCGTCGGCGGCGGCGGTATGCATCACGACCCGCTCTCCGATGGAGAGCTCGCGCAGGCTGCGGACGACGAGCGCGGCGGAAGTGTTCTGCTGGGCGTCCACCACGAGGAGCGTACCCACGTCCTCCTGCGGGAGGGTGGGGTCGATGACGCCACCCTGGAGGTGCTGCCGCCACGGGTCTCCGGCGCGCTCCACGGTGAAGACGTTCCCCTCCTCGACGCCGTCGGCGCGGCCCTTGTCCACGAAGACCATGTGGTGCTCGCCGATCTCCGAGACGAGCTCCTGCTGCGTCGCGACGATGATGCCGGCGAGGGCGTGCTGGTTTGGCCGGCGCTGCACCTGCCGCACGACCCGCTGCGTGAGCGGCGCGAGCAGCGTGCCGCGCTCGATGGGGTCGTAGGCCTGGGCGATCTCGATGGTGGCCACCTTCTCGTCCACCGCCACCACCCGGGCGGCGCCGATGATGGTCGACTGGTAGCCGAAGAGCTCGCCCGTCACCGGGTGACGGACCGCCCGCTCCGTCCGGTAGAGCAGGTACTGCTCACCCGGCTTCACGTGGCCGGACGCGGAGAAGCGCGCGTAGGCGCGATCGTGCAGGGAGAGGAACTGCTTCTCGTCGAACGCCGCCTTGAGCGTGCCCGACTCCTCCAGCTCACGCGCGGTGATGAAGCTGTCGCGGCGCGCGTGGACGCCCTTCGTCGGCGCGTAGCCGACCTTGTACGGCCCGACCACGGCCACCTCGTCGCCCTCGCCGATGTCCTGCGGCTTCTTCATGTCGGCGCGGGAGAGGTCTTCGAGCTCGTGAGGGACCGAGAGATCCCCGTCGGGTTCCGGCGCGAGCGCCGCACCCGGCTGCGCACTGGCGACGTCGATGGGTTCCACGCGCCCGGGCGCCTCGTCGGCTCCCGGGACGAAGCGGACCACATTGCCCGGGTAGATGAAGTGCGGGTTCGCGATCTCCGGGTTGTACGACCAGACCTTCGGCCAGTACCACGGGTTGTTGAGGAAGCGGCCCGACAGATCCCACAGCGTGTCTCCCGGCTTCACCGTGTACGTGTCGGCGGTGGGCGCAGCCGGCTGGGCGCCCGGCGCGGGCGTGGCGGGCTCCTCGGCGACGGCCTCGCCCTGGAGCTGCGCCGCAGCCCGACCGAGGTCGATGCCCTGTTGCTCCACCGGCGGGGCCTCGGCGAGCGCTGCGGCGGGGACCAGCAGGAGGAGGAGGAAGCGGGACGCGCTCATGGGGGACAGCTCCTGCGGCGCTGCTCCGCGCGCGTGCGCACGCGCGCGGCAGCACCGATCGAGCGGAAGGATGGCGGCAGCGCGGCCGGCGAGTCAAGAAAGCGGGGAAGGTGCAGGTGCGATGAAGCCCACCTGTCGCCCCGTCCGCCCACGATCGCGCCGGTGCGAGAAGAACGTGTCGGGCTCGCACGAGGTGCAGCGACCCAGCACCTCGATGCGCTCGCGCGAGAGGCCGGCTTGCCGCAGCACCAGCTCGTTGGCGAGCCACAGGTCGACGCGCGAGCTGCCACTGCGCGGCTCCGCCACCCGCGGCCCGAGGTCTTGCCGGAACACCTGCGCCAGATCGGGCGAGACCTCGTAGCAGCACGGGCCGATGGCGGGGCCGATGGCGGCGAGCAGATCGCCGGGCTGAGCGCCCACCTCGCGCGACAGGGCCTCCACCGCGCGTGCTGCGGCGTGCGCGAGCGTGCCGCGCCAGCCGGCGTGCACCGCCACCACCGCGCCAGAGCGCGGATCTCCGATGAGCACCGGGACGCAGTCGGCGACCGAGACGCAGGCCGCCACGCCGGGGCGGGTGGAGAGCACGGCGTCGGCCTCCTCGCCCGGCTCGACGCCCTCCGTCGCGACGAGCACGCGATCGCCGTGCACCTGGAGCACCCGCGCGAAGGCGAGCCCGGTGGCGTTGCGGAGCGCCCGCCAGTTCTCGGCCACGCGGGCCCCGTCATCGCCCACCGCGCCACCCAGGTTGAACGACGCGAACGCCTCGCCCGACGCTTCTCCGCGCCGGGTGGTGAAGCCGTGCGGAAAGCCGGCCAGGAGCGCGCTCGAGAGCAGATCCATGCGCCTCCTCCCTATGGCGGCGCGGGGGCGTCCTCGCAACCGGGGGGCGGGTTTTTCCGGCCTGCCCGCTTTACGCCGGCGCCGGGCGGGGCGTGCGACCCTGGCCCTTGTGGCGTCGCGCCGCACCCACTAGGCTCACCCCTCTTCGCGATGCCGCACCTGCTCCGCTCCCGCATCGGCCGCAAGCTGCTCGTCGCGGTCGGGCTCCCCACCCTGCTCGTGGCGCTCGCCGGCATCGCCTGGCTGCGAGCCGAGACGCGCGCGTTTGCGCCGGGCCTATGGGGCGCGGTGCTCGCGTTCCTCATCGCCTTCGCGGTGGCGACGGCGCTCCTGCACCTCCTGGCGGTGCGGCTCCTGATCGAGCAGCCGCTCGCCCGCGTCGTCCGCTCGCTCCGCCGCGCCGAAGCGGGCGACTTCATGCTGCGCGTGCCGATCGCGTCCGACGACGAGCTCGGCGAGCTGGCGCGGAGCTTCAACACCGCGCTGGCCGCCATCACCGACCTCCGCTGGCGCCGGCTGGAGGACGCGCAGTCGATGGAGTCGATGGAGCGGGAGCTCTCGCTGAAAGAGCAGGTGGAGGCGCAGGCCCGGCAGCTCGACCTGGCGAACCGCGGGCTCGAGACGCGGCTGCGCGAGCTGACCTTGCTCGCGGAGCTGGCGCGGACGATGAGCAGCACGCTGCGGCTGGACCAGCTGCTGCACGCCATCACCGCGCGGGTGGGCAGCGCCCTGGGTCACGAGGTCTTCGCGCTCCTGCTCGTCGACGAGCGCTCGGGAGAGCTCATCGTCTCGGACAGCGCCGGCCTGGCGACGCAGATGAACGGCACCCGGCTGCAGCTCGGCCAGGGGGTGGCCGGGGTGGCCGCGCGCGACAAGCAGCTCGTGCTCGTGCGCGACACCCGGCTCGATCCGCGCTTCCCGGTCCAGCTCTGGACGGGCGGCGAGCACGGCTCGCTGCTGGCGGTGCCGATGGTGGCCCAGGACGCGTGCGTCGGGGTGCTCGATTTCTTCCGCCCCGCCGCCGACGCCTTCCCGGAGGACCAGATCCGCTTCCTGGAGTCGGTGGCCGGGCAGGCGGCACTCGCCATCGCCAACGCGCGCCTGCATGAGCGGACGGTGGCCCTCTCGCTCACGGATCCGCTCACCGGCGTGCACAACCGGCGCGGCTTCTTCCTTCGCCTGGAGCTGGAGCTCGAGCACGCGCGCCGCTTCGGGCACGGCTGCGCGGTGGCGATGGTGGACGTGGATCGCCTCCAGGCGCTGAACGAGACGCTCGGGCGCCTGGCGGGGGACGCCACCCTGCGCGCGGTCGCCGAGCTGCTCTCCGGCGCATTGCGCAAGGTCGATACGCTCGCGCGGGTGGGCGGCGAGGAGTTCGCGGTGCTGCTTCCGCACGCATCGCGGGGGGCCGGGCTGGAGGTGGCGGAGAAGCTGCGGGCGCTGGTCGCCGCGGAGCCCCTGGAGCACGGTCGAGTGACCGTCTCGGTCGGATTGGCGGCCTTCCCCGAGGACGCGAGCGACCTCGCCACCCTGCTCGACTGCGCCGACGCCGCGCTCTTCGCGGCGAAGAAGGCGGGGCGCGACACGGTGGTCGCGTTCGCGCCCGGCATGCGCGACCTGATCGGGCGGCGGCGTGACATTCAGATGACGGGCGTGCCCTGAGCGAAGATCCGGTCGAGGTCGAGGTCGAGGTCGAGGTCG
>DASPZP010000130.1:0-10888 GCA_035636195.1 Anaeromyxobacteraceae bacterium
GGGCTCTCAGAACTTCCCGTGCTTCAGCACATCGCGCTTGGAGACGGTGCCGACGAGGTGTCGCTGATCGTCGACCACGGGCAGGCGCTCCTGGTCGGCCTCCGCGAAGCGGGACGCCACCTCTGCGAGCGACATGGTCGCGGTGATCGGCTTCTGGTCCTCGTCCATCACGTCGGCGGCGACGATCATGGAGAGGAGCGCCTCGTCGGCGATGGTGCCCTTCAGCGCGTCGAGCGCGATGATGCCGAGGAGCTCGCCGTCCGGGCCGACGACGTACAGATCCTGCCCCGGCGGGAGAGTGAGGAGCCGCGGCAGGATGGCCTTGAACGGCTCGTCCGGGCCGCACTGCTCTGGGTTCGCGGACAGGAGCGTCGCGACCTGCGTCGAGCGCAGCCACTCCGGCCGCGGCAGCTCGGGCAGCTTCACGCCGCGGCGGCGCAGCGGGGCGGTGTAGAGCGAGTCCGGCTCGATGGCGCGGCTCGTGGCCGCCGCCACCGCCGCCGTGATCATGAGCGGCAAGATGACGCCATAGTCACCGGTGAGCTCGAAGATGATGAGCACCGCCGAGACGGCCGCGTGCGTGGTGCCGGCGAGCACTCCCGCCATGCCCACCAGCGCGAAGGCGCCAGGTGACGCCTGGATGGACGGAAAGACGCGCTGGACCAGCTCTCCCAGCCCGCCGCCGAGGAGCGCGCCGTAGAAGAGCGACGGCGTGAAGAGGCCGCCCGGCACGCCGACGCCGGCGCAGACCGCGGTCGCCGCCATCTTGAGGAGGGGCAGCATGAGCAGCATCCCGAGCGGGATCTCGCCCAGCAGGGCGGCCTTGACCGTGTCGTAGCCGTTGCCGAGCAGCTCGGGGAAGCGGATGGAGGCGGCCCCCACCAGCGCCATCCCGAGCGGCGGCAGGAAGCGCGCCGGCCCGGGGGGCACGCTGTAGAGCTTCACCTCCACCCACCCCATCACCTTCACGAAGACCGCCGCGGCGACGCCGAGCAGCGGCGCGATGAGGAGCCCGGCCAGCACCTCGCTCGGCCGCAGGAGCTGGTAGGCCGGGATGGCGTAGCTCGGCGCCGGCCCCTCCACGATGTGGGCGATGATGGTGGCGGTGACGCAGCTCACCACCACCGGGCCGAGGAGCTCGAGCGCGAAGCTGCCCAGCAGCACCTCGAGCCCGAAGAGCGCCCCGCCGATGGGCACGTTGTAGGCTGCGGCGATGCCGGACGCCGCGCCGCAGGCGACGAGCAGGCGCGCCTGGCGGCGCGTGACGCGGAACCGATCGGCGAGCCACGATCCGGCCGCGGCCCCGGTCTGGATGAGGGCGCCCTCGCGGCCAAGCGAAGCGCCGCAGGCGACCGCCACGATCGAGACGACCCCCCGCAGGAGCGCGCGGCCGAGCTGGAGCCGGCCCTGGTGGATCCAGATGGCCTCGATGATGCCGGCCGTGCCGTGGCCGCCCAGGCGCCGCTTCACCACCAGCCCGGCCAGGGTGACGAGCAGGCCGCTGAGCGCCGGGACGATCACCCGGCGCGCGGGCGACGCCTGGGCAAACCCGGCGAGGAGCGTCGGCGCGTCCCCCCATGCGGTGCGCCTGACGAGGGCGAGCAGCTCGAGGAGCGCCACCGAGCCGAGGCCCGAGACGATCCCGGTCGCGACGACGAGCAGCCAGAACCGCTGCGAGACGACCGGCAGCTGCGCCAGGAACTCGCGCAGCGACCGGTAGAACACCGGCGACGGCGAGGTCGGCTCGGGGACGGCGTTCCCTGGCGGGTTGGCTGGGCGAGCGCGCACCGGGTCTCGAGGCGGCCGCGGCGAGTGGGCGCGCGGCAGGCTTCAGCCAAGTTAAGCCGCGCGGGAGACGAGCGCGCGGGCCCTGGGGGCCTGCGCGCGCGGCCTCATGGGATCGGGGAGGTCGATGGGCGCTCATAATCGCGGAGGGACGGCGCAAGGAGCGCCGTCACGGCCACCGCGGCGACGCAGAGGAGCCCGCCCGAGGCGACCGAGGCGCGGGCCCCGAACACGCGCGCCACCGCGCCGGCCTCCACCTCGCCGAGCTGTGGGCCGCCGGCGAAGAAGATCATGTTGATGGAGGTCATCCGCCCGCGCAGCGCGTCGGGCGTGAGGAGCTGCCGGAGGGTCTGGCGGATGACCATGCTCACCGTGTCCGCCGCCCCGGAGGCCGCCAGCGCCACGATCGAGAGCGCGAACGACCGCGAGACACCGAAGACCGCCACCGCCGCGCCGTAGGCGGCCACCGAGGCGAGCATGGCTCGGCCCTGTCGCCGCGGGAGCCCGCGCGACGAGAGGACGAGGCCCGCCAGGGCCGCGCCGACGGGCTGCGCCGCGTAGAGCACGCCCAGCCCGCGCGGCCCCACCGCGAGGAGCTGGTCGGCGAAGATGGGCATGAGCAGCATCGACCCGCCGAAGAAGGTCGCCACGAAGTCGAGCAGCATGGTGCTGCGGATGAGCGGCGCGCCGCGCAGGAAGCGCAGCCCCTCCGCCACCGCCGAGAGCCCGACCACCGTGCCGCTCCGCGCCGGCGCGCGGTGCCGCATCGCGAGGAGCGCGCCGATGACCGCCAGAAACGAGGCCGCGTCGATGACGTAGATGGGGACGACGCCGGCCCAGGCGAGCACCACCCCTCCCAGCGCCGGCCCGGCGACGGTCGCCACCTGCCAGACGAAGGCGGAGAGACCGAGGGCGGCCGGGAGGTCCTCGCGCGGGACGAGGAGCGGCAGGAGCGCCTGCCGCGCCGGGGCGTCGAAGGCGCCCGCCATCCCGGTCAGGGCTGCCGCGCCGTAGAGCGCCCAGGCGCCGGCGTGGCCCGTCGCGCTGACCGTGGCGAGGCCGGCCGAGACGAGCGCGAACGTGCTCTGGGTGACGATCATGAGGCGGCGGCGATCGAAGGCGTCGGCCACCACGCCGCCGCCGAGCGCGAAGGCGATGAGCGGCGCCACGCGGAAGAGGCCGAGCAGCCCGAGCGCCCACGGCGAGCGGGTGAACAGGTAGAGCTGCCAGACCACCGCCACCTGCTGCATCTGCGTGCCGGTCAGCGAGACGAGCTGGCCGGCGAGGAGGAAGGCGAGGTCGCGGTGGCGCAGCGCCGGAAAGCGTCCGATCACGTCAGGCCCCGACCTGCGACGCCCCCGCCGCCGCCGGCCTCCGCGTCAGCCACACCATCGCGAGCAGGACGCCGATCCCCGCCACCGTCAGGGCGGCGTCGGCCGCGAGCGCCCCGCGCGCGCCAGCGCCGCGGAGCTCCGAGGCCCAGCCGTCGAGGGCGGTGACGTACGAGCCGGCCAGGTTCGCCACCGCGATGAACAGGGTGTACTTCGTGGCCGCCGCCACGCTGTGGCCGACCATCTCGAGCACGAAGGCGGCCAGGGCGGCGAAGGAGACGCCAGTGGCGAGGTTGTAGAGGAGCACGCCCCAGGTGAAGGTGAGCGGGGTGAGCGGCGCCAGCAGCATGGCGACCGCGCTCCCGGCGATGAGCACCCCCGAGAGCGCATAGGCGAGGCGCCGGTTCATCCGGTCCGCGAGCCAGCCGCCCAGGAACGCACCGCCGGCGCCGACCACCCCGCCCCACACGCCGTTCACCATGGCGACCACGTCCTCGCTGGCGCCGTACTCGGGCGCCATGGCCGAGAAGATGTTCGTGAGGGCGCCCGCGCCGACCGGCACCGCGCAGATGACGAGGCCGGTCCAGCCCTCACGGCTCCGCACCATCTGCCACAGGTCGCGTCCGATGGCGGCGAGGCTCAGCTTGGCCGCGGCCCAGACCGAGCCGACCGCCGCCACGGCGCGCGGCTCGTGGATGAGGAGCGCGGCGAACCCGCTCGTGCCGGTGATGGCGGCGAGGACCACCCCCGCCAGCGGCACGCTGGTTCGTGACGCCACCCACAGGACGAGCGCGCCGAGGACCCCCGTCCCCCCCACGTTGCCGGCCATGCGCCAGGCGGCGGCGTGCCCCTTCTTGTCCGGTGCGGTGGTGATGGCCATGAGCCCGTCGGCGGCGGCACAGGCGGTGGTGCCGGCGCAGTTCGCCGCGAAGGCGAGCGCGGTGAAGGCACCGAGGTGCTGCTGGGGCGCCGGCAGCAGCGCCAGGCCGGCGAGGAGGAGCGCGGTGAGCACGGTGTTGGCCGCGAACCAGGCGCGGCGACGCGAGCCCACGTCGATGATGGGCGCCCACAGGAACTTGAACGCGTGCGGCGCCATCGCGGTCGCCGACATGGCGCCGATGGCGACCAGCGACACGCCGCGCGTGGCGAGCCAGTAGGGCGCAGCGATGGTGACGTAGCCCACCGCCGCGGCGAAGGGGACGATGGTGACGGAGAAGACCCAGGGCGGAGAGGGGCGGACGGTGATCACTGCGGCGGACTATACGACGAGGTCGTCCGACGCGACCTCGACCTCGACCGCGACCTCCCGCTACCGCGCCGCGAGCCAGCGCGCGACGGCCGGCTCGGCACGCTCCCACAGCGCCACGTCCTGGCGCATGCGCTCCAGGGTCTGGGCGATGGCCTGTCGCGCGGACGCGACCGGGTGTTCGGCGAAGAAGGTGGTCGCCTCCTCCAGGTGCCGTCGCGCGGGGAGCTGCCCGACCGCCTCCACCACCCGCCGCAACAACATGGGAGCCCCGCCCAGCCGCTTCTCGACGGCGTCCCAGCGCGCCCGCAGCTCCTCCCAGAAGGCGTCGCGGCCCGTGCGGTTCCCGAGCAGCGCTCCCAGGTAGGAGGCGGCGTCCTGGAGCGGGATCTCCTCGCCGAAGGCGAGCTCCCGGCCGCGCGTAGCGAGCTCGGGCGCTTCGAAGAGCGCCAGGCCGACGAGGTACCGCCGCTTGAAGGCGGGATCCGGCTCGGCCGGGAAGCGGGCCCGGAGCGCGTCGAAGAGGCGTGCTCCGCCCGCACGCGCCGCCATCACCACCGCGGCCTCGTGCAGGTTCGGCTCGAGCGCCGCCACCTCGCCCCCGAGGAAGCGGTCGAGCCGCGAGCGCGCCTCCGCCACCAGCGCCGGCTCGCGGGCGATGACGCCCACCGCTCGCAACAGCGCCGCGCGGCGGAGGCGCGAGGGGTCGTCCTCTCCGGCGGGTGCATCCCAGCCTCCCCGCGAGAACACCGGGCCGAACACCCCCGCCACGAAGCGCTGGAACCGTGTCCTGAGGCCCTCATCCTGAAGTCGCGCCTCGAACGCCCCGAGCCGCGCCACCAGCTCGTCGAGCACGGCGTAGTCCTCCTCGCCGCCGAACGCCGCCGCGAGATCGAGGAACGCGCCGACCTCGCGCTCGCCGGAGCGCACGAGCGCCCACTCGTCGGCGAGGAGGCCGATCCGCTCCGAGGCCGCGAGGTGCGGGAGGTGCTTCGCGAGGGCTGCCACGCCCGCCGCGTCGTAGGCGACGCGGTAGAAGCCGGTCGAGCCGGCGTTGGCGCACACCCAGGAGACCTCGCCGTCGCCGGCCAGCGTGACCTCGCCGCTCGCACCGCGCAGGAGGTGGCGCTGCTCCTTCACCCCGCCCGCGTCCTGGTAGCGCAGCACGAGCGGCACCGGCCAGACGGCGGGGTCGCGCTGGGCGGAGGCCCCTCCCCCCAGCTCCGAGAAGAACCTCCGCTGCGCCAGCGTCACCCGCCGTCCGTCCCGTCTCACCTCGATGAGGGGGAACCCCGGCTGCCCGATCCAGGCGTCGGCGAGCTCGGGCACCGGCTGCTTCGACGCTTCTGCCAGCGCCCCCCACAGCTGGGCGGCGACGGCGTTCGCCCGCGCGTGCCGCCGCATGTAGAGCCGGATGCCCTCGCGGAAGGGCGCCTCGCCGAGGTAGCCCTCGATCATCCGCAGGACCGCACCGCCCTTCTCGTAGGTGATGACGTCGAAGCTCTCTGTCATGTCCTCCGGGTTCTTCACCTCCGCGCGGATCGGGTGCGTCGAGCGGAGCGCGTCGAGGTGGAGCGCGGCCGCCTTGCCGGCGTCGAAGTCCAGCCAGACCCGCCAGTCGGGCTTCCAGCCAGAGACGATCTTGGACGCCATCCAGGTGGCGAACGACTCGTTCAGCCACAGGTCGTCCCACCACTCCATGGTGACCCAGTTCCCGAACCACTGGTGCGCCAGCTCGTGCGTCACCACCTCCGCCACCCGCTTCTTCACCGCCAGCGAGGCGGTGGCGGGGTCGAGGAGCAGCGCCGCCTCCCGGTAGGTGACGAGCCCCGCGTTCTCCATGGCGCCCGCCTCGAAATCGGGGACGCCCACCTGGTCGAGCTTGCCGAATGCGTAGGGCAGGCCGAAGTAGTCCTCCAGCCGCGGCAGCACCTCCACCGCCACCTCCTGTCCGAAGAGGGTCAGCTCCGCCTTCTCCGGCACCGACCAGGTCCGCACCGGGACACCGCGCACCCGCAGAGGGTCCTTCGCCTCGAGCTGCCCGCAGGCGAGCGCGACGAGATAGGTGGGGAGCGGGGGCGTCTCGTGGAAGGTGACCCGCTGTCGGCCCCCCTGCTCGGTCCGCCGCTCGGGCTCGCCGTTGGAGAGGAGCGCGAGGCCGGCCGGCGCCTCGAGCGTGATGGCCCAGGGCGCCTTGAAGCCGGGCTCGTCGAAGCAGGGGAAGACGCGCCGCGCGTCCGCGGCCTCGAACTGAGTCACCGCCACGCTGGCCGCCTGGTACAGGCCGCGCAGCCCGGTGCTCATGTGGCCATTCCAGACGAGGTCGAGGGTGGCCGCGCCGGCGGGGGCGGGGCGGTCGAGCTGGAGCCGCACCGTCTCGCTGGTCGGCGCCGGCGTGACGCGCGTCACCCGACGGTCGCCGTCGGCGGTGTGGAGCTGCGCGCGGGTGACGTCGAGCTCGGCGGCGTGCAGGACGAGCTCGTCGGCCGCCGCGGAGAGCTGGACGACGATACGGGCCTCGCCAGCGAAGGCGCGCCGCTCCAGATCGAGCGAGAGCGTCACCTCGTAGCGGCTCGGGCGGACGCTCCCGGACAAGCGGTAGTTGCGATCCTCCGTGGGATGCGCCATCTACTTCCCCCGCTTCCCGTACTCCTTGTCGAGGTAGAGCGCGGCGCCGGGGCGGTCACCCACCATCGCCAGCTTGTCCCGGATCTCGGCCGCGATGGACTCCTCCTCCACCTGCTCGCTCACGAACCACTGCAGGAAGATCTGGCACGCCGCGTCCTTCTCGGCGGCCGCCGCGGCGTAGAGGTCGTGGACGCGCGCGGTGACGAGCCGCTCGTGCGCGAGCACCGCCTCGAAGACCTGCACCATGCTGCCGAACTCGCGCGGCGGCGCCGGGACCGCGCCCAGCGTCGGCTGCCCGCCGCGGGCGAGCACGTGGTCGACGAGCTTGAGCGCGTGCGAGAGCTCCTCGCCGTGCTGCACGCGCAGCCAGCGGCCGAAGCCCTTGTAGGCCTTCGTCTCACAGTACGCGCCCATCGAGAGGTAAAGGTTCGCCGAGTACAGCTCCTGGTCGACGTGCGCCGAGAGCGCCGCCTGCATCTTGGGCGAGATCATGGCCGTGAGCGTAACCTTCGTTCCGGCGCTCCGCAGCAGCTTCAGCGCGTCGAGAGATACTGCACCGAGAACCAGGCGCGCTCGTCCGTCCACACGCGCTCGCAGCGCCAGCCCGCCAGCGCGGCCAGCACCGCGAACTCGCGCAGCTCGTACTTGTAGGACGACTCGGTCCAGATGCTCTCCCCCTCGGCGAAGCGGAAGAGCTGCCCGCCGACGCGGACGTCCTGCTCCTCGGTCGAGACGAGGTGCATCTCCACGCGGCCCAGCCGATCGTCCCAGATCGCCTCGTGGCGGAAGCAGTCGAGCCGGAAGTCTGCGCCGAGCTCCCGGTTGGCGCGCACGAGCACGTTTCGGTTGAAGGCCGCGGTCACGCCCCGCGCGTCGTCATAGGCGCGTTCGAGGATGCTCCGCTCCTTGCGCAGGTCGACGCCGATGAGGAGTCCGCCACCCGCGCCGCACTGGCGCGCCACCTCGGCCAGGAAACCGACCATCTCCGGCCGGTGGAAGTTGCCGATGGTCGAGCCCGGGAAGTAGACGCAGCGGCGCAGGGCACCCGCCCCGTCGAGCGGCAGGTCGAGCGGCTTCGTGAAGTCGGCGCACACCGGCAGCATCGGCACCTCGGGGCAGGCGCGCGCCAGCCGCTCGGTCGCCTCGGCGAGCGCCGGGGCGGAGATGTCGACCGGCACGTAGACCGCCGGGCAGAGGTGCTGCAGCAGGAGCCGCGTCTTCAGCCCCGACCCGGAGCCGTACTCGACGAGCGCGCAGCCCCGGCCGAGCAGCTCGGCCATCGAGCGGACCTGCCCCTCCATGATCGCGAGCTCGGTGCGGGTCGGGTAGTATTCCTCGAGGTCGCAGATGCGCTCGAAGAGGGCCGACCCCCGCGCGTCATAGAGCCACTTGCAGGGGATCTCCTTGTGCGGCTGCGACAGCCCGGCCAGCACGTCGGCCAGGAACTCGGCGTGGACGTCGGGCGCCCCGGTGGATGGGGAGAGCAGCGTCTCGGCGGCGTCCAGCATCATCGGACCTCCCGGGCCAGGCGGATCCCGGAGAACTGCCAGCGCGCCTCCGGGTAGAAGAAGTTGCGGTAGCTCGGACGCACGTGCCCGGCCGGCGTGGCGCACGACCCGCCGCGCAGGACGAACTGGTTGCACATGAACTTGCCGTTGTATTCGCCGAGCGCCCCCGCAGCCGGCAGGAAGCCCGGGTAGGGGCCGTAGGCGCTGCGCGTCCACTCCCAGACGTCGCCCAGGAACTGGGCCAGCCCCCCACCGCCCGCCACCGCCGGATGGAAGCGGCCGCCGCCGGCGAAGGTGCCCTCGGTACCGGCGCCGTGAGCCGCGATCTCCCATTCCTGCTCGGTGGGCAGGCGCGCCCCGGCCCAGCGCGCGTATGCGTCGGCCTCGTAGAGCGAAACGTGCGTCACGGGCTCCTCGGGATCGAGCGGTCGCGGGCCGTGCAGCGTGAAGACCGTCCACGCGCCGCCGGTTCGCTCCCAGTAAAGCGGCGCCTCCCAGCCGCGGGCCACCACCGCGGCGAACCCGTCGGCGAGCCACAGCTCCGGGCGCCGATAACCGCCGTCCTCGATGAAGGCCAGGTACTCGCCGCAGGTGACCGCGCGCGTGGCGATCGCGAACGGCTCCAGCCACACCCGGTGGCGCGGCCCCTCGTTGTCGAAGGCGAACCCCGGGCCGTGGTGGCCGATCTCGTGGAGGCCGCCCGCGTGCTCGACCCATCCCAGCGGCGGAGCGGTCAGGCAAGCGGCCCGGACCGGCGGCGCATAGGCGGGCTGGAGCGGGTTCTCGGCGAGCGCGTGCTTCAGATCGGTGAGGAGCAGCTCCTGGTGCTGCTGCTCGTGGTGGAGCCCGAGCTCGAGCACCGCCGCAGCGCCGCGGTCGAGCCCGCGCGCGAGGAGCGCCAGCACCCTCCCGTCGACCTGGCGCCGGTACGCGCGCACCTCGTCGACCGGAGGGCGGGTGAGGAGCCCGCGCTTGGGGCGCGCGTGCCGCGGCCCGACGGCGTCGTAGTACGAGTTGAAGAGGAACCCGTACGTGGGGTGGAAGGGGGCGAAGCCCGGCTCGCGTGAGGCGAGCAGGAACGTCTCGAAGAACCAGGTGCTGTGGGCGAGGTGCCACTTCGCGGGGCTCGCGTCCGGCATCGACTGGACGACCATGTCCTCCGCCGACAGCGGCGCGCAGAGCGCCTCGGTGGCAGCGCGGACCGCCTCGAAGCGAGCGCCGAGCGCCTCCCGAGGGACGGCGGGACGGGCAGGCGGGGCGGGGGCTGGTCGGGGGAGGAGGTCCATCGCTTGTTCTCCGGAAGCTGCTGCCCCGGGTGTCCCCTCGCAAGCGCGCCTCGTGCCCCGAGGAGGTCGGGGCCCCCAAGTCCTCGTCAGGCCGGGGCTTTGCGCCTCCCGTCCGGGGCGTCCGGCTCTCCATCGTTGACGCCGCCGTTCCCATCCGTGAAAGGAGTAGTAACCCTCCTCCTCGAACCCGGAGCTCCCATGAACAAGGACGCGTTCACGCAGGCTCTCCAGAAGCTCTCGCTCCCGGTCACGGTGGTGACGGTCGGCCGAGGCGGCGCCGAGAACGCGCTCACCGTGTCCTGGGTGTGCCCCGCCTCGTTCGACCCGCCGCGCATCCTCTTCGCCGCCGACAGCCATCACTACAGCGTGGACTTCCTGAAGAGCACGAAGAACTTCGCGGTCAACATCCTGCGCGAAGGGCAGCAGCGGTTCGCAGGTCACTTCGCCCGGCAGTCGATGATGCACGAGGACAAGCTCCAGGCGATGCAGCACCGCGAGGCGACCACCGGCGCGGCCATCCTGGCCGATGCCCTCGCCTACTTCGACTGCGAGGTGCTCGAGCTGCACGAGGTCGGCGACCACGTCCTCGTCATCGGCGACGTGGTCGACGCCGGGCTGCTGAACGAGGGCCAGCCGCTCACGACCGCTGCCGGCCCGCGCTACCAGAAGGCGGCGCCGTAGCTCGGTGACGACGTTGACCGGCGGCGGGGGACAAGCCCCCGCCCTACACTTGAAGTAGGGCGGGGGTTCATCCCCCGCCGAATCGAGGCCCGCGCCTACGCGTGATTCCTCAGCATGAGCTCCTTGGGGTGCGGCTCGAGGTAGCGCTGCTCGGCGAGGTAGGCGACGCCGTGGCGGCGGACGTGGTGCTTCACGAGCGTCACCGGCACCACGAGCGGCACCAGCCCGGCGCGGTAATCGGCGATGGCCTCCTGCAGCTCCTGGCGCTCGTCGGGCGTCGCAAGGTCCTTGAAGTAGCCAGCCATGTGCTGGAGCACGTTCACGTGGCGACCGCGCGTGGCGGGCCGCGCCAGGGCCTTCGAGTAAACTTCTCCATAACGCCGGGCGAGCTCGGCGCGCGGGGCGCCCTTCGCCGCCGCCACC
>DASPZP010000131.1:0-2216 GCA_035636195.1 Anaeromyxobacteraceae bacterium
CCGGCCCGGCACGCTCCAGTTCGCCGACGTCACCGTCGATCCCGGCACGGGCTCCATCGCGCTGCGCGCCCTCTTCCCGAACCCGAAGGGCGAGCTCCTGCCCGGCATGTTCGTCCGGGCCCGCCTCACCGAGGGCGTGAACCCGCAGGCCCTGCTCGTCCCGCAGACGGGCGTGACGCGCGATCAGAAGGGGCTCCCCACGGCGCTCGTCGTGAACGCCGAGAGGAAGGTGGAGCGCCGCCAGCTCGTCACCGACCGCGCGGTGGGCGACGCCTGGCTCGTCACGAGCGGCCTCAAGCCCGGGGATCAGGTGATCGTCGAGGGCGTGCAGAAGGTCCGCCCGGGCGCGGAGGTGTCCACGGTGCCGGCCGGCGCGCCGAAACAGGCGGCCCGGTAGTCGATCTCGCAACGCCCGAGGAGCACCCGTGGCCCAGTTCTTCATCGACCGTCCCATCTTCGCCTGGGTGGTCGGCATGATCGTGATGCTCGCCGGCGCGCTGTCGATCCTCTCCCTGCCGGTGTCGCAGTACCCGGCCATCGCGCCGCCCACCATCAGCATCTACGCGACCTTCCCCGGCTCGTCGGCGAAGACGCTCGAGGACACCGTCACCCAGGTGATCGAGCAGCGGATGAACGGGCTCGACAACCTGCGCTACATGGGGTCCTCGAGCGACGCGGCGGGGAACGCCCAGGTGACGCTCACCTTCGATGCCGGGACGAATCCCGACATCGCGCAGGTCCAGGTGCAGAACAAGCTGCAGCTCGCGATGCCGCAGCTGCCGCAGGAGGTGCAGCGGCAGGGCGTGCGCGTGGCGAAGTCGGTCTGGAACTACCTGCTCATCATCGGCCTCGTCTCCGAGGACGGCTCGATGAGCCGCAACGACATCTCGGACTACGCCTACTCCAACCTGCAGGACCAGATCAGCCGCGTCTCGGGCGTCGGCGAGGTGAACACCTTCGGCTCGCAGTACGCGATGCGGATCTGGCTCAACCCGGACAGGCTGACGAGCTTCAAGCTCACCCCGCTCGACGTCACGACGGCGGTGCAGGCGCAGAACGCGCAGATCTCGGCCGGACAGCTGGGCGGCCTCCCGGCGGTGGAGGGCCAGCGGCTCACGGCCACCATCACCGCCCAGACGCGCCTGCAGACGGCCGAGGAGTTCCGGGACATCCTGCTCAAGGTGAACCCGGACGGCTCGCGGGTCCGGCTCGGCGACGTGGCGCGGCTGGAGCTCGCCGGCGAGAGCTCGGAGATCGAGACGTACATCAACGGGCGCCCCTCGTCCGGCATCGGCGTGCGGCTCGCCGCCGGCGCCAACGCGCTCCAGACGGCGAGCGCGGTGCGGGCGCGGGTGGACGAGCTGTCGAAGTTCTTCCCGCCCGGGCTCAAGGTCACCTACCCGATCGACACCACGCCGTTCGTGCGCATCTCCATCGAGGAGGTGGTGAAGACGCTGGCGGAGGCGATCGCGCTCGTCTTCCTGGTGATGTTCCTCTTCCTGCAGAACTTCCGGGCCACGCTCATCCCGACCATCGCGGTGCCGGTCGTGCTGCTCGGGACGTTCGGGGTGCTGGCCGCCTTCGGCTTCACGATCAACACGCTCACCATGTTCGGCCTGGTGCTCGCCATCGGGCTGCTCGTCGACGACGCCATCGTGGTGGTGGAGAACGTCGAGCGCGTGATGAGCGAGGAGGGCCTCCCGCCCAAGTCGGCCACCCGCAAGTCGATGAAACAGATCACCGGCGCGCTCGTCGGCATCGCGCTCGTGCTCTCGGCCGTCTTCGTCCCGATGGCCTTCTTCGGCGGGTCGGTGGGCGTCATCTACCGCCAGTTCTCCATCACCATCGTCGCCTCCATGGCGCTCTCGGTGCTGGTCGCCTTGAGCCTCACCCCAGCCCTCTGCGCGACGCTCCTCAAGCCGATCGAGCGGGGGCACGGGCTCGCCCGGAAGGGCTTCTTCGGCGCGTTCAATCGCCTCTACGACCAGGGCAGCGGCCGGTACCAGCGCGTGGTCGGGATCCTCGTCCGGCGCCGGGTGCGCGGCATGATCGCTTACGCGCTCCTCGTCGCCGTGCTGGCCGCGCTCTTCATCCGCCTCCCCACCGGCTTCCTGCCGCAGGAGGACCAGGGCCTCATGTACGTCCAGCTCCTGCTCCCGCCGGGCAGCACGCTCGAGAGCACGCGCAAGGTGCTGGAGGGCGTCTCTGGGCGGCTG
>DASPZP010000132.1:0-19752 GCA_035636195.1 Anaeromyxobacteraceae bacterium
GAAGCCGCGCCGCGCGGTGGCGGCCGCCTCGGCGGCGAGCCGCGCCTGATCCTCCGCCAGCCCGAGCCGCTCGGCCGTCACCGCCACGTCGCGCGCTGCGTCCTCCACCTCCTGCACCACCGCCAGGCGCTGGGCCTCGACGGCGGCGCGCGCCTCGGCCGCGGCGCCGGCGGCCTGGCGCGCCCGGCCGTAGCGCAGCCCGCCGTCGTAGAGCGTCCAGGTCAGGTCGAGCGTGAGGCGCCAGCCGTCGTTCCGCCCGGTGGGGAAGGGGACGTCTTGCGCGAAGGCGCTGGCCGAGGCGGAGAGCTGGGGCAGGACGCGCAGGTGCGCCGCGGTGAGCTGCCGCTCGGCGCCCTCCAGCTGCGCGGAGGCGGCGGCGAGCTCTCCCCGGGCAGCCAGCGCCTCGCTGGTCAGGGCAGCGGCGTCGATCGGCCCCGGCCGTGCCGGCGGGTCGAGCGGGACGCGGACCGGGTCGGCCCGCCCGAGGAGGATCCCGAGCGCCAGGTGCGCGCGCTCCACCTCTGCCCGGGCCCGGCTGAGCTCGCTCCTCCGCTTGACCGCCTCGGTGCGCGCCTGGAGGACGGCGAGCGACGTGCCGGTGCCCGCCTCGACCGCGCGCGCCGCGAGGCGCGCCTGCTCCTCGGCGCTCGCGAGCGCGCGCTCGGAGGCGACCACGATCTCCTCGCTCGCCTGCGCGCCGTAGGCGGCTTGCCGCAACGCCGCCCGGAGCTGCGGCCGCGCTGCGCCGGCAGCGGCGCTCGCTGCCGCGGCCCCGCTGCGGGCGGCCGCTGCCTCGGCCCAGGCGCTCGGCGCGACGAGTGGCACGCGGAGGGTTGCGCTCGCGGAGAGCGCCTCGCGCGGCTGGATGACGAGATCGGGCGGGCGCGCCGCCCCGGGCGGCGAGGTCCCGGCGAGCAGGGTGCCGATGGGCGCCACCGCCTGGTCGCGGTAGCGCGTGTAGCCGCCGGCGGCGGTGAGGGTGGGGAGCGCCACGGCGAGGGCCTGTCGCGACAGCCCGGCTGCCTCTTCCGCCCGGTCGCGCGCCTGGGCGAGGGTGAGGTTTTGCGCCTCGAGCTCGCGCAGAGCGTCCTCGAGGCGGAGCGTTCGCGGCGCCGCGGAGGCGGCCAGGGTGGCGGCGAGGAGGAGCGTGATGGGCATGCCGGAGAGGATCACAGCAAGGAGGATGCCGCCGCGGACACGAGGCGAGGAACCGCCGCGACGGGCGCTTGCGAACGTCCCTCGCCCGGCAGCGCGTCGGAAACCCGAACGCCCCCGTCGGAATCCCTGACGCATGCGCCGGACGCGCGGTGGGGAAGTGGCCGTGGCGACGGCCGGTCGCGGGGCGGCACGCCCCTTGCGACCTGGGGTGTCATGCGGCGGATCGCGATCATCCTCGTCCTGCTGGTGCTCCTGCTCTCTGGCCTCATCGCCTGGAGGCTCGGGCTGCAACGCGCCGAGGCGCGCGGGCCGGCCGGGGGATCGGGAGAGATCGAGGGCACCGAGGTGAGCCTCGCCTCGCGGGTGGGGGCGCGCATCCTGGAGCAGCGGGTGCGGAAGGGTGAGCTGGTGAAGCGGGGCGACCTCCTCCTCCTGCTCGACTGCGGCGACCCGCAGGCGGCGGTCGCTGAGGCCGACGCGCGGCTGGCGGCGGCGAGAGCGCAGGCCGCGTCGGCCGGGGCCTCCGTGGTGGCGTCGCGCCGGTCCCGGGAGGCCGCCGCCGCGGCGCAGCTCGCCGCGCGCGCCCAGGCCTCGGCGCTGACCGCCCAGCGCGACGCCGCGGAGCGGCAGGCGAAGCGCCTCGAGGAGCTCGCGAGCGACGTGGCGCAGGCGAGCCGCGACCAGTCGCGCGCCAGCGCCCAGGGGCTCGAGCACCAGACGGCGGCGGCGCGCGCGCAGGTCTCGGCCAGTGGCGAGCAGGAGCGGGCGGCGGTGGCCGCGATCCAGGCCTCGGGTGCGCAGGCGGTGGCGGCGGAGGCGCAGATGAAGGCGGCCGAGGCCATGCTGGTCCGGGCGCGCCTGCTCGCCGACGATTGTCTGCTGCGAGCGCCGCGCGACGCCGTGGTGGACGAGCTGCCGCATGAGCCGGGCGAGCTCGTCCCCGCGGGCCAGCTCCTCGTGCGGCTCGTCGACCTGGCCGAGGTGAAGGCCACCTTCTATCTCCCCAACGCCGAGCTGGCGGCGGCGCGTCCAGGCGGGAGGGCGACGGTGGTGGCCGATGCCTGGCCCGGCGACCGCTTCGAGGGGGTGGTGCGGACGGTCGCAGCCCAGGCAGAGTTCACCCCGCGCAACATCCAGACCCGGACCGATCGCGACCGCCTCGTCTACCCGGTGGAGGTCACCGTCTCGAACCCGGACGGAAAGCTTCGCCCGGGAATGCCGGTCCAGGTCACCCTGGCCGCGGCGGGGAAGTAGCGGTGGCGAGCGCTGGCGAGGCCGCGCCCGCGCTGGAGGCGCGCGCGCTCGTGAAGCGCTTCGGCGCGGTGGAGGCGCTCCGCGGCCTCTCCTTCCAGGCGGGGAAGGGCGAGCTCTTCGGCCTGGTGGGCGCCGACGGAGCGGGGAAGACGACCGCCCTGCGGGCGCTGGCTGGCCTCATCGTCCCCGAGGGAGGCGAGGCGCGCGTGCTGGGCGAGGATCCGCGGGGCGGTGGCGCCGTGCGCGAGGCGCTCGGCCTCATGCCGCAGCAGTACAGCCTCTACCGCGACCTGACCGTGCTCGAGAACCTGCGCTTCTTTGCCCGGCTCTACGTCCTTCCCCGGCGCACGTTCCAGGAGCGCGTCCACCGCCTCCTCGGCATCACGCGGCTCGATCGCTTCACGGATCGCCGCGCCGACGCGCTGTCCGGCGGCATGTACAAGAAGCTCGCCCTCGCGTGCGCGCTGTTGCACGAGCCGCGGGTGCTCCTCCTCGACGAGCCCACCAACGGCGTCGACCCGGTCTCGCGGCGCGAGCTGTGGGCGCTCCTGCACGAGTTCGTCGAGGGAGGAATGACCGTGCTCGTCTCGACCCCGTACATGGACGAGGCGGAGCGGTGCAGCCGCGTGGCGCTCGTCGACCACGGGCGGCTCTTGCTCGAGGGCGAGCCGCGCGCGCTCCTCGCGCGCTATGGGGCGAAGACGTTCGAGGACCTCTTCCTGGCGCAGGTCGGACGGGAGGGAGCAGCGTGAGCGGCGCAGACGCCAGCATCGTGGCGGACGGGCTCACGCGCCGATTCGGCAAGTTCACGGCCGTGGACGGCGTCTCGTTCGAGGTGCCACGCGGGGAGATCTTCGGCTACCTCGGCGCGAACGGCGCCGGCAAGTCCACCACCATCCGCATGCTGACCGGGCTCCTCGCCCCGACGAGCGGCGCGGCCTCGGTGGCGGGCCACGACGTCGGGCGCGACCCCGACGCGGTGAAGCGCACCATCGGCTACATGTCGCAGAAGTTCTCGCTCTACCTCGACCTGCCCGTCCGCGAGAACCTGCTCTTCTTCGGCGGCGCCTACGGCATGCAGGGGGAGGATCTGCGCGCGCGCGCCGACGAGGTGCTCGCCCTCACCGAGCTCGGCGACCTGGGCGGCGCCGTCACCGGCGCGCTGCCGGGCGGCGTCCGCCAGCGGCTCGCGCTCGCCTGTGCCATCCTGCACCGGCCGGAGGTGGTCTTCCTCGACGAGCCGACCGCCGGCGTCGACCCGGTGGCGCGGCGCGGCTTCTGGCGCCTCATCCGCGCGCTCGCCTCGGAGGGGACGACCGTCTTCGTCACCACGCATTACCTGGACGAGGCCGAGAACTGCCGTCGCATCGGCCTCATGGTCGACGGGCGGCTGGTGGCGCTCGACACGCCCGCGGCGCTCAAGGCGACATGGGTGCCCGGGAAGGTCCTCCTCGCCCGCGGCCGGGGCCTCCTCGCGGCGTCGCGCTCGCTGCGTGGGCGACCCGGGGTGCTCGGGGTGGAGCCGTTCGGCGCCGGCCTGCACGTGCGAGTCGAGGAGGGCGCGCTCGAGGCCGGCGAGGTGGCGCGCGCGCTCGCGGCCGCGGGCGCCGCCGACGTCCAGATCGAGGAGGGCGCGCCGTCCCTGGAGGACGTGTTCCTCGCGGTGGTGGGGCAGCCGGTCACCGCTCAGGCCGGAGCGACTCCGTGACGGAGCGCCTGCGCCGCTTCCTCC
Organism: Anaeromyxobacteraceae bacterium; assembly: GCA_035636195.1. Lineage (GTDB taxonomy): Bacteria > Myxococcota > Myxococcia > Myxococcales > Anaeromyxobacteraceae > Anaeromyxobacter_A. Next base: position 4,145 of record DASPZP010000132.1, read on the forward strand.
TGCGGGTCGCCGCCATGTCGGGCAAGGAGGTGCTCCACATCCAGCGCGATCCGCGCACGCTCTACCTGGCGCTCGTCATGCCGGTCCTGCTCCTGCTCCTCTTCGGCTACGGCGTCTCGTTCGACCTCGACCGCATCTCGCTCGCCATCTCGGACGGCGACCGGTCGTCCGCCTCGCGCGCCCTCGCCGGCGCCTTCACCCGCTCGCGCGAGTTCGTGACCGTGGCCGAGGTGGGGCCCGACGACGCGGAGCGGCTCTTCCGGCGCGGCGCAGCCCAGGCGGTGCTGGTGATGCGGCCGGGCTACGGGAAGGACCTCGGCCGCGGCGAGCCGGGGCGGGCCGAGCTCCTCGTCGACGGCGCGGACGCCACCACGGCCAACCAGATCCTGCAGAAGGCGGAGGCCATCGCTCGCGCCGAATCGCTTCGCCTGGCGGCGCTGCTCGGGGGGATGGCGGCGCCGCCGATCGAGGTGCGGACCTGGACCCGCTACAACCCGGCGGCGCGGTCGGCGATCTTCCTCGTCCCCGGCCTCGCCGCCTATCTCCTCGCCATCGGGGCCGTGCTCCTGACTGCCCTCACCATCGCCGGGGAGTGGGAGCGCGGCTCGATGGAGCAGCTCTTCGCGTCGCCGGTAGGTCGGTTCGAGATCATCCTGGGCAAGCTCCTGCCCTACCTCGGCCTCGGCATGCTCCAGCTCCTGCTCGTGCTGGCCGTCGGAGCGTCGGTCTTCGACGTGCCCATCCGAGGCAGCGTCACGCTCCTGTTCGCGCTCGGACTCCTCTTCCTCATCGGCATGCTCGGGCAGGGCCTCCTCATCTCGGTCCTGGCCAAGAACCAGCTCGTCGCGACGCAGGCGGGGGTCCTCTCCTCGCTGCTCCCGTCGCTGCTCCTGTCGGGCGCGCTCTTTCCGATCGAGAACATGCCGCGCCCGCTGCAGGCGCTCGCGCGGCTGGTGCCCGCCCGCTACCTCGTGCACGGCCTGCGCGGCGTCCTCCTCAAGGGGAGCGGCCTCGGCCTCCTCGGGCCCGATCTCGTCGCGCTGGCGCTCTTCGCGGTGGCCATCCTCGCCCTCGCCACGGCGCGCTTCCAGCGGAGGGTGGCATGACGCCCGCGCGACCAAGAGGTCGCGGCCTCGCCCTCACGCAGTACCGGGCGGTGGTGCGCAAGGAGACGCTCCAGACGCTGCGCGACCGGCGCATCCTGTTCATGCTGGTGGCGGCGCCGCTCATCCAGACGGTGCTCTTCGGCTTCGCGGTCGACTTCGACGTGGACCGGGTGCCGACGGCGGTGGCGGACCTCGACGGGAGCGGCGGCAGCCGGGGCGAGCTGCGCCGGCTCCTCGCCGACGGGACGCTCCGCCTGGCCGAGCGCGCCACGGACGGCGCGGCAGCGGACCGGCTCCTCGACGACGATCGGGCGGCGGCGGCGGTGGTGGTGCCGCCCGGCTTCGGGGCGGACCTCGCCGCCGGCCGGACCGCGCGTCTCCAGGTCATCGTCGACGGCACGAACCCGGTGCAATCCGGCGCGGCGACGAGCGCCGCAGCCCGCTTCTTCGGTGCGCGCTCGCAGGCGCTCATGCGCGAGCGGCTCGCGGCCGCCGGGCGCCCACCGGCGCCCGAGGTGCGGGTGACGCCGCGCGTGCTCTACAACCCGAGCCTGAAGACGGCCGTCTACCTCGTGCCCGGTATTCTCGCCATGCTGCTCGTCATCGTCACCACCATCGTCACCGCGATGGGCCTGTCGCGCGAGCGCGAGGTGGGGACCCTGGAGCAGGTGCTCGTCACGCCGGTGAAGCCGCTCGTGCTGCTCGTCGGGAAGATGACCCCCTTCGTCGCGATCGGACTGTTCGACGTGCTGCTCGCGCTCGCCGCCATGACCTGGATCTTCGCGGTGCCGGTGCGCGGCCCGCTCGCCGTGCTGGCGCTCGGGACGCTCCTCTACCTGTGCTCGACGCTGGGCGTCGGCCTCTTCATCTCGACCATCTCGTCGAACCAGCAGCAGAGCTTCCTGGGCGGGTTCCTGTTCGTCCTGCCGGCGGTGCTCCTCTCCGGCATCATGACGCCCATTCACGCCATGCCAGGCTGGCTCCAGCTCGCGACCTACCTGAACCCCCTCCGCTACTTCGCAGAGCTGGCGCGCGGGGTCCTCCTGCGCGGCGCAGGCTTCCGGGATCTCGCGCCTCAGGTCGGGGCGCTGGCGGTCTACGGCGTCGCCATCCTCGCGCTCGCCACGCTGCGCTTCCGGCGGAGGCTCCTGTAGGCCGCGCACCTCGTCTCTCCCACCGCGCAGCGGGGAACCGAGGACTCGCTCCCGAGGTGAACGGGCTGTACGCTTCGGCCATGTCCTGGGCCCGCTTCGTCCTCGCCCTCCTCCTCGCAGTCTCCGTCCCAGCGCTGCCCATGGCCGGCTGCCCCGACGAATCGCCGCTCGAGCCCCCCTGCGGGCTCGCCCCGCTGGAGCGGCTGCGCGACGGTTTTCTCGCCCGCGCCGCGCGGGCCGGCCTGAGCCTGCCCTCCAGCATGGCGCTGCGCGAGGAGACCGGACCGGAGCTCGTGCGATGGGACGCCGCCGCTGGAGCGGCCGTCGTGCCGCGCTGGGAGGAGCTCTCCGCCGAGCAGCGCGCCGCGCTCACGCGCCTGGCGGGATCAGACACCGGCGCGCCGTCCCTCTTCGCGTGGCTGTACCGCTGGTTCTTCCTCCCCCGCGCCCTGGCGCAGGCCTGCCTCCCGCCGGCCGCGACCGCCGCCGTCGCAGAGGAGGCGCGGCGCGCCGCCGACGAGCTCGCGGTCGCCTTCCTGAAGGAGGAGCCGATGGGGCCGGAGCGGCTGGAGCAGGTGCAGGGCGTCGTGGAGGCGGCGCTGCACCGCCTCGAGCAGGACGGCGGTGGCGCGCCGATCCCGGCCGAGCAGCGCGCCGCCCTGGTCTGGGCGAAGGGCATCCTGGCCCGCCGCGAGGCGCTGAACTTCGACCGGGTGGCTGCGCGGCTGCGGGAGCCAAATCCCCGCCCTTACCTCCCGAACATGATCCGCTCACCCTGAAACGCTCGCACGGCGAGCGCCCCGAGCAGCACCGCCCAGGCGGCGGTGGCGGCGACGGTGCCGGCCACGAACGCCGGCGCGACCGGCTCGCCGCGCAGGAGCCGCGCCGCCACGAGCTGCTCGCCGAGGGTGGGGACGAGCGCCATCCAGGGGCGGATCGTGAGCGGGAGGAAGGCGAGCATCATCCCCGGCAGGACCGGGACCATCATGAGCAGCGAGAGGGTGGTCTGGGCAGCCTTGAAGCCGCGCGCGCGAGCCGCGATGAGGATCTGGAGCGCGCTCAGCAGCGCCACCAGCGGCAGGCAGAGCAGGAAGGTGCGCAGGAGGAGGGCGGGATCGAGCCGCACGGTGAAGCCGAGGCTCGCCGCGGGGAGGAGCAGGGGTACGAGCCCGAAGCCGATGAGCGTCTCGACGAGCCCGGCCGCCGCGAAGAGCGCGGTGGCGGCGATCTTCGCCAGCGCGAGGCCGCTGCGCGGGACCGGGTTCGCGAGGAGCGGCTCGAGCGACTTCCGCTCGCGCTCGCCGGTCGTGGTGTCGATGGCGGTGGCCATCCCGCCCACGAAGACGGAGAGGATGACGAAGTAGGGGAGCACGCTCAGGACGAGCGCGGCCCGGCTCTCCGGCGTGGACAGGTCGGTCTCCTCCACGAGGATGGCCTGCGCGAGCCCCGGGTGCACCCCGCGCACGAGGAGGCGCTGCATCCCGAGCTGGCGGCCGTAGCCGTCGAGCAAGGCGCGGGCGCGCGAGATGGCGCGCTGGGCCGACTGGCGCGAGCCGTCGAGGACGAGGCGTACCGGCGCCGGCCGCGCCGCTCGCAGGCGTTCCCCGAACCGCGGCGGGATGACGAGCACCACGTCGCGCTCGCCCGCGCGCACGGCGCGCTCCGGGTCGGCCGGCGCCGCGGTGACCTCCACGCCAGCGCCGCGCAGGAAAGCGACCAGCTCCGGCGCGTGCTCGGCCCCCGCGACCGGCAGGGCGAGCGGGCGCTCCACGGCGCCGTGTGCGGTCCTGCCCACCACCCACAGCGTCATGGCGAGCACGGCTGGCCCGAGGAGCGGGAAGAGGAGGGCCATCGCCATGGCGCGCCGCTCGCGCAGGCTGTCCAGGAGCTCCTTGCGCAGGACGACGCCGGCGAGTGAAAGCGCGCGCCTCACGAGAGGCCCTCGTCGGAGCCGATGGCCGCCACGAACGCGTCCTCCAGCGAGGCGTGCCCCGTGGCGCGCTGCAGCTCCGCGGGCGACCCCGCCGCGACCACCGTGCCGCGCGCCATGACCACCACCTCGTCGCACAGCGCCGAGACCTCCTGCATGACATGCGAGGAGAACAGGATGCAGCGTCCCTCGTCGCGCAGCCGGCCCAGGAGCGTCCGCAGCGCGCGGGTGGCCGCCACGTCCAGCCCGGCGGTCGGCTCGTCGAGGACCAGGTTCCGCGGGCCGTGGACGAGCGCCCGCGCCAGGGCGACCTTGAGGCGCTGCCCCTGCGAGAAGCCGTCGGTGCGCCGGTCGGCGATGGGGCCCAGGTCGAGCAGGCCGAGCGCCTCATCCACCCGCGCCCGCAGCGCCGTCCCGGTGAGCCCGTGCAGCCGGCCGAAGTAGGCGAGGTGCTCGCGGGTGGTGAGGCGAGGGTAGAGGCCGTGGGCGTGCGGGAGCACCCCCAGCCGCCGCTGCGCCGCGGCGCGTGCGCGCGCGACGTCGCGCCCGTCGACGGCGGCGCGTCCGCGGTCCGGCTCGAGCACCCCGTAGAGCACGCGCAGGGCGGTGGTCTTCCCGGCGCCGTTCGGACCGAGGAGACCGGTGATGCACCCATCACGAACGGTGAATGAGGCGCCGGCCAGCGCCTGCACGGCGCCGAAGCGCTTGTGAACGTCGGCGAGCTCGATCATGGCGCCGGCCCAGCCGCGTCGAGGAAGAAGGGCACAGGCCGGCTGCGATCCACGCAGGACGCGTCGAGGGCGGCCGCGTCCGGGCTGTCGAGGAAGCGCGCCACGAGCTGCGGGACGCAGCCGCGCCAGAGGACGCCGTGTCCTCCGCCCGGCAAGACGAGGCGGCGGGCGCGGGACAGGCCGGCGGTGGCGAGCTCGGCCCAGGCCGGCGGTGTCACCGGATCGGCCTCGCCGGAGAGGAGGAGCGCCGGGACGCCGGAGCGCACGGGTACGCGGAGCTCGGGGCGGGGAGGCAGCTCGGGGAAGGCGGCGCAGCCCGCGCGGAGCGGGGCGCGCGCGGCCTCGCCCTCGGCCTCGTCGCCGCTGCTGGGCGGGTAGAAGGGGACGTCCTCGGCGCAGAGCACCGCGTATTGCAGCGGGAGCGTGAGCTCCGCGGCGACGTCGCCGCCGAGGAGGAGCCCCTGGGCGGCGAGTGGCGCCGGGTCGCCCTGGGCGGCGCGCTCGACGAGCAGCGGCCAGAGGGCCGCAGTTTCGGGCGCGTAGGCGAGGAGCGCCCCGACGCGCCTCACCTGCGCCGGCCCGAGCTCCACCGCGCGCGGCGTACCGAGGACCGGGTCGGGCACGGAGAGCCGCGCCGGGGCGCGCGCGAGGCGGCGGAGGAGGTCGGCCGAGCGCGCCTCGTGGTCCGGAAAGCGCGCCCGGCAGGTCGCGTCCGCGCGGCAGCGGCGGAGGTGCAGCTCGAGCGCGCGCCGCGCGTCCGCGTCGGCGGAGGCGCCGATCGCCACCCCGGGCGGGATCACGCCATCCAGGACGAGCGCGCGGATGCGCTCCGGATGCGCGCGCAGCCAGCCCAGCGCGGCACGGGTGCCGTACGAGACAGCGACGAGGTCCACTCGGGGGTAGCCGAGCGCAGCGCGGACGGCCTCGAGATCTCGGACGAAGTCGCCCGTGCCGTAGCGGGTGAGGTCCGTACCCGCGGCGGCGAGCTGGCGGCCACAGTCGCGGAGGCGCCGCAGCTCGTCCTCCTGCGGCGTGGCGTCGGCAACGCGCGCGGGAGCGAGGCAGGTGAGCGGCCCGGAGCCGCCCGTGCCGCGCTGATCGACGAGGACCACGTCTCGGCGGCGCCGAGCGCCGGCCAGCGCCGAGGCGACGACGGGGTACTGCTCGGTCGCCGCCTGGCCCGGCCCGCCGGCCAGGAAGAAGAGCGCCTCGGGGGTGCGATTCGCGCTCTCCGACGCGACCACCGCCACCCGCAGGCGCAGCCGCCGCCCCGCCGGATGTCCCCAGTCCTCCGGCACCTCCAGCGTGCCGCAGCGCGCCGAGGCGGACACAGCAGCGCTCGGGTGGCTGAGCTGGCAGGGTGAGAGGGCTATCCCCGGCCCCGGCGTCGCCCCGCGGCCGCAGCCCCAGCCGAGCAGCAGCGCGAGCGCGAGGATGGTCGGGGCGCGCATGGGCGACGCACCATACCGCGGAAATGGAGGTCGCTTCCCCCGGTTCCGCGCCGCTCAGTGCGCGGCGGCCGCCGCTTCGAGTCCGGGGTCGAGCTCGTCCAGCTCCGCCCGGAGCAGCCACTCGTCCGGGAAGCGGCGGGCCTCGCGGGCCAGCTCGGCCAGGCGCGCCGCGTCGATGCGGCCGCTCTCTCGCAGCGCGCGCACGCTCCAGTATAGCTCGGCCAGCCGCGGGGGAAGCGCGCTCGCGCGGTGCTCGCGGGCGCGTGCCTCGCCCTCCTCGTCCGGAGCAGGGGCCCCGAAGTGCCAGTCCCAGGCGCCGGGGTCGCCGGGGCCGCCCGCCACCGCCGGCAGGGCCTGGCTCGCGAGCAGCACCGCCTGCTGTGGCACGGGCAGCTCTCGCGAGCCGAGGGCGGCATGCAGGTCGGTCGCCACTCCCTCCACGATGCGGCCGGAGAGGGCGAGGCCGCTCGCGAACGAGAGGCAGAAGGAGCCCTCCGGCGGGACGCGCGCCTCGCCGAAGGCGACCACGGCCGGGAGGTGCTGGGGGGCGCCCACCGCCTTGCCGGCGCGGGAGAGCAGCACCGGGCCCCGCAACAGGGCGAGCGCGGTGGCGAGGCCGTCACCGGCCGGGCGCGGGCCCTGGAAGAGCGACTCCACCACGCCGGTGACGGCGGTCCCGTCCGAGAGCTGCAGGTGGTTCACGGTGCGCGCGCGGTGGGCCTCGCCGAGGCCGTGGTCGCCCCCGCGGCGGAAGGCCAGCGTGCGCGCCAGCTCGTCCACCACCTCCGACAGCTGCTCGAAGCCGCGCGCCACGAAGAGCTGCGGCTGCATGCGCGTGATGTCGAACTCCACCTCGGCGGCCGCGACCGAGAGCGGCAGCCGCTCCACCTCGCTCGAGAAGCAGTGCGTGCTCTCCCCGATCGAGCTGAGCAGGCCCGCCCCGTAGATCTTCGGATCTTCGAGCGGCCCGACGAGGCCGTACTCCGCGGTCCACCAGTACAGGCGCGAGGCGCGCGTGGCCTCCGAGACGTAGCGACGGGCGGCCGACGCTTCCTCCAGCCGGCGCTCGGCCCGCGCGACCTCGGCGGCGCCCGCGGAGGGATCCTCCTTGGCGATGGAGAGGGCTCGGATCGCCTCGTAGATCTCCTGGTCCTCCAGCGAGGCGATCGCGCGAAAGCCGATCTCGCCGGCCTTCTGCAAGAAGGCGGCGTAGGCCGGATCCGCCAGGATGGGCGCGTGCCCGGCGCTCTCGTGGACGATGTCCGGGGCGGGGGTATACTCGATGTGCTCGTGGGTTCGGATGTCCGCCGCGACGGCGAGCACGCGCATCGCCTGCAGCTCGGTGAAGACGGCCGGCGGGATGAAGCCGCGCACGCTCACCGCCGACCAGCCGAGCCGCGAGAGCCGCTCGTTCATCTCGTCCATGCTCGGGATGCGCTCTACCCCGATGCCGGTCGCCTCCAGGCCGCGCAGGTAGGAGGGGTGGGCGCGCGCCGAGAGGTGGCGGACCAGGCGCTGCAGGATGTGGCGCCAGACCGCCTGATCGCGCGGCGTGTAGGCGCCGTAGTCCTGCGCCACCACGTAACGGCGCAGGTGCGGAGGCAGCTGGTTCAGGGCGCGTTCGCTGGGCGTGAGGACGGCGGCCAAGGGCACACCTCCGAGGCAGCTACCGCCGCCTCAGGGCGAATTTAGGACTTCCTGGCCGAAGCGGCTCGCCCCGGGAGTGATGACGCAGGGCGACTCGTCAGAGGACGCCGCGGCGCTTCCCGACCTTCGTGAACGCCTCGACCGCCTGCGTCACGTGCTCGGGCGCGTGCGCCGCCGAGAGCTGCACGCGGATGCGCGCCTGCCCCTGCGGCACCACCGGGTAGCTGAAGCCGACCACGTAGATACCCTCCTCGAGGAGGTCCTTCGCGAAGTCGACCGCCTGCCGGGCCTCGCCCAGCATGATCGGGACGATGGGGTGTTGGCCGGGCCTCACCTTGAAACCGGCGGCCGTCATCCGCTCGCGGAACGAGCGCGCGTTCTCCATCAGCCGATCGCGCAGCTCGGTCGAGCCCTCGATGAGCTGGAGCGCGGCCAAGCTTCCTCCAGCGATGGAGGGCGCGAGCGCATTCGAGAACAGATACGGCCGCGCGCGCTGCCGTAGCAGCTCGACGACCTCGCGCCGGGCCGCCACGAAGCCGCCTGCCGCCCCGCCGAGCGCCTTCCCGAGCGTCGACGTGAGGAGGTCGACCTGCCCCTGGACGGCGAAGTGCTCGGGCGTGCCGCGCCCGGTCCGCCCGATGAAACCGGAGGCGTGCGAATCGTCGACGAGCGTCAGCGCGTCGAAGCGGCGCGCGAGCTCGCAGATCCGGTCGAGCGGCGCGAGGTGGCCATCCATCGAGAAGACGCCGTCGGTGGCGACGAGGACGAGCCGCGCCCCGGCCGCGCGCGCTTCCGAGAGGCGCGCCTCGAGCTCGCCCATGTCGCCGGAGGCGTAGCGATAGCGGCGGGCCTTGCAGAGCCGGATGCCGTCGATGAGGGACGCGTGGTTGAGCGCGTCCGAGACGATGGCATCTTCCTCGCCCAGGAGCGCCTCGAAGACGCCGCCGTTCGCATCGAAGCAGGAGCCGAACAGGAGGGCGGCCTCGAAGCCGAAGAAGCGGGCGAGCGCCGCTTCCAGCTCGAGGTGGAGGTCCTGCGTCCCGCAGATGAACCGTACCGAGGAGACGCCGAAGCCGCGCTCGTCCAGGGCGCGCCGCGCGCCCGCCAGCACCGCCGGGTGCGACGAGAGCCCGAGGTAGTTGTTGGCGCAGAAGTTGAGGAGGTCGCGCCCGCCCACCCGCACCCGCGCGCCCTGCGGTGAAGCGAGGGTGCGCTCTTCCTTGTAGGTGCCGGCGGCGCGGATGGCGTCGAGCTGCTGCTGGAACAGGTCGATGGGTGTCATCGCTGGATCGTCGTCCCCTCTGGGCTCGCCTACTCTAGTGGGCGCTCACCAGGGCGGCTCGCCCATTCGAGATTCCCGGCGATGGGCGGGTGGTGTACGAATGTCGGCTCGATGCGCGCCGCGCTCCACCGCGATCGTCCCTGGCAGCTCGCCTTCGGCCTGGTGGCGCTCGCCATCGTCTGGTCGGCGGCGCGCGGGCTGCTCGGCCCCCAGGTGACCTCGGTGCGAGCGCGGCGCCAGGACCTCGTCGCGCGGGTGGTGACGACCGGCCACGTCGAGGCGACGGCCGGCGGGCCGCTGCGCCTTCGAGCCGCGTGTGATGAGCGATACCTCCCCTGGCTGGCGGTCGGTCAGCCGGCGAGCGCCGTCGCTCGCGCCTGGCCGCTGCGGCCCTTCACGGCGGAGGTCGCCACGGTGGCGCCGGTCGTCGACCCGGGCCGCGGCACGGTCGAGCTCGAGCTCGTGCTCCCGGTAGAGCCAGCCTTCCTGCGGCCGGGCATGGCAGTCGCCGTGAACATCGACGTGGCGCACCGGCCAGGAGCGCTCGTCGTCCCGGCCGCGGCCGTGCACGAGGGCGAGGCCGAGGCGTGGGTGCTGGCAGTCCGGGGCGGCCGCACGGAGCGCCGCGCCATCGCCGTCGAGCTCCACGGTGAGGGCATGACGGAGGTGAAGGGTGGCCTGGCGGAGGGCGATGAGATCCTCCTGTCCGCAGCAGGAGTGGTGGCGGGCGAGCGCGTGCGGACGCGCGAGGCCCTTCCGGCGGCCGCCCAGGTGGAGGAGCGGAGTCGTCGCTCGGATGATCCTCCGCGCTGGCCGCGCGTGCTCCCGGCTCCCGGCGGCGCTGCCGTGGCCATCCTGGTGGACCGTCCGTGGGGACGCGATCGCCCCGGGCCCGTGCGAGCGCCGCGCTGCGAGGGTGAAGCGTCCGCGCCGGCCGTCTCACGCCTCCCGACGACCACCCAGCTCCTGACGGGCGCGCTGCTCGTGGCGCTCGGAGCGACGGGCGCGCGGGTGCTCCGTCGACGCCCGGGTGGTGCGGCGTGAGCGAGGTGGCCCCCGCGCTCCGAGCGGCCGCGCGGCGCGCGCGGGCGCTCACGGATGACGCGCTCCTGGAGGAGTGCGAGGAGACCTTCTTCGTCGGCGGTGGCCCGGGCGGCCAGCACCGCAACAAGACCGAGAGCGGCGTCCGGCTCACCCATCCTCCGACCGGCATCACCGTCACCGCCACCGAGCGGCGGAGCCAGCTTCAGAACCGGGGCGCGGCGCTGGAGCGGCTGCGGGCCCGCCTGGAGGCGCTCGCGCACCAGCCCAGGGCTCGGCGCCCGACGCGAGCCACCCGCGGCTCGCAGGAGCGCCGCCTGCAGACGAAGAAGCACGCGGGCCGAAAGAAGGCTGAACGGCGCGGCGGGTACGACTGAATCCGCTACGCCGCCGCGATCGCGGCGGGGACGGGATCCACCAGCCCGGCCTCGGTCAGCCGATCCACGGCGGCCTTCACCTCGACCGCGCTCGTGCCGCAGTCCTCCAGCGCGCGGGCCAAGTCGGCGATGCTCTTGCGGCCGCCACGCAGCTCGCCCAGGACCACCCCGTCGACCGGATCCACCCGCAGCGGCTCGGCCCAGCTGCGTTGCGCGGCGTCGAGCGCGGATCGGCCCTGGGCGCGAGCGGTCTGCACGGCTTCTCGGTAGGAGGTGTCCGCGGCGAGGCCGCGCTCGGACATCACGAACTTCTGGCCGCGTGGCCAGCGCTTGCCCGCGCGGGGCTTCAGACTTTCCAGCATGAGGCTGAAGAAATGAGCCGAACCAGCCGCCGTGTCAATCCCGGCCGGGCGAGCGTCGGCTCGCCACGCAGGCCCCTCAAGGAGCGGAGCATGGGCCGGAGCGTTGCGGGGACTGGGGCAGCACCGCACCTTCGAGCCATGGCGCGAGCGGTCCTGTTCGACATCGACGGTACCCTGATGGACACGGTGGACCTGCACGCCCAGGGTTGGCAGGAGGCGCTCGCCCACTTCGGCAAAAAGGTGCAGTACGACGCCATCCGCAGCCAGATCGGGAAGGGGGGCGACCAGCTCCTGCCGGTCTTCCTGGACGAGGAGGAGCTGGAGCGCTTCGGGGAGGACCTGAACGATTACCGCAGCGGCCTCTACGAGCGGCTGTACCTGCCCTGGGCGAAGGCCTTCCCAGGTGCGCGCGACCTCCTCGCACGACTCAAGCAAGCGGGCACGCTGGTCGGCCTCGCGTCGTCGTGCAAGCGCACCGAGCTCGGCTACTACCTCCGCATGCTGGGTGGTGCGAGCCTCATCGACGCCGCGACCACGCCCGAGGACGCGGAGCGGTCGAAGCCAGAGCCGGACGTCTTCCTCACCTGCCTCGACCGGCTCGCGCTCGACCCGGGAGACGCGGTGGCGGTAGGGGACAGCCCGTACGACGCGGACGCGGCGGGGAGGGCCGGGATCCGTACGGTCGGCGTCCTGTCGGGCGGTTTCCCGCGCCGCGACCTGGAGGAGGCCGGCTGCGTCGCCATCTACCAGGACGTGGGCGAGCTCCTCGAGCAGCTGCAGACCTCGCCGCTCGCGCCCGAGCCCATCGCCCACGAGAAGCGATAGGTCCGGTCTCATAGCGGAACCCACTTGGCCCGATCCCTGCTGCGGGCGCACGCTGCCTGGCTGCGCCGGGCAGCCTCCTCCGTCCGCTGCTCGACGTGCCTTCCAGGCACGCCTCCGCTGCTCCGTCGTCGTGTGCCCGGCTCGCTCACGGCATCGTGTGCCTCGCGACGGGCTCCGGCCAAGTGAGCTCCGCTGTCACTCCCCCAGGAAGTCGGCGACCACCCGCAGCCGCGGGATGTGCCCGCAGACGATCCGGATCGCGCTGAGGAGTGGCACCGCCAGGAAGAGACCCACCGGCCCCCAGATCCAGAACCAGAACAGGGAGCCGAGGAAGACCACGATCGAGCTGAGCCGCAGTTGCCTTCCGAGGAAGAGCGGATCGACCACGTTCCCCTGCAGCGCCACGAGCCCGATGTAGATGGCGCTGACGCCCGCGACGTGCTGGAGATCTCCGTACTGGAGCAGCGCCATGCCGAATGGGAGGAGGAGCCCGAAGGCCGGCCCGACGTACGGGATGAAGTGCAGGAGCCCGGTGGTGAGGCCCCAGATGGCGGCGTGCTCGAGGCCGTACAGCGCGTAAATGCCCCACGTCACGAGCCCGAGCGCTGCGTTGATGAAGAGCCGGTTCACCATGTAGCGCTCCAGGTCGTGGTGCACCTCGCGCAGCGCGACCACGGCGTGCTCGTGCGCCTCGGCGTCGCGCGACAGCGCGCGCAGGAGCTTCTGCCGGAAGCGCGGCCCCTCGGCGAGCGCGAAGTAGAGCGTGAAGACGGCGATCGTAGCCTCGGCCGTCAGCGCCAGCGCGCCCTGCGCGGTCCCGAGGAGGAGCGTTCCCCACGGCACGCCCTCCTGGACCTTCAGGCCCCCGGGCGGCGGCTTCACCATCGCCTCGCCCTGACTCTGCAAGTGGGTGACGTGGCGAGTGACGGTCTGCAAGGCGCCCCGCAGCCGCTCCTCGTAGCCGGGGAGCTCGGTCCAGAACGCGGAGATGCTGGTGTAGAGGAGGAGACCGATGCTCGCCACCACCGTCGTGGCGAGCAGCGTGCCGAAGACGGCTGCCAGCCACCGAGGCAGCCGCCGCCGCTCGAGCCAGGACACCACCGGGTGCACGGTGAAGGCGATGAACACGGCCAGCACCGCCGGGAGGAGGAACTCCCGCGCGAGCCACAGGAAGGCGAGCACGGCGGTGCTCGCCAGCACGATCAGCGACCGCTCGGTGACCCTGGAGCTCCGCTGGACGATCGTTCCGCCTCCTGGGTTCACCAGAGAAGGTTGCCCACGCTGGCGAGCGGTCACCACGCCGTCCCGCTCGGGGACGCCGGCGCGGCCGGGGTGAGGCTCTCGGTTCGCGCGGTTGCGCCGGCACCGCCCGGCCGACAGACTCGCCTCCATGCGCCCGCTGCCTCGTTCCGTCGCGTCCTTCGCCATCGCGCTCGCCCTCTCGCTCGCCCCCTGCCCGAGCCGCGCCGGGGAGGCCCTGGCACCGCTGCTCGACCAGGTGGTGGCCGCCTACGGGGGGCACGCCGCGCTGGAGAAGGCACGGGTGGTGAAAGAGGAAGGGACGGTCACCTCCTTGATGCACCCGAACCCAGGACGGATCGTCCGGATCTTCCAGCGCCCGGACAGCCTCCGCGTCGAGATCGCCTATCCGGAGGAGACGCCCGAGGTGCGGGTGGTCCACGGCGGGCGCGGCGCTCGCGACGGCCAGGAGGTGACGGGCCCTGCCCATGCCGCCATGGTGCTGCAGGCGGCGCGGCTCGCGCTGCCGCTCGCGCTCGTGCAGAAAGGCGCCCGGGTCGCGGACCGGGGGACGGTCGAACGCGACGGAAAGAGGCGGCGCGCGGTGGCGCTGGCGCTGCCCGGCGCGCTGGAGCTGGTGGCCGAGATCGATCCCGCGAGCGGCCGTATCCTGCGCTCGTCGGGCGCGATGCCGAGCCCAGGCGGGAAGATCGAGTTCGCCACCGCGTATTCGGACTTCCGCCGGGTGGCGGGGGTCCTCTTCGCGCACCACGAGGAGAACTGGGCCCGCGGGCAGCACACCGGCGCGACCGAGCTGCAGCGGATCGAGATCCTGGCCGCCGCTCCGCCGGGCGCCTTCGACGAGCGGCTGTGACGAGCGGAGCGGAGGCTCAGAACTCGTAGAACGCGCCGACCCTGCCCTCCGCGAACCAGCGGAACTCGTCGCGGGTGACGTGGGCGGCGGTGCCGACCACCGGCACGTTCGTGACGGCGTCGATCTTCACGCTCCGGGGCAGGACGCCCGCCTCGACGAAGAGGCCGGCGCCGAAGAGGCTGAAGGAGAGGCCGAGCGCTCCGCCGTAGGCGTAGGTGGTCGGGCCGTCGATCAGGTTCTGCACCGCGAAGATGGCGCGCAGGTAGAGCGGCACGAAGGGCGGCGAGATCACCACCATGGGCCGGAGCTCGAGGTCGAACTTCGAGTTCTGCACGTCGCCGAGGTTGCCGAGCAGGCCCAGCTCGAGCTTGAGCAGGCCGGCGAAGCCCCAGCCCGGCGCCAGCATCACGTTGACGGGCGTCCGCTCGACGGACGGGCTGAGCTGCGCGCCCGATCCCACCGATCCTTCGAGGAGGAATCCAGCCGACGCGCTGCGGGGAAACGCCGTGAGCGCGGCGATGGCTGCGATGGCGAGGAGGAGCTTGCGCATGGGAGCGAGCATACGCTGGCTCGCTCGCCAGCTGCATCGGCGCAGTTCACGCACAGGAGACGACAGCGGCGCCAGTCGTGCGCGGGTGACCGCGTCTCAGGTGCCGACCCGGACCAGCTCGAGCAGCGGCGCGTCCGCGGGGCGCTCCACCGCGAGGTCGATGGCGCAGGCGAGGACCCAGTCCACCTCGCCTTCCGGATCGACCAGGCGCTGCTGGGCGGTGTAGCTGCGCGGCCCGCTCTTCTCGAGCAGCGTGTTGTGCGGGAGCCGCGCCACCGGCCGTACGTCGATGCTGGCGTGCTCGGCGAAGTAGGGCCGGAGCTCCTCCTCGATCCGGGCCGCCGGCCAGGCTCCGTCGGGCTGGCACAGCGCGGCGGCGGCGGCCTCCCAGCGCTGCTGGGCCACCGCCACGAGCAGCCGGTGGAGCTCGTGACGGACGCGCGCTGCGAAGGCACGCGGGTCGTCGTCGAGCTGCGCGACGCGCGGCGGGAGGGTGGCGAGCGCGGCGCGCTGGTCCGGAGGGAGCGCGGCCCAGGTCGGATCGCGCAGCCGCTCCCATTCGTCGAGGAGCGACGCGTCCGCGCCCCGCACGGTGGCGCGCAGGAAGGCGATGAGGTCGTCCACCCGCTCGTCGCGGTAGCGCTCGGGGACGCTCTGCACGAGCGTCTTGTACGCGTCGGAGAGGTACCGCAGGAGCACGCCCTCGGAGCGCTCCAGGCCGTACTCGCTCACGTACTCGTTGAACGTCATGTACCGCTCGGCCATCTCGCGGGCGATGGACTTGGGGCGGATGTTCTCCGCGCCCACCCACGGGTGGCGCGCCGCGAAGGCGTTGAACGTCGCGTAGACGAAGTCCGCGTGGGGCTTCGGGTACTCGACCTTCTCCAGCTCGGCCATGCGCTCGTCGTACTCCATGCCCTTCGCCTTCATCTCGGCGACGGCCTTGCCCCGCGCCACGTCGAGCTGCTTCCACAGCACGGCGTCGGGGTTCTCCAGGATCGACTCGCACAGCGTGAGCACGTCGAGCGCGTAGGTCTCC
>DASPZP010000133.1:0-2705 GCA_035636195.1 Anaeromyxobacteraceae bacterium
CGCCCCCCGTCGCGAGCACCTCGAACACGTTCTGCGAGAGCTGCAGCACCGAGACGTCGAAGGTGCCGCCGCCGAGGTCGTAGACCAGGATCTTCTGGTCGAGGCCGCGGTTGAAGCCGTAGGCGAGCGCCGCCGCCGTGGGCTCGTTCACGATGCGCTTCACCTCGAAGCCGGCGAGCCGCCCGGCCTCCTTCACCGCCTGCCGCTGGTTGTCGTTGTAGAAGGCCGGTACGGAGACGACGGCCTCGCTCATCTCCCGCCCGAGGAACGCCTCCGCGATCTTCTTCACGTGCCCGAGCACGAGCGACGAGATCTGCGGGAGCGTGCGGACCTCGCCCCCGAGGCTCACCGCCGCCTCGCCCGCCGGGCCATCGACGATGTCGTAGCTATAGTAGCTGCGCAGCTCCTGGACGACCTTCGAGTTGAACTTGCGCCCGATGAGCCGCTTCGCCCCGTAGATGGTGTTCTTGGGGTTCGTGACCATCTGGTCCTTGGCCACGCCGCCGACGAGGTACTCGCCCTTCGCGGAGAGCGCGACCACGCTCGGCAGGACCAGGCTCCCCTTGTCGGTGGGGACGACGCGCGGGATGCGATTCCTGACGTGCGCGACGCAGGTGTTGGTGGTGCCGAGGTCGATGCCGAGGATGGGCTTCTCGCGGGCGGACGAGGCGGGCATGGGTCTCCGGTTTTATCACGACCGGTTCGACCAGCCCTCCCGGGGAGGGCTAGAAGGGCACGTCGTCGCCGCCCTCCCCACCCTCTCCCACCTCATAGGCGACCTCGGCTTCCGGCACGCCGAACAGCGCCGGGATGACGCGCGCGCCCTCCGGCGCCGGGCGCGCGGCGAGCAGCGCCGGGTCGTTCGCGGCGGGGAGCGCCAGGGGAGAGCCGGGCTCGTCGAGCTGCCACCGCTCGTAGACGGCCGGGTCGCCGGGGAGCTCCTCGACGAAGCGCGACGCCTTCAGCACCACCCGCTCGCGATCGCGCGGGGCGGCCATGATCGGGAAGCACAGGTACAGCTCGTCCCGGGCGCGGGTGCAGGCGACGTAGAAGAGGCGCCGCTCCTCCTCCTCGCCGTCCCGGTCGCGGAGCGCCTGCGCGCTCGGGAAGCGGCCGTCGGCGAGCCAGACCAGGAACACCGCCCGCCACTCGAGCCCCTTCGCCTGGTGGACGGAGGAGAGCACCATCTTCTCGTCGGGCTCGCCGCCCTCCGAGACGGTTTCGCCGGAGAGCTCGGAGAGGAGCGCGATCTCGGACAGGAACGACTCCATGTCGTCGTAGCCGCGCGCGTACTCGGCGAGCTGGCGCAGGTCCTCGAGGCGCGAGTCGGCGTTCACGAACTCGGTCTCGAGGTGCTCCTTGTATCCCTCCGCCAGGACGAGCTCGATGGCCTCGCCCGGCAGATCCGCGGTGGGCGGGCGGCCGAGCTTGCGCAGGAGCTCGACCAGGCGTCGGTAGCCGGCGCGCCCCTTGGGCGGCACCTGGCCGGCCACGTCGGGCGCGAGGAGCTCGTCGAGCCCGCCCGTCCCACCCCGGCGCCGCGCCGCGAGCGCGTTCCAGACCGCGTCGGCGCTGGCGCTGCCGATGCCCGGGGCGAGCCGGAGGGCGCGCTTCAGGGCCAGCTCGTCGCCGGGGTTCCGCGCGAACCGCAGGTGCGCCAGGACGTCCTTGATGTGGGCCGCCTCGAAGAAGCGGACCCCCGAGCGGACGACGAACGGGATCCCGCGCCGCGCCAGCTCGAACTGGATCTCCATCGCGTGGTGGTGGGCGCGGTAGAGGACGCAGATCTCGGGGAGCGGGAAGCCCTCGTCGCGCAGCTCGAGCACCCGCTGCGCCACGAACTCGGCCTGCTGCTGCACGTGGCGACAGGGGACGAGCGCGGGCAGCGCGCCCTCGCTCCTCACCGCCTGGAGCGCCTTCTCGTACTGCTTCACGTTGTAGGCGATGGAGGCGTTCGCGAGCTCGAGGATCTGGGGCGTGGAGCGGTAGTTGACGGTGAGGTCGAAGCGCTGCGCGTCGGGGTAGCGCTCCTCGAAGCCGAGGATGTTGGCGAAGTGCGCGCCGCGAAAGCCGTAGATGCACTGGGCGTCATCGCCGACCACGCACAGGTTCCGGTGCTCGCCGGCGAGCAGGTCGATGACGTCGCCCTGCAGCTTGTTCGTGTCCTGGTACTCGTCGACGAGCACGTGGCGGAAGCGGTCGGCCAGCAGCCGCCGCACCGGCTCGTGATCCACGAGCAGGAGCTTCCAGTTCATGAGCAGATCGTCGAAGTCCATCGCGTTGATGGCGTGCTTGCGCTCGGCGAAGCGGCGCGCCACCCGCAGGATCTCGTCCGAGAGCGCGAGGAACTGCGGGCGCCGGTCGGCGACCACCTCGGCGAGCGGCGTCTGCGTGTTGACCGCCATCGAGACGAGGTCCACCAGCACGTCGGCCTTGGGGAAGCGCCGCGCCCCGACCGCCAGGCCGCAGTCGGCGATGGCCGCGCTCATCACGTCCTTCGTGTCCTCGCGGTCGAGGATCGAGTAGCCCTTCGCGTAGCCGAGCACCGGCGCGTGCTCGCGCAGCACGCGGTGCGCGACGTGATGGAAGGTGCCGCCCCAGATCTGCCGCGTCTCGACGCGCGCGACCTCCTCCACGCGCCGCAGCATCTCGCGGGCGGCCTTGTTGGTGAAGGTGAGGAGGAGGAGCCCGTCGGGCGAGACGCC
>DASPZP010000134.1:0-11658 GCA_035636195.1 Anaeromyxobacteraceae bacterium
CTCGCCGCCCCGCGTGGCGAGCGCCGCCAGCGCCTCGGCGATCCACGCCTCGGCGCCGTCGGGCGCGTGCAGGTCGGTGCCGCCCACCGCATAGAGCCCCTCGTCGAGGAAGCGCTCCGCGAGGCTGCGCGCCATGCGGCCGTGCCGGCCGGTGAGCGCGCCCAGGTTGAGCTGCAGGATGGCTCCACTTCGCACGGCCTCGGCCGCCCGGCCGGGTTTCAGGAATTCGAGGCAGCGCTCCGGGTGCGCCACCACCGGAGTGACGCCCATGGTGACGGCGGCCGCCACCAGCTCGGGCAGCTCGGGCACGGTCGACTGGAAGGGGAGCTCGACGAGCGCGTAGCGGCGCTGCTCGCCCACCCCGCGCATCTCCGGCGTGCCAGCGCGCGCCAGGAAGTCCAGGTCGAGAAAGTTCTCGCCGCCGGCGTGCAGGGCGAGGCCGAGCCCCTTGGCGTGGAGGAGCGCCCGGGCCTCCCCCAGCCGCAGCTCGGTCTGCTGGCGGTCGCCCCCGCCGTAGCGCGCCTGCACGTGAGGGCTCGCCGCCACGTCACTGTAACCGACGGCCGCCAGCGCGCGGGCGGCGGCGACCGTCTCCTCGCGCGAGCGACAGCCGTCATCGAGGTCCCAGAGCAGGTGGCAGTGGAGGTCGACGAAGCCCATGAGGTAGCGCGCGGCGCGGACCTATACCACGGAAGCAGGGTCCTTCCTCCTCCCCGCGACGCGCCGCGGCAGAGCGCCCTGCCGCGGCGGGCGGCGCCCCCATCAAGACCGGGGATGTCGATTGAAACCCCCGAGGGTCTTCCTACCTTCACTGCTGGATGACCACCCCCGTCCTCTCGCTGTGGATCGCCGGCAAGGACGTCCCTTCCTCGAGCGCCCGCCTGGGGGACGTGTTCGACCCGGCCAAGGGCGAGGTGGTGCGGCGCGTGCCGCTCGCCGGCCGCGAGGACGTGGCGCGGGCAGTGGCCGCTGCGGAGGCGGCGTTGCCCGCCTGGCGCGACACGCCGCCCTTGCGCCGCGCCCGCGTCCTCATGCGCTACCGCGAGCTGCTCGACGCGCACCGCGACGAGCTGGCGCGACTGATCGCCGAGGAGCACGGAAAGACCTCCGTCGACGCGGCCGGATCCCTGCAGCGCGGGGTCGAGGTGGTCGAGTTCGCCATGGGGGTCCCTCACCTCCTGAAGGGCGAGCAGGCCGAGGAGGTGGCAAAGGGCGTCTCGTGTCACGCGGTGCGGCAGCCGGTCGGCGTCTGCGCCGGGATCACGCCGTTCAACTTCCCGGCCATGGTGCCCATGTGGATGTTCCCGCTCGCCATCGCCTGCGGGAACACCTTCGTGCTGAAGCCCTCGGAGCGGGTCCCCTCCACCTCGCTCGCGCTGGCGCGGCTCTTCGCGGAGGCGGGGCTGCCGCCTGGCGTCCTCAATGTCGTCCCGGGCGACGGGGAAGCGGTCGACGCGCTCCTCGCCCATCCCGGCGTGAGCGCGGTGTCTTTCGTCGGGTCGACGCCCGTGGCGCGGCACGTCTACGAGACGGCCGCCAAGAACGGCAAGCGCGTCCAGGCCCTGGGCGGCGCCAAGAACCATGCGGTGGTGCTGCCGGATGCCGACCTCGACGCCGCCGCCGAGGCGCTCATCGGCGCCGCCTACGGCTCGGCCGGGGAGCGCTGCATGGCCATCTCGGCAGTGGTGGCGGTGGGGGAGGCGGGCGATCCGCTGGTGGCGCGCCTGCGCGAAAGAGCGGCCGCCCTGCGCGTCGGGCCGGGCACTCGCCCCGGCGTCGACATGGGGCCGGTCATCACTGCCGCGCACCGGGAGCGCATCCGCTCTCTCGTCGCAGCCGGGCTGAAGGAAGGGGCGCGGGCGGTGCTCGACGGCCGGAGCCTGCGCGTGCCAGAGGCGGCCGACGGCTTCTTCCTCGGCCCGACCCTGCTCGACCGCGTGACCCCGTCGATGACGGTCTACCGCGAGGAGATCTTCGGGCCGGTGCTGATCGTGCTGCGAGCCGGGTCGCTCGAGGAGGCCATCGCGGTCGTGAACGCGAACCCGTACGGCAACGGTACGGCCATCTTCACCCGCTCCGGCGTGGCGGCGCAGCGCTTCGAGCACGAGGTGCAGGTGGGGATGGTGGGGGTGAACGTCGCCATCCCGGTGCCCATGGCCTTCTTCTCCTTCGGCGGCTGGAAGCAGTCCCTCTTCGGCGACCTGCACGTCCACGGCGCGGAGGGGGTGAAGTTCTACACCCGCACCAAGGCCGTCACGACCCGCTGGCCGGAGGCTGACCCGTTGCCGCGGACGAGCCTCGCCATGCCGACGCTCGGTTGACCGTGCCTGAGGCTGTGACTCACGGTACGCGGTGCCGCGGCTCCTCACCCCGCCCTACCCGCTCGACGTCCTCGAGCACCATCCGCGCCATGGCCGCGCGCGTCTCGCGGCTGCCCGAGCCGAGGTGTGGGGTGAGGACGACGTTCGGCAGGCCCAGGTAGGCGGCGGGCACGCGCGGCTCGTCCCGGAAGACGTCGAGGCCGGCCGCCGCGAGGTGGCCGTCGCGCAGCGCCTCGGCGAGCGCCTCGTCGTCCACCACCTGGCCGCGCGCCGTGTTCACCAGCACGGCCCCCCGCTTCATGGAGCGTAGGCGCGGGCGGTCGAGGAGCCGCTCGGTGGCTGGCGTGAGCGGCACGTGCAGCGAGACGAAGTCGCTCCGGGCGAGGAGCTCGTCGAGGGGCACCCGCTCGGCCCAGGGGAACTCGACCGGCCGCGGACTGGCATAGAGCAGGCGCAGGTCGAAACCGGCTGCACGGCGGGCGACCGCCTGCGCGATGCGCCCGAAGCCGACCAGGCCCAGGGTCTTTCCGGTCACCTCGGTGCCGAGGAGCCAGCCGGGGTCGAGCTCGGTCCAGCCGCCGGCGCGGATGGTGCGATCGCCCTCCGCCACGCGCCTCGCGGCGGCGAGGAGGAGCGCCATGGCCAGGTCGGCGGTGGCGGCGGTGACGACGCCGGGCGTGTTCGTGACGAGCACTGCCCGCGCGCGGCAGGCCTCGAGGTCGAGGTGGTTCACGCCCACGCCGTAGGAGGCGACGTGGCGCAGCCGGGGCAGCGCCGCCAGGAGGGGCTGGTCGACGCGGTCGAGGTAGGTCACCACCAGGGCGACCGCCTCGCGCGCCTCCCGCAGGAGCTGGTCGCGCGGGGGTGGCCGAGCGCCATTGCCCTCGATCTCGAAGAGCGCGCCAAGCCGCTCGAGGTCGCCGCCGGGCAGCGCCCGCGCCACGTAGAGCAGCGGCTTCGGCGCGGTCGCGCTCATGGCGGCTTCTCCTCGTCATCCTGCTCGTCCTTCGGGGAAGCTCCCGCAGCGCCGTCGCCCGCGCGAGGACCTGCGATGCGGTACTCCTCGCCGAGCCACTTCGACAGGTCGATGAGCCGGCAGCGATCGGAGCAGAGCGGGTACGAGCGGTTCTGGTCCCGCGGCGGAACGGGCTTTCCGCAGATGGCGCAGCGCTTCGTCACCGCGCGCTCGTGACCTGCGAGCAGTCGGCGAGGAGCGGCGCCAGCGCCCGGTCGAGCTCGTCGCGATCGACGGCCCCCTCGAACACCTTCTGGATGAGACCGTTGACGTCGACGAGGTAGGTGCGCGGATAGCCGGGGACGCGGAAGGCGTCGCCCACCTTCGCGTCATCGTCGAAGAGGACCGGGTAGTTGATGCCGAGCTTCCGCGCGGCGGAGACCACCTCGGCGTGTTCGCCCGATTCTTCGGCGATGCCGAGCAGCTCGAAGCAGCCGCCCTTCCGGGCCGCATAGACCCGAGCCAGATCCGGGATCTCCTCGCGGCATGGACCGCACCAGGTGGACCAGAAGTTCACCGCGATGACCTTGCCGCGCAGGCCCGCGAGCGACACCTGCCGGCCGTCGTCGGCGAGGAGGCTGAACGCGGGCGCCGGGCTGGCGGCGGGGCTCGAGCCGCGCGCCGAGCGGCCGCGCCACGCGAAGAGCTCGTACGCGGCGAGCGCCGCGGCGAAGAGGACGAAGAGCCTGACCCAGCGGTTCATGTGGGTGAGAGTATAGCGGCGCGGCAGAAGGTTCGCGGCGTGACGCGTAAAGATCCGCGCGCCGCGTGTGAAGAAGTGTTCACCCACGCCCCGGGGGGTTCAGGCGGCGCTAGGATGCGGTCACTCCATGCGCGCTCACCCACTCCTCCTCGCCGCGCTCGCTGCCCTCCTCCTGGGAGGTTGCAACCGCGCGCCCAAGGCTTCCTACCGCACCGAGGCCGTCAGCCAGGGCCCCATCGCGGAGGTCGTCTCCGCCACCGGCGACGTCTCGGCGGTGGTGACGGTCAACGTCGGCTCGCAGGTGTCCGGCACCATCTCGAAGCTCTACGTCGACTTCAACAGCCCGGTGAAGAAGGGGCAGGTGCTGGCCGAGATCGATCCCAGGCTCTTCAAGGCCGCGCTGGCGCGCGCGGTGGCCGGGCTCGCCGCCGCGCAGGCCGACGTGGCGAAGGCACGCGCAGCGCTGGCCGATGCGCAGCGCACCGAGCGCCGCAGCCTGGAGCTCCTCCGGAGGAGCCTCATCGCGCAGGCCGACGTCGACGCGGCGGTGGCGGCGCGGGAGGGCGCCCAGGCGGCGCTGCAAGGCGCGGACGCGCGCGTCCTGCAGGCGCAGGCGGACCGGGAGACCGCCGAGACCAACGTGGAGCTGTGCCGGATCCAGAGCCCCATCGACGGGGTGGTCATCTCGCGCAGCATCGACGTCGGGCAGACGGTCGCGGCGAGCCTGCAGGCGCCGACGCTCTTCCTCATCGCGAACGATCTGACGCGCATGCAGATCCTCGCGAACGTCGACGAGGCCGACGTGGGCAAGGTGAAGGACGGGCTCACCGCGCGCTTCACGGTGGACGCCTTTCCGGGCGAGCAGTTCGAGGGGCGCATCCGCGAGGTGCGTCAGGCCCCGAACACGATCCAGAACGTCGTCACCTACGCGGCGGTCATCGAGGCACGGAACCCCGACCGCAAGCTGCGCCAGGGCATGACCGCCTCGATCACCATCGTGACGAGCCAGCGCGGCGAGGCGCTCCGGGTCATCAACGCGGCCTTGCGGTACCGGCCTGCCGGCGAGGAGGGTGCCCGCCCGGGGAGCGGTGGAGGTGGAGGTGCAGCCGGTGGCGCGGGCCGGAGCGGGAGCGGTGGGCGCTCTGCCACGCCCGGCGTCGCGCGCGCTGCGTCGACCGCGGAGCCGGTGATACTCCCGGCCGGGGAACCCACCGCGCGGAAAGGTGCGCGCCGCGGGCGCGTCTACCGGCTGCAGGAGGGCAAGCCCGCCCCGGTGGACGTGCTCGTCGGCATCTCCGACGGCCGGCAGACCGAGGTCATCTCGGGCCTCTCCGAGGGAGACACCGTCCTCGTCGGAGACGCCGGGGCGCCGGCCGGGAACGCGCCGCAGGGAGGGCCGCGCCGTGGCCTCTTCTAGCCCTGTCCTCGAGGTAGGCCGCGCCCCCGCCGCCAATGCGACGCCGGTGGTCCGGGCGGCGGGCATCGAGAAGACCTACCGCATGGGCGACGTCTCGGTGCAGGCGCTGCGCGGGGTGTCGCTCGAGCTCCTCCCGGGCGAGTTCGTCGCGATCATGGGAGCCTCCGGCTCGGGGAAGAGCACCTTCATGAACGTGGTGGGCTGCCTGGACCGCCCCAGCGCCGGCAGCTACTTCCTCGACGGGGAAGAGGTGAGCCGCCTCTCCCGCGACGCGCTCGCCCGAGCCCGCGGGCGCGCGATCGGCTTCGTCTTCCAGGGCTTCAACCTCCTGCCGCGCACGAGCGCGCTCGAGAATGTCGAGTTGCCCATGGTGTACCAGGGCATCTCCACCCGCGAGCGGCACGCGCGGGCGGCGGAGGCGCTGGCGCGGGTCGGCCTGGCCGATCGGCTCGACCACACCACCGCCCAGCTCTCGGGGGGGCAGCAGCAGCGGGTCGCCATCGCCCGCGCCCTCGTGAACCGGCCCAAGCTGCTGCTCGCCGACGAGCCGACCGGCAACCTCGACTCGGCCACCAGCGAGGACGTGATGAGCCTCTTCCAGGCCCTCAACGACGAGGGGCTCACCATCCTGCTCGTCACCCACGAGACCGACATCGCCGAGCACGCCCGGCGCCGGGTCGTGTTCAAGGACGGCCTCGTCCTCTCCGACGCGCCGGTCCTGCAGCGGCGCCTCGCCGCCGCCCGCCCGAGGGCGGCCTCATGATCCTCCTCGCCGCCCTGCGCACCGCGCTCCGCGCGCTGCGCCGCAACAAGCTCCGCTCCGCGCTCGCCATGCTCGGCATCGTCATCGCGGTGGCGGCGGTGGTCTCGACGGTCTCGCTCGGCCAGGGGGCCAAGGCCAAGGTGGCTCAACAGATGGCGTCGCTCGGCTCGAACCTGCTCATGGTGGTGCCGGGATCGATGAACACCCGCGGGGTCGCCACCGGCGCCGGGGCCACCCAGAACCTCACGCTCGACGACGCGCGGGCCATCGAGCGCGAGCTCCCGCAGGCGGTGGCGGCGGTGGCGCCGGTGAACCGGAGCGGCGCCCAGGTCATCTACGGCGACGCGAACTGGTTCACCCAGGTGATGGGCTCGACCGCGTCCTACCTCCAGGTCCGCCAGTGGCCGCTCGCGCAGGGTGAGGCGTTCGGGCGCGAGGAGGAGGCGGCGGGGGCCAAGGTCTGCCTCATCGGGCAGACCGTGAAGGAGAAGCTCTTCGGCGACTCGAACGCGCTCGGCGAGCAGATCCGGGTGAAGCACGTGCCCTGCAAGGTCGTGGGCGTGCTCGCCGCCAAGGGCCAGGGCAACTGGGGTCAGGACCAGGACGACGTCATCGTGATGCCGTGGAGCACGCTGGTGCGTCGCCTCCAGGGCTCGCAGGCGGACACGGTCGGCATGCTGATGGTGGAGGCGCGCAGCGGGCCGCAGGTGGCCGACGCCCAGCGCGAGGTGACGTCGCTCCTGAAGCAGCGGCATCACCAGGCCGACGCAGCCGAGCCCGACTTCCAGATCCGCAACCTGACCGAGATCCAGAACTCGGCCAACGAGCAGACCAACACGCTGTCGTTGCTCCTCGGCTCCATCGCGCTCATCTCCCTCGTGGTCGGCGCCATCGGCATCGCCAACGTGATGCTCGTCTCGGTGACCGAGCGGACCCGCGAGATCGGCATCCGCATGGCGGTCGGGGCGCGCGGCCGGGACGTCCTCGTCCAGTTCCTGACGGAGGCGGTGGTGCTGGCCGCCATCGGCGGGCTGATCGGCCTCGGCCTCGGGGCGCTCGTCTCGTGGATCATGGCGGTGAAGGCCGAGTGGCCCACCCTCCTCTCACCGAGCGTCATGCTCGGCACCGTCCTCCTGGCCGGCCTGGCCGGCGTGGTGGCCGGCTTCTACCCCGCGCTGCGCGCGTCGCGGCTCGACCCCATCGAAGCGCTCCGGTACGAATGATCGCACTCCTCGCCCTCGCCTTCGCCGCGACGCTCGCCGCGGAGCCTGCCCCTCTCCCCGGCCCTCCCCCCGCCGGGCGGGGGGAGGGAGCAAGCCTCACCCTCGAGGACGCGCTCGCCCGCGCCCGGGCGCACCCGCTCACCGCCGAGTTCCAGGCGCAGCTCGCGCAGGCCTCGGCGCGGACCCGCGAGGCGTTCGCCGGCTTCCTCCCGGCCGGCAGCGTCAACGCCACGGCTTCGCGCGCCACGGGCAACCTGACCCGCGCCGCGGAGTCGGAAGCAACGAGCTCGTTCTACTCGGCGAACGTGAACGTCCAGGTGCCGATCTGGGACTTCGGGCGCACGCTGGGCCACGTGCGCGCCGCGCGCGCCAGCACCTCCGCCGCCGAGGCGGACCTCTCCGTCACCCGGCAGGACGTCGCCACCCAGGTGCGCGTCGCCTACTTCGGCGCGCTGGCGGCCGAGGCGCTCGTGAAGGTGGCCGACGACACCATCGCCCAGATGCTGAAGCACCTCGAGTTCGCGAAGGCCTCGTTCGAGGTCGGACGCCGCACCCGCTTCGACGTGACGCGGGCGGAGGTCGATCTCTCGAACGCGCGCATCACGAAGATCCAGGCCGACAATGGCGTCGCCACCACCCGCGCCGCGCTCTCGGCCGCCATCGGCGAGCCGGTCGGCGACGCGCGCCTGGAGGTGCGCCCGCAGGCGGAGGCGCCCGACCCGCGCCCGGAGGAAGCGGTCGAGCGCGCGCTGCGCGCCCGGCCCGAGCTCACCGCCCTCGATCTTCGCCTGCGCGCCGCGGATGCCTCGCTCGCCTCGGCCCGCTCGGCCTGGTTCCCGGTCCTCGCCGCGGCGGGCCAGTACGGCTGGGCCGGAGAGGCTCCGCTCGTTCACAACTGGCAGGTCGCGATGACGCTCTCCTGGCCCTTCCTCAATGGCGGCGCCGACGCGGCTCGGGTGGCGGAGCAGCGCGGCGCGGTCGAGCAGACGCAGGCTGCCCACGCGGCGGAGGTGCTGCAAGTGCGCGCCGACGTGGAGCAAGCGGCCTTCGCGGTCATCGAGGCGCACGCCCGCCGCGACGCCTCACAGGTGCTCGTGGCGCAGGCGCAGGAAAATCTGGAGCTGGCCGAGGGCCGCTACCAGGCCGGCGTGGGCAGCATCGTCGAGCTCACCGACGCCCAGGCCGCCCTCACCTCCGCCCGCGCGCAACAAGTAAGGGCCGGCTACGACCTCGCGACCGCGCGCGCCCGGCTGACGCGCGCGATCGGCGAGACGTGACCGCGCGGCCTACCTCGCCGTGGAGCCGATCGGGATCCGGATGTGGAAGGTCGTGCCGCGCCCGACCGCGGAGTCGAACGTCAACGTGCCGCCGTGCTTGTCCACCACCACCGTGCGTGCGATGGCGAGGCCCTGGCCCGTCCCCTTGCCGACCTCCTTGGTGGTGAAGAAGGGATCGAAGATCCGCTCCTGGATCGCGGGGGACATCCCGGTCCCCGTGTCGGAGACGGAGATCTTGACGGAGTCGCCGTCGCGGCGCGTCACCACCCGGATGAGCCCCAGCTCGCCCTCTCCCCGGCGGGCCTCCTCGATCGCGTGCGCCGCGTTCACGATGACGTTCAAGAACACCTGGTTGAGCTCGCTCAGGAAGCACCACACGGCCGGCAGCTCGCCATAGTCGGTCTCCACCTTGGCCACGTACCTGTACTCGTTGCGCGCGACGGTGAGCGTGCTGGCGAGGGCGCGATTGAGATCGGCCTCTCCTCGCTCCTTCCCCTCCGGATGGGCGAACTCCTTCAGCGAGCGGACGATGGTCGCGACGCGTTCCAGGCCCTCGACGGAACGCGCGACCGCCTTCGGGACGTGCTCGAGCAGGTAGCCGAGATCCGCGGCGCGCTCGGCCTCGTCGACCTCTCGCAGCAGCTCGGGGGACACCTGACCGGTGGCCGCCGCGTCGCGCAGCTGGCGGTGCTTCTCGAACAGCCCCACCAGGTCGCCGAACGCCAGCTGGAGGAACTGGACGTTGTCGTTCACGAACTGGACCGGGGTGTTGATCTCGTGCGCGATGCCGGAGGCGAGCCGCCCCACCGACTCGAGCTTCTGCGCCTGGAGCAGCTCTCGCCGCCGAGCCTCGAGCTCCCGCGTCTTCTCCGCGATCACGTGCTCGAGCGCGATGTTCTGCTCGAGCACCGAGAACGCCGTCTCGCCGCTCGCCGCTTGCTGCTCCACCCGCCGCATGAGCGCCGCGATGGTGCGCTGCGCGGCCGCCAGGCGCTCCTCGACGTTCATGGCCGGCACCGCTCCCCGAGGACGACTCCCGTGAGCGTCTGGTTCACGTGCACGGCGTTGAACTGCTCCCCGTAGGTGCTGAACCCGATGACCTTGTTCGCGCGCAGGAGCTCGCCCGCCCGCTCGTCCAGGTGCCGCTCCTCCAGCTCCAGGCGGCGCAGGATGCAATCGCAGCCGACGATCAACGCCGGCGCGCCAACCTTCTGCGCCGCCTGCCGAAGCCCCTCCTCCAGCGCAGTGAGCGGATCGACGTTCTCTCCCACCGTGAGCACCAGGCCCTCGTCGATCGCGCAGTGGAAGGTCAGGCTGTGATCGGGGTTCACCTGCGAGATGCTGCGCACGTAGTGGTCGGACCCCAGGCGCAGCATGAGCGGACTCCTCGAGTAGACCGCGGCGTCGAGGCACTCCACCGGGATGCCGAGCGTCTCGGCCAGGCCCTCGGCGGCGGGCACGCCGTTGATCTCCTTCACGAGCCGCTTGGCGGGATCTGCGGCGGTGATGACGAGCCGTTTCCCGGTCGGCGTGAAGTGGGCCAGCTTGAAGGTGGCGAAGGGGTGCGACGTCTCGAAGAGCGCGAACACCGCCGCGTCCGAGAGGAACTTTCCATCCCAGTAGACGGCGGTGCGCTGGAACGCGAGATCGTCGCCTGCGGAGCCTCCGAAGATGGGCAGGTCACCCGTCGATTGGTACAGGACGGACGTGAGCGTCTCCTCGGCGAGCGATAGGCCGTCGACCAGGAGGAGCCCGAAGGCGCGGAGGTGGCCCGGCAAGACCGCCAGGCGAGCCCGGATCAGCGCCGCCGCCCGCAACGCCCCCTCCCGGCATCGCGAGAGCGGTGACACGAGGTACGGCTGGACGGCGAGCTCTTCGCTGGCAAGGCTCGCTCCCGTGATCCCTCCCCGCTGATAGCCCGTCGGGCCGATCTGTCCCGCGCTGGTGCAGGCGATGACCGGGCAGTCGAATGAGGCTCGGATCACGGCCCCCAGCCCGTCGAGGTCGTAGGTGGGAGAGCAGAACAGGACGACGGCCCGTATCCCGGGCTGATCGATCGCGGCTCGAAGCTCCGCGATGGCCGCTGCGGGATCCGCAAGCTCCGAGCTGCCGTGGCGGGCCAAGAGGAGTGCCATGGTCGAAGGCGACGCAACAACTGTTCCCGCCGGATTGCCCAGCACTGCCGCGAACTAGGTCGGAATGCCGCAGGGGTCCAGGCAACCCAGGGTCGCGCTCGGAG
Source organism: Anaeromyxobacteraceae bacterium (assembly GCA_035636195.1). Taxonomy (GTDB): domain Bacteria; phylum Myxococcota; class Myxococcia; order Myxococcales; family Anaeromyxobacteraceae; genus Anaeromyxobacter_A. The sequence continues at coordinate 10,959 of DASPZP010000134.1, forward strand.
CGCGCGTGGACCTGCTCTACCGCTCACGCAGCGCGGCGGCCAGCGCGGCGAGCTCGCTGCGGTCGCCACCGGTCCCGAGCGCCTGCACGCCGTGACCGCCGTCCGCGTACCGAGGCAGGAGGTGCACGTGCAGGTGGAAGACGTGCTGCCCGGCGGCCCGGCCCTGGTTCCAGCCCACGTTGAAGCCCCTGGGCTGGAACACCGCCTGGACCCTCTGCTGGACCACCTTCACGGCCCTGAACAGGTCACCCACGGCGGCGTCGTCGAGGTCGAGGAGCGTCGGCGCGTGAAGGCGCGGGATGACCAGGACGTGCGGCCGCGCTGCCGGAAAGGCGTCGAGGAACGCGAGCGCTCCGGCCGACTCGTGGACGACGTGCGCGGTCGCGGGGTCCGCGACGATGCGGCAGAACAGGCAGGTCTCCATCGCGACTCCTTCCTCGACACGCAGCGCTCGCTCCCCTACCGCAACCCGACGACGTTCTCGCCCTCTCCCTCCCAGTCGGCCATGCGGTCGACCTTCCCCGCCACCTCCGGCCACGTCGCGCCGGAGCAGGCCTCCACCTTGCGGGCGAGCAGGCTCTTGATCCGCTCGAAGTTCCACTCGAACACGATCAACTTCCCTCTGCCCATGATCGCACCCTGCTTGCCATGCCGCCTGAGGAGCCAGCGGGGCGTGACGACGAGCAGGTCGAAGCGCTCC
>DASPZP010000135.1:0-20321 GCA_035636195.1 Anaeromyxobacteraceae bacterium
CGAGGCGCAGCACGAGGAGATCGCTGCGCTGGAGAGCGAGAAGTTGCGGTAACACAGAAGACCTCGGGCCCGTGGCGCAGCTGGGAGCGCGCTTGAATGGCATTCAAGAGGTCACCGGTTCGATCCCGGTCGGGTCCACCAAGTAACTGAGAAAAGACGGCCGGTTGGCGAAAGCCAACCGGCCGTTTCTTCTGAGCGCGTGCGTTCCCTTTCGCGGCCCCCCGCCACGGAATCCTGCGCAGCCGCTGGCGCCCGTTAGCGTTGTCCGGGTGCCGAGGCCTCGGCGCGGGCCGGCGGATAGGCGGCGAGGGTGACGAGCAGCCGCTGCTGGGTGCGTCCGGGCAAGGGTGGCCAGGTTTCCACGCGCGACAAGGCGAAGGCCCCGTGGCCGCTCAGGTAGAACAGCGACATCGGATCGCCGGAAGGTGAACCGCTCACGATCTGGAGCGTGACGGCGTCACCTCGGGTGGAGAGCACGACGCCGCTGAAGGTGGGCGGCGCGACGCGCTCCGCTGCGAGCCGCATGACGTCGCCGACGTCACAGCCCGGATCGAACTCCCACGCCTCCACCGACGTCCCGATCATGCCAATGGAAGGTACGGCGATGTGCGGCATCGGTGCAATCCACCTTGATGAGGCTCCGGGTGCGGTTCGCCTTGCCGGCCGGGGGGAGGCGGGGCGGTGGAGCGCCAGAGGGTAGGGCGACACCCGTGCTGACGGCGGGTGGCCGTCGCCGCGGTCGGTACGTCTGTTAAGAGTGGGCGATGGACCCGGCCCTGCTCCTGCTCGTGCCCACCCGCAGCTACCGCACGGGGGATTTCCTCGCCGCGGCGCGGCTGCTGGGCGTGCCCGTGATCGTGGGGAGCGATCTCTGCCACAGCGTCGAGGAGCGATTCGGGGCGCACGAGGGCGAGGTGTCGCTCGACTTCCGGCATCCGGCGCGCGCGGCCGAGCGCCTCGCCAGCCTGGCGTCCGAGCGACCCATCGGAGGCGTCGTGCCGACGGACGAGGGCACGGCCATCATCGCCGCGCTGGCGGCTGCCCGGCTCGGGCTCGCGCACAACGCCCCGGACGCGACCCGCCGCGCCGGCAACAAGCACCTGCAGCGCGAGGCGCTGCGCGCCGCGGGGTTGCCGGTGCCGCCCTTCTCCCTGCACGCGCTCGCCGACGGGCCCGAGATCGCGGCCGCCGCCGTCTCCTACCCGTCCGTCCTGAAGCCGCTCGTGCTCTCCGCGAGCCGCGGCGTCATCCGGGCGGATGACCCGGCGGCCTTCGTCGCCGCCTGGTGCCGCATCGAGGCCATCCTGGCAGCGGCGCGAAGCGAGCGGCGACCGAGCGACGAGGAGGCGGCGAGATCCCTCCTGGTGGAGGGCTTCGTGCCAGGGCCGGAGGTGGCCCTGGAGGGCCTGCTCCGGGGCGGGCAGCTGGAGGTGCTCGCGTTCTTCGACAAGCCCGACCCCCTCGACGGGCCCTTCTTCGAGGAGACCCTCTACGTGACGCCCTCCCGCCACCCTGCGGCGGCGCAGGAAGAGGTGGCGCGGCTCGTCGCCCGGAGCGCCGAGGCGCTCGGGCTCGTCGAGGGGCCACTCCATGCCGAGCTGCGACTCGGCCCGACCGGCCCGGTGGTGCTGGAGGTGGCGGCGCGCAGCATCGGCGGCCTGTGCGCGCGTACGCTTCGCTTCGGCGCCGGGGTGACGCTGGAGGAGGTGATCGTCGCCCACGCCATGCGGCGGCCGCTCGCGAGCTTGAAGCGGGAGCGGCGCGCGGCCGGGGTGATGATGCTGCCCATCCCGTGCGGAGGCGTGTTGCGGGGCGTCAACGGGCTCGAGGCGGCCCGGGCCGTGCCCGGCGTGGAGGACGTCGTCATCACCGTCCCGGAAGGCCGGCAGGTGGCGCCGCTGCCGGAGGGTGACGCCTACCTCGGCTTCGCCTTCGCGCGCGCGGAGCGCCCGGAGGAGGTCGAGGCGGCGCTGCGGGCGGCGCACGCCCGGCTCGACATCGACATCCGGCCAGCGCTCCCGACCGTCGTGTAGGGCTCGCGGTCCCCCTCGGCGGGGGATGAACCCCCGCCCTACTTCGTAGCTTCCGTAGGGCGGGGGCTTGTCCCCCGCCGCCATTCACTCGAGGGAAGCGACCTGCTTCCCGGTTGGCTCTGCTCAACAGAACCAGCTCTCGGTCAGGCGTGGCGCTCGCCGGCCGGTGTCGGCGGCAGGGAGCGCGGCGAGGTGCGCATGCGGGAGCCCCGCCGCGGCGAGCGCGAGCTGGCGCACCCGGCGGAAGGTCGCCTTGGGCACCTCCCCGCGAGCCGCCCCGTCCTCCACCGCCCTCGCCACCTTCGCCTGCAGCACGTCCATGCGCGGGTCGGGGTGGCGCCAGGCGTGCGACAGCGCCTCCTCGTCGAGCGGGGAACCCACCAGCGCCGGATCGTCGAGTAGCAGCGAGCCGGGCGGCACCAGCAGGCGGATGGAGAGCTGGACCGGGTCGAGGGCGGCCACCCAACCCTCGCGCTCGAACGTGTCGAGGAGGTCGAGGTAGTCGTCGAGCGTCGACCACGGCGTGAAGGGCAGGAGCGACGGCCGGAGCACGATGCCGGCCGCGCGACACGCTTCGTACGCGCGATGAACGTCCGCCCGCGTGTGGCCCTTGTCGAGGCGCAGGAGGACGGCCTCGGAGAGCGACTCGACCGCCGAGACGACGAAGAGCGCACCTGCCTCACGCAGCCGCGGGAGGATCGCCGCCGCGGCGACGAGATGCTGCACCTTGGCGGTGAAGTCGAAGGTGAGCGCGGGGAAGCGGGCGTGGAGCGCCTCGGCCACGCGGATGGCGTGGGTGGGGCCGTTCAGGAAGTCGGGGTCGCCGAAGGTGAGGTGGGTCACGCCGTGCTGTACTTGCTGTCCGGCGTCCGCGACCACCACCTCGACCGGCACTGCGAAGAAGCGGCCGCCGTAGAGCGCCGGGATGGGACAGTGGCGGCAGAGGTGCTTGCAGCCGCGGCTCGCCTCGACATGCCCCGCGAGCCGCTCGCCGCCGCCGGCGTCGGCCAGCCGCGCGTAGCGCGCAGGGGGCGGGAGGCCCTCGCGGCTCGGCACCGGGAAATGGAGGCGCCGGAGGACGGCGCGCGGCTCTGCCCGGGCCGCCGCTGCGCCTCCCCGGTCGAGCTCCTCGGCGAGCGCGACCAGGTCCTCCTCGCACTCGCCGCCCAGCACCGCGAGCGCGCCAGCCCGCTGGAGGAGCGGCGCGTGCATGAGGGCATAGAGCCCGTGGAACGCGATGGCCGCGTCCGGCGCGAGCTCGCGCAGGCGCCGCAGGGCGCGGAGCGCGAGGCGCAAGGCGGTATGCATCGGAACCGAGAGGAGGATGAGCCGCGCCGGGCGCACGCGCGCCGGGTCGAGCGGCTCGACCGCCAGGTCGAGCGCAGACGGGGCGAAGCCGGCGGCCTCCAGGAACGCCTTCGGCCAGGAGATCCCTGCCGGCTGGTGTCCGAGCTCGTAGGTGGAGACGAGGAGGATGGTGCCGGGGGCGCGCAGCCGGCCAGGGCCGGGCTCCGCCACGGCTAGCCCTTCGACGGAGGGGGCTGGAAATCGGGCGGGAGCTGGGCACCCTCGCCGAAGAAGAACTGCTCGGCCTGCTGGAAGAGCACCTCGTTGGTGCGCGGGTCCGCCGGCGAGAGGCGGTACTCGTTCATCACCATCTTGAAGTGCTCGAGCCACATCTTCCACGCGTCCTGGGAGATGCTGTCGTAGATGCGTTGGCCCAGGTCGTTGTCGAAGGGCTTGCGAGCGAGGCCGGGCAGCTCCTTGCCGAGCTTGTTGCACATCACCATCCGCGCCATGACTGGTCGCTCCGTCTCGAAGGGCGCACCCGCGCGCCAGGGCCCGGAAACATAAGGCAATACCGGCGCGAGCGCACGCAGGATCCCACCGCTCCCGAGAGCGTGGCTCAGCGCGACGATGTGTGGTGGTGATGCCGGACCGGCGCGGCCCCCGCGGCCGCCGCCGATTCGACCCGCGGACGCGGGCTAGGAGAGGAGCGACGTGGCGGAGACGCTGAGCGCCTTCGCCAGGGATTCCAGGGTGTCGAGCGGCGGCGTGCGCTGCCCGCGCTCGAGCATGGAGATGTACGACACGGAGAGCCCGGCCTTGGAGGCCAGCGCTTCCTGCGAGAACTTCTTGCGAAGCCGCTCGCTCTTCAGGTTCACGGCAAATTTATCGGCGAGTCCAGCCATGTTGTTCTTGCTCCTGGCGAGTGATCCCACTGCTGGTGACCTCCTGAGCGATCTACTGCGATCGTTATTTCCGCTCTGGGCGTACTTAACATCCAGGCTGGGGGCAATCCAGTCTGTTGAACGAGCGACGCCCGCCTGCCTCGAGCTGCGACAAAAAGTGCTTTTCACGCTGGGCTCAGCCCTGTCGCGGCGGCCGGAGCACGAGTGCTTCCACCTTCGCGCCGCGCCGCAGGTGGGTCGCGTCGCGCGGGAGCACCGCCAGGGCCTCGAATCCGGTCGCCGAAGAGAGATCACCGCTCGCCTGCGACCGCAGCGGCTCGACCCAGAGTCCACCCGACTTCAGATAGGCTCTCGCCCGGAGGTAGTGGGTGAGCCCCGCCCCCTTCGAAACCGGGGCGGCGAGGCGCGCCGGCACGAGCATTCGCCCCGGCCCGCCGAGCCCCGCGAGTCGCAAGAGCGCGGGCCGCACGAACAGCTCGAAGGTGACGAGCGCGCTGGCGGGGTTGCCGGGCAGCCCGAACACGGCCGTCCGGCCGCGGCGACCGAACGCGATCGGCTTCCCCGGCCGCATCGCCACCCGCCAGAAGTCGAGCTTCACGCCGGCCGCCGCGAGCGCCGCCTTGACGAGGTCCTTCTCCCCCACCGAGACGCCACCCGTCGAGACGAGCACGTCGAGCCCCTCCGCCGCCCGGAGCGCCTTCTCGAGCGAGCCGCGGGTGTCGCTCGCGATGGGGAGGAGCACGGGCGCCGCGCCCGCCTCGCGGCAAGCCGCCGAGAGGGCGTGGCTGTTCGAGTCCGGGATCTGCCCGGGGGATGGGGCGCGGTCGATCGGGACGAGCTCGTCACCTGTGGTGAGGAGACCCACCCGCGGGCGGCGGGGCACCGCGAGCTCGGACCGGCCGAGCGCAGCCGCGAGGCCGATGGCGCCGGGGTCCATGACGGTGCCGGCCGCGAGCGCCACCGCGCCGGCGGCGACGTCGCTCCCGGCGCGGCGCAGGAACCGGCCCGCCTCGGCCGCTCGGCGGAAGTGCGCGAAGCCGCCGCGGCGTGACACTTCCTCCTGCATCTCGACCGCGTCCGCCCCCTCCGGCAGCGGCGCGCCGGTGAAAACGCGGCAGCACGCGGCCGGCGGGAGGGGCGGTGGCAAGGCGGACCCGGCGTAGACCTCGAACGCGACGCGCAGGCGCGCCCCGGGAGCGGTCGCGTCCGCGGCCCGCAGCGCGTAACCGTCCATCTGCGAGCTGTCGAAGGGCGGCAGCGCCCCCGGCGCCGTCACCGCCTCGGAGAGCGCGCGGCCGAGCGTCTCCGAGAGCGCCACCCGCTCGGAAGGGAGCGGCGCCACGTCCGAGATGGCCTCCAGGATGCGCAGGCGCGCCGCGTCGGGTTCGAGCACGCCCGGTTCATCGCCTTCGCGCGGTAAGGAGTCAAGCACCCTGCCGATTCACTCGACCCGGCCCGTGTCGCGTGCCATGTTCCGCCGACATGAGCGAATCGACCAGCCGCCGCGATCGGCGGACCACCCTCCTCCTCGAGCAGCTGCGCGACGCTCGGACCCCCATCGGCCTGGGCGAGATCATGCAGCGGGCGAAGCTGCACCCGGGGGAGCGCACCGAGGTGAAGCGCGCACTGCGCGAGCTCGCCCGCGAGGGGGTGGTGACGAAGGACGGCAAGCGCTACGCGGTGCCCGCGCCGCCTGCCGAGCCGGAGCAGCGCAGGAGCCGGACCGCGGCCGCGCTCGCGCCGCCGGTTCCGGCGCTCGGACGGAAGCGCGGGATCCTCGGCACGCTCACGCGCCACCGCGACGGCTATGGTTTCGTGGCCCGCATCGACCGTCAGGGCGAGGATGTCTTCGTGCCGCCGGGGGAGGCGCAGAAGGCGCTCGACGGCGACCTCGTCCGCATCGAGGTCGTGCCGGCGCCGCGCGGCCGCACGATGGGCCGCATCGTCGAGGTGGTCGAGCGCCGGCGGCGCTGGCTCCTCGGCACCTACCACGCCCGCGGCGCCTCGAGCTTCGTCGTTCCGGCGGATGACGATCTCGAAGGATACGTGGCGGTGACCCCGACCGAGCTGGCCGAAGACGGCGAGGTGGTGAAGGTCGCGCTCGAGCCCGGCACCGGGAAGCTGGCGGGGCAGGTGGTCGAGCGGGTAGGGCGGCCGGGCGACCCGCGCGTGGAGGTGTTGAAGGTCTCCTACGCGAAGGGCTTCTCCGACCTGTTCCCGGACGAGGTGCGGGCGGAGGCGGAGGAGGTGCCGGACCACGTCCGGGACGAGGACCGCGCCGGCCGGCGCGACCTCACCGGCCTGCGGCTCGTCACCATCGATGGGGAGGACGCGCGCGACTTCGACGACGCCGTCCACGTCGAGCGCGTGGAGGGCAAGGGCAAGGCGCGCTACCGGGCGGTGATCGCCATCGCCGACGTTTCCCACTACGTCCATGCGGGGAGCGCGCTCGACGCCGAGGCGCTCCGGCGCGGGACGAGCGTCTACTTCCCGGCCCAGGTGCTGCCCATGCTGCCGGAGCGGCTCTCGAACGGGATCTGCTCGCTCAACCCGGCGGTCGACCGCCTGTGCATGGTGGCGGACCTGCTCATCGACGACCGCGGCGAGCCGGTCTCGGCCGAGCTCTACCCGGCCGTCATGCGCAGCGCCGCCCGCTGCACCTACACCGAGGTCGCGCGCGTCCTCGACGGTGAGAAGCTGCCGAATCGGGAGGGGTTCCGGAAGGAGTTCGAGCTCATGGCGGAGCTGCAGGCGAAGCTCACCGCCATGCGGGCGCGACGAGGCGCCATCGACTTCGACCTGCCGGAATCGAAGATCGTGCTCGCCGACGATGGGCGGGTGACGGCCATCGAGCGCCGCCCGCGCAACCGGGCGCACCGAATCGTCGAGGAGCTCATGCTCGCCGCCAACGAGGCGGTGGCGCGCCACTCCGCGGACCGCGACCGCGGCACCGTCTTCCGCGTGCACGGCGAGCCCGATGTCGAGAAGCTGGAGAAGTTCCGGAAGCTCGCGGAGACGCATGGCTTCCAGGCCACCGAGGGTGCCCTCGGCCCGAAGGAGCTGAACCGTCTCCTGCACGCCATGGAAGGACACCCGCAGCAGCGCGCGCTGAACCAGCTGCTCCTGCGCGCCATGATGCAGGCCATCTACACCTCCGAGAACATCGGCCACTTCGGTCTGGGCGCCGAGCACTACCTGCACTTCACCTCGCCCATCCGGCGCTATCCCGATCTCATGGTGCACCGGCTGCTCAAGGCGGAGTGGGCATCGGCGGAGCGAGGGCGGTCCGCCAGCTCCGCTCGCGGCGAGCGCAGCGCAGGCAAGGCGAACCGCGAGCGCGGGAGCCGCGACGGCGCTCGCGAGGCGACGCCTTCGGCGGCGCGGCTGGAGGAGATCGCGGTCCTCTGCTCGGAGCGCGAGCGGGCCGCCATGCAGGCTGAGCGCGAGATCGCGTCCTTCTACGCCGCGGTCTTCATGCAGGACAAGGTCGGGCAACGCTTCGGCGGCGTGGTGGCGAGCGTGGTCGAGTTCGGGCTCTTCGTGGAGGTCGAGCCGTGGCTCGTGGAGGGCCTCGTCAAGGCGGAGGACCTCGGCGACGACTGGGAGCTCGACCTGGATCTGCACGCCCTCGTGCAGCGCCGCAGCGGGCGCTCGTTCAGGGTGGGCGATCGGGTGGAGGTCGAGCTCACCGCCGCGAGCCCGGCGCGGCGACAGATCGATCTCGCGCTGGTGGAGCAGGGGAAGGCGCTCGCTGGCGGCGCGGACGAGCGCCGACCGAAGCGCACCCCGCGCGACGCTCTCGTGGCGCGGCCGCAGCGCGGCGGCATGCCCAGGCGCGAGGAGAAGCGCCGGGCGGGAAAGCGCGCACCGGCGCAGCCCAAGGGTCGGGGGAAGTCACGGCGGCGTTGAAGTCCCGCCGCCTCGCAGCGCCCTCCAGAAGCGCTTCGAGTGAAGGAGTGCCGCGCGGAGGTCCGCGTGCTCGCGCCCGCCTCGCGCCTCGGCTTCGGGGACGAACCGGACCGAGCCCGGGTCCTCCTGCTCGAAGGCCACCGCCAGGCCTCCCTTGCTCAGGGCGGTGAAGAACGTCTCCCACCCGCAGCGCGTGACGCCGTCGCCCGTCGCCGACGAGAAGGCGGGCCGCGACATGGGGTCGAGGCCCGGCGAGAGGTGATGGAAGCCTGCGAAGTGGATGACCTCGCCGCGATCGGTGGTGGCGCGAAGCATGGTGACCTCCCGCTGGATGGTAACGACGGCGCGCCGCCCCTGCGGTAGATTGCGCCTCGCGTGCTCAACTGGATCCTGCTCGCGCTGGCCGGCTTCGCGGCAGGCGTCATCAACGCCGTCGCGGGCGGCGGCTCTCTCATCTCGTTCCCGGCGCTGCTCCACACCGGTATGGGGGCGCGCTTCGCGAACGCCACCAACACGCTGGCGGTCTGGCCGGGCAGCCTCGCCTCGGTCTACCCGTACCGGCAGATCATCGCTCGGGAGAGCCACCGTGCGTGGATCCTCGCCTGGCCCTCACTCCTGGGCGGGCTCGCGGGGTCGTGGCTGCTCCTCCACACCTCCGAGCAGGCCTTCACGGCGGTGGTGCCGTGGCTCATCCTCTTCGCCTGCGCGCTCCTCGCGGTGCAGGGTCCAGTGGCGGCCTTCGTCGCGCGCCGCAGCCACTCGGCCCAGGACCGTGTGCCGCCACTGCTGCTCGCGGTGCAGTTCCTCATCTCCATCTACGGCGGCTACTTCGGGGCCGGGATCGGGATCCTGATGCTGTCCGCCATGGCCATCTTCATCCCGGATGGCCTTCAGGCGGCCAACGGGCTGAAGGTCCTGTTCGCCACGCTGATCAACGGGATCGGCGCGGCCTACTTCCTCGCCAATGGCGCCGTGCGGCTCCCGGAGGCGGGGCTGATGGCCGCAGCGTCGATCGTGGGCGGCCTCGTCGGGGCGAACGTGGCCCAGCGGCTCCCGGCCCGCGTCATGCGGGTGCTCGTCGTGTCGTACGGCGTCATCGTGGCGATGAAGTTGCTGCTCGTGCGGTGAACGGCCCCTCACCCCGGCCCTCTCCCCCGTCGGGGGCGAGGGAGATTCACTTCGCCTGTCCGGCCGCGTCCTTGGCGAAGGCGATGAGCGCCTCGAGCGCGTTGGTGGTGGTGAGGATGCCCACCAGGTCGCCGTGCTCGTTCACCACCGTGATGCCGTTCAGCTTGCGGTCGCGGATGAGCTGGGCGGCGTCGGCGAGATCCGTCTCGGGGGTGACGGTGTGCGGCTTGGGATTCATCGCCTCCGTCACCGGCGTCCGCGCGAGCAGGTAGTGCAGCTCCCAGGTGTCGAGCGAGGTCGACTTGCCGGGCGAGAAGGTGAGCAGCATCCGCTCGGTGACGATCCCGACGAGCTTGCCGTGCTTCATCACCGGCAGGCGCCGGATGTTCTTCTCCTTGAGGAGGTGGATTGCCTCCACGATGGTCGCGTCGGCGTCGATGGTGACGGGGCGCTGCGTCATCCAGTCCCCGACCTTGGTCTTCGTCATGTCACAACCCCAGGTAAGCCTTCTTCACGTGCTCGTTGCCGAGGAGCTCCTGGCCGGAGCCGGTCAGGACGACGCGCCCGGTCTCGAGCACGTAGGCCCGGTGCGCGATGCGGAGCGACTGGAACACGTTCTGCTCGACGAGCAGGATACTCGTTCCTTGCCTGTTGATCTCGGCGATGATGTCGAAGATGTGTTTCACGAAAAGTGGAGAAAGACCGAGCGAGGGCTCGTCGAGCAGGAGCAGCTTCGGGTTCGCCATCAGCCCCCGCGCGATGGCGAGCATCTGCTGCTCGCCACCGGACATGGTGCCGCCGAGCTGCTTCTGCCGCTCCTTCAAGCGCGGGAAGAGGCTGAAGGCGCGCTCGACATTTCGGCCCCGGTCGGCGCGGGTCGAGCGCGGGTAGGAGCCCATGCGCAGGTTCTCGAGCACCGACATCTCCGGGAAGATGTGGCGCCCCTCCGGGACCTGTACGACGCCGAGCCCGACCACCTGGTGCGACTCGAGCCGGGTCAAGTCCTGCTCCTGGAAGCGGACCGTCCCGGCCATCGGCCGGAGGAGGCGCGAGATGTTGCGCAGCGTGGTCGACTTCCCGGCGCCGTTCCCGCCCACCACCGTCACGATCTCGCCCTGGCGGACCTCGAGATCGACGTCCCACAGGACGCGCAGGTCGCCGTAGGCGAAGGAGAGCCTCCGGATCTCGAGCAGGCTCACGCGACGCTCTCCCCGAGGTAGGCGGTCACGACCTCCGGGTTCTCGACGATCTCCCGCGGCAACCCCTCGGCCAGCTTCTCGCCGGAGTTGAGCACCACGATGCGATCGCTGATCCGCATGATGGCCTTCATGTCGTGCTCGATCACCATCTGCGTGATCCCGCGCCGCTTCGTCTCGAGGATGAGCCGGATGATCTCCTCGCTCTCGGCGGGGTTGAGCCCCCCCATGACCTCGTCGAGCAAGACGAGGGTTGGCTGGGTGGCGAGGACGCGCGCCACCTCGAGCTTCTTGCGTTCGCCGATGGGGAGACCACCCGCCAGCGCCTGCGCCTTCTTGTCGAGGCCCACGTGGCGGAGCTGCTGCATCGCCATCTCGCCGGCGGTGGCGAGGCTGTTCGTGCGGGCGAGCGCGCCCACCATGACGTTGTCGCGCACGGTCATCTTCGCGAGCGGACGAACCTTCTGCCAGGTCCGCACCATGCCGAGCTTGCACACCTTGTCCGGAGAGAGCCCGTTCAGGCGGTGGCCGCGGAAGAAGATGTCGCCGCGCGACGGGGGGTAGACGCCGGTGATGCAGTTGAAGAGGGTGGTCTTGCCGGCGCCGTTCGGGCCGATGAGGCCCATGATCATGCCCTCCTCCATGGAGAAGGAGACGTCGGAGTTGGCGGCCAGGCCGCCGAAGTGGCGCGAGACATGCCGGATCTCGAGGATGGGGGTGGCGGTCACGAGGCCGCCCCCTCGGCCGCCGCGCCGGACCCTGCCCGGCGCCGCCGGGCGATCCCCCCGCGCACCCAGCCCAGCACGCCGTCGGGCATGAAGAGGATGACGATCACCACCAGGATGCCGTAGATGAGCGCGTGCGCGTGGGCGAGGTTGTCCTTGAGGAAGAGCCCGTACGGCGACGTGTCGTCGACGAGCCCCAGCCTGAACACGAGGTCGGAGACGAGGTTCGCCCGCAGCGCCTCGGAGAGCGGCACGAGCACGAGCGCGCCCACCACCGGTCCACCGATGGTGCCGATCCCGCCGATGATGCAGATGAGCACGAACTGCACCGAGACCTCGGTGGTGAGCACCGTGCCGGGATCGATGAAGCCGATGTAGAGCGCGTAGAAGGCGCCCGACCAGGCGGTGAAGAAGGCGCTGATGGCGAGCGCCACGTTCTTGTAGAAGGTGAGCGGGATGCCGAGCGAGTGCGCCGCGTCCTGGTCCTCGCGGATGGCCTGGAAGCAGTAGCCGAGCTTCGAGTGCTGCACGCCCCAGTTCACGAAGATCGTGGCCAGCGCCAGGGCCAGCCCCGCGTAGTAGAAGGGGACCTTCGAGACGAAGTCCGTGATGGTGTGGCCGCCGATGACGAGCGGTGGCAGATCGCTCGTCAGGATGCCCTCGGCGCCGTTCGTGACGCTCTTCCAGTTGAGCGCGACCAGCCGGAAGATCTCCGCCACCGCGATCGAGGCCAGCACGAAGTAGGGCCCGCGCAGGCGGAAGGTGATCGCGCCGATGAGGACGGCCACCACCACCGCGAGCAGGACCGCGACCCAGACCCCCCACCACGGCGGCACGTGCTTGAACTGCAGCAGCATCATGGTGGTGTAGGCGCCGACCCCGAAGTAGGCGGCGTGGCCGACCGAGTACTGGCCCGTGTAGCCGCCCAGCACGTTCCAGCTCTCGCCCTGGATGACGGCCAGGAAGAGCAGGATCATGACGTGCAGCGCGTAAGGGCTCTCCACCACGGTCGGGAACGCGAAGAGCACCAACGCGGCGGCGGCGAGCAGGAGGGCCGGGAGGGCGCGCATCACAACCTCGACTTGCCGAGCAGGCCGGAGGGCTTCACGAGCAGCACGAACAGGAAGAGCAGGTAGACGAAGAGCTCCTTCAGACCCGAAGAGACGTAGCTCGCGGCCAGCGACTCGACCGTGCCGATGATGATCCCGCCCAGCGTGGCGCCGATGACGCTGCCCATGCCGCCCAGCACCACGATCACGAACGCCTTCAGGGTGAAGGCGCTGCCGACCTGCGGGAAGATGTAGTAGGTCGGCGACACGAGCGCGCCGGCGGTGCCGGCCAGCGCCGCACCGAGGCCGAAGGCGAGGAGCCCCATCCGCCGCACGTTCACGCCCATGAGCTGGGCCGCCTCGCGGTCCTGCGCGGTGGCGCGGATGGCCTGGCCGACGTCGGTCTTGAGCAGGAAGAGGTAGAGCGCGGCCGTGATGGCGGCGGTGATGACGAAGGAGACGAAGAGCGGCTGCGAGACGGAGATGCCGCCCAGCATGACCGAGCCCGACGAGTAGCTGGTGGAGAGGATCTTGTAGTCGGAGGTGAAGACCAGCATCACCGTGTTCGAGAGGATGAGCCCGAGCCCGATGGTGAGGAGGATCTGGTTTTGCGGCAGCGCGTCCAGCACGCGCTGGATGAGCACGCGCTGCAGGACGAGCCCGAACAGGAACATGATCGGGATGACGATGACGATGGAGAGAAACGGGTCGATCCCGAGCAGCGTGAAGACGTAGTAGGTGAGGTACATCCCCACCATGAGCAGCTCGCCGTGCGCGAAGTTGATGACGCGCATGACGCCGAAGATGAGGGTGAGGCCGATGCCGATGAGGGCGTAGACGCCACCCACCAGCACCCCGCTCACGACGGATTGAAGGAAGACCTCCAAGGGTGCCTCCCTCCAAACGATAAGAGGGCGCCCGCGGGATTGCCGCGGGCGCCCTCGAGAACGACGGATCGTGGAGTAGATCTAGAAGATGTACTGCGAGGACACCACGGTCTGGTAACCGTGAAGGCGCGTGTCGAAGGGCGAGAGGACGCCCGTCGCGTTGGTGGTCTTCGTGGACGTGTAGGTGTACGCGCCTTCCAGGCTGAACTTCAGGGCCTTGGAGGCGGACCAGATGATACCGGCCGAAGCGATGGAGTTGCGCGTACGAACGCTCTGGTTGTTCCCGGAGATGAGGAGGTCCTCCGCGAAGGGGAGCTCGACGCCGTAACCGCCGGTGAGCTGGATGCCCTCGATGGGGGTGACGATGCCCTGGGCCCAGAAGCCCTTCGTCCGCTTGTTCCGGACGTTCGTCAGGGCAGTCGCGGTCGTGGTGGCGTTCACGCCGCCCTGGCCCAGGTGCCCGAAGTACATGTCGGCGTTGTGCCCGAGGAAGCCCTCGCCGCGCACCTCGACGAACGGGAACTTGAAGACGGCATCGACTCCGCCGATGAGCGAGTCGAGGTCGACGGTCTGGCCGTTCGGCGTGAACGTCTGGGACGCGGTGGCGGTCGCGGCGGCGATGGCGCCGAGGAGGTAGCGCTCCTTGTGGTAACCGCCCGAGACGCCGACCTCGCCCGAGGCCATCTCCGACTTGAACTTGCCCGAGACGCGAGCCTCGAGCTCGGGGACGCGGGAGCGGTTGCCGGAGCTGGCGGTGGGGGTCTCCTGGTTCTGGCCCGAGCCCCCGAAGATGTTCTGGTCCATCGGGTCGGAGACCGAGACCGCGGCGGTCAGGCCGTTGTCCTTGCCCAGCTCACCCGTCACCTTGAGCTGCGTCGAGCGGGTGTAGAGGTTGCCGGCGTTCTGGAAGAGCGGGGTGCCGATGTACCCGAGCGTCACCGCGAAGAGCGGGTTCACGAGGCCGTAGTCGAAGCCCGTGAGGAGGGTCACCTTGGCGTCGGGGTCACCCCAGGTGGCCGTCACGTAGCCGAGGCGCATGCGGGCGATCGGCTTGTAGAAGTCGAAGTTCGAAGCCTGGGTCGACGTCTGGACGGCCTGGCCGGCCGAGACGACGAACCCGAAGCCGAAGTCGGCCTCCATGACCGCGTTGAGCTTCGCGCCGAGGGCCTCGGCGCCGCCGATCTTCACGCCGATACGGTTGTAGCGGCTGCTGAGGAGGAAGTTGCGGTCGGTCAGGGCACCCGGCCGGACGGCGTACTGCGGGTAGTCGTCGGTCGCGAACGCGGACGAGCTCATGAACGCGTTCGTGAGGATGAAGCCGTATGGGTTGAACGTCACCTTGCTCGCCGCGGGCGGCGTCGGCGCAGGGACCGCAGGCGGGGTCGGGGTTGCCTCCGTCGGTGCCTGCGGCGCGGGCGTCGCCTGCGTCGGTTGCTCAGGCGCAGGGGTCGGGGTCTGGGCCAGGCTGGTCAGAGGAAGCGCCGCCACCGAGGCGGCGAGGAGCGAAGCCAGGGAACGTCTCATTCGGGGGTCCTCCCAGTGCGAGACAGAGTCCTCGCGGGGTTATGGCTTTGTAGCACAGCGAGCGGACTGGAACACAATTCAGGTCGTCGAACCAAGCACAGATCGAAGCAAGCGCGATGCGTCACGCATTCGTTTCCCATCCGGGGCGAGGCTCTCCTCGCCCTCGTGACGCGATGGGCCAAGCGCTTGGTGTACTCCGGCGCTCTAGAAGAAGTAGTTGGCCGAAACGATGTACTGGTTTCCGTCGAGGTCGCCCGAATTGGCGGCGGCGGCGGTCGACGGGGCCGCCGCGTACACGCGGGTGCGCGTCCGCATGTGCACCAACTCGAAGGCGACGGCGTAGTCCGAGTTCACGCCGCCCACCTTGGTGCTGTCTCGGTACTGCAACATGCCGACCGAGGTGACGTTGCTCAGCCGGACGAAGCGGGCTGCGATGGCCTCCGCCTCGTTGGGCTTCTCGGCGCCGATGAAGCCCCACAGCGAGAGCTGCTTGGTGAAGTTGAAGCCGGCCTGTACCCAGCCGCCCATGCCGTGGATGTCACCGATGGTGTTCGCCTGGAACTGGAGGAAGTTCCCGACCAGCGGCCCGAGGTTCTTGCCGGTGAAGCCGATCGCCGCGAGCTGAAGCGGGCCGACCGTCGCCTTCCCGCCCACGTTCAGGGCGATGGTGTCGAGGTCCTTCCCTGGCGTGAAGGTCGCGGACGCGGGGGGATTGCCGACGCCGGAGCGATCGACGCGCTGCCAGTGACCCGTCGTGAACAGGTTCCAGGCGGAGCCGCTGGCGACCATGAGGCGCGCCTCGACGGCGGGGAGCCCGGAGGCCTCGCCCAGGCTGAAGCCGTACGGGTCGCCGCCGCTGCCGACGACGCCCTGGCCGATGCCGTTGCCGGTGCTGTTGGGCGCCGCGGCGACTTGGTTCACCTGGCCGCTGTCCGCCCACTGGCTGCGCCCCACCTCCCAGGCGAACTCGAAGTTGGTGGCCTTCTTGTCGCCGATGGTGTGGAAGCCGAAGATGCCCGGCCGCCGCCAGCCGATGTTGCCGGCGCCATAGCTGTACGGGAAGGCGATGTGGGCCAGCGACGCCGGCGCGATGGTGAAGATGAGGTCGTTGTTCTGGCCGGCCAGGAAGCGGTTGCCCCCGCCCCAGTCGAGCTCGGCGTAGGCCCAGCGCAGGCGCGGCGTGAGCGAGACATCGCCGTAATTCCCCGACCCGAAGTTGCCGAAGAAGTCGATCTCGAGCACCGCCTTGGGCGTCGCGCCGAAGGCGGACTCCTTCGGTCCGGTCACCGAGAAGTTGAAGCGCGATTGCCGGACGTCGCCGCCGAAGACGAGCCGGTCCTGGCTCGGCTGCTTGAGGGTGGTGGACTGGGCGTTCACGAAGAGTGCCGACTGGCCCTCGCTCGGCCCGAGGTTCGCGTCCTGGAGGTAGAGCGAGCTGGAGACGAAGCCGTGCAGCGCGAAGACGAAGGCGGGCGGCGGCGCCTTGGGCGCCTCGGCCTTCGCCTCCTCGGTGGGCGTCTTGCCGAGGTCGGTCGGCTTCGGCTCCTCGGCCTGGGATTGGGCCCGAGCCAACGTCGACCAGCACAGGAGCAGCGCGCCTGCCAGTGCCTGGATTCTCACGAGTCACCTCCGGTTATTGGTTTGCACGTCGCCGCCTCGTCATGAGGTCGGGGGTAGGTCGGTGTGGGATCCCTATCAGTTTCGAAAACGTTGCGAAACCGTTGCGCCCCAGAGATCGCAAGGGTTGGTTTCCGCGAGTGGTGATGACGCGTTGCGTGAAGCAAGCGGTCGCCGCACGTCGGCCTCCCCCCCAGGCCTCCAGGGAGCCGTTGGCAGAGAGGCTCCTCGCCAGGACGGTTGCGGATCTGCATGCGCTCGGGTAGGAGCGAGAAAAGCCCACGCAATCGAGGGAGGTTCTTGATGTCGACCGTCTGTCGCTCACTCGCCGTGCTCTTGACCCTTTGTGGGGGCGTGGCGCAGGCCGCCGACGCGACCGCCCGCATCGGGGCCGCGCTCAGCTTGACCGGAGACGCCGCCGTCTACGGCGCCACGCAGAGGAATGGCATCCTGCTCGCGGTGGACGAGGTGAAGGGCCGCCTGCCGCCCGGGGTGAAGCTCGAGGTCGTCATCGAGGACGACGGGTCGTCGAAGCCGCAGGCCATCAACGTCTACCAGCGCTTCATCAACCAGCAGAAGGTGAGCGCCATCATCGGCCCGACGCTCTCCACCATGGCCACCGCCGCCGATCCCATCGCGCAGATGGCGAAGGTGCCGGTGGTGGCGGTCTCCAACACCGCCGCCAAGGGCATCACCGACATCGGCGACTACATCTGGCGCGTGTCGCTCATGGAGAAGCAGGTCGTCCCGGGCGCGATGAAGACCGCGCAGCAGCGGCTCGGCTTCAAGACGGCCGGCGTGCTCTACGGCAACGACGACGTCTTCACCAAGGCGGGCTACGACGTCATGAAGGCCACGCTCGATCAGCTCGGCGTGAAGGTGCTGGGTACGCAGACCTTCGCCAGGCCCGATCGAGACTTCAACGCGCAGCTCACGGCCCTGCAGGCGCAAAAGCCCGACCTGCTCGTCGTCTCCGCCCTCGCCGAGAACGCCTCCGCCATCGTCGCCCAGGCGCGCCAGCTCGGCTGGAAGGGCCCCATCCTCGGCGGGAACGGCTTCAACAGCCCGGCCTTCATCAAGAACGCGGGCCCCGCCGCCGAGGGCGTGCTGGTCGGCACCTCGTGGAACTCGGCCAGCCCGGCCCCCGCCAACGTGAAGTTCAAGCAGGCCATGGCGGCGCGCGGCTTCACCGCCGACCAGTTCGCCGCCCAGGCCTATACCGGCGTGCTCGTCCTCGCCGAGGCCATCCGGCAAGCGGGCGGCAAGACCGGCCGCGACGACCTCCGGGCCGGGCTCGCCAAGGTGAAGGACCTCGACACGCCGCTCGGCAAGTTCTCCTTCACCGAGACGCGCGATGGCCAGCACGAGCCCGCGGTGCAGATCGTGAAGAGCGGCAAGTTCGAGATCCTGCAGTAGCTCCGCGCGTCCGGAGGGGCAGGGGAGGAGGCTCGGCCAAGGCACATGCAGCAGGTGGTGAACGGGCTGTTCCTGGGCAGCATCTACGCGCTCTTCGCGCTCGGCTACACGCTCGTCTTCGGCGTGCTCGACATCCTGAACCTCGCTCACGCGGCGGTGTTCACCGTCTGCGCCTTCCTGGCGCTGGCGCTCGTCGGCACGCTCCACCTGCCCACCCTCGTCGCGCTCCCCATCGCCATCGGGCTGGCCGGCCTGCTCGGGGTGGCGCTGGAGCGCGTGGCCTTCCGGCCCCTGCGCGGGCGCTCCGACTCGAACATCTCCGGCCTCATCAGCTCGCTCGCCGCCGCCACCATCCTGGAGGCGCTCGCGGTGGCGGCCTGGGGACCGGACAAGCTGCGCTTCCCGTTCGGCGCGCTCCCCGATCGGCGGGTGCAGCTCGCCGGGGCGGTCGTCTCCGAGGTGCAGATGATCATCATCGCCATCTCGGTCGCCATGATGGTGGCGCTCACCTTCCTCCTCCGCCGGACACGGCTCGGCCGGCAGATCCGGGCGGTGGCGGAGAGCCCGCTCGCCGCGCGCATCCTGGGGGTGGACGTCGATCGGGTCATCGCCGCCTCCTTCTTCATCTCCTCGGCGCTGGGCGGCGCCGCGGGCGTGCTCTTCGGCCTCGCCTTCAACGACGTCTCGGCCGACATGGGTCGCAGCGTGGAGCTGAAGGGGCTGGCGGTGATCATCCTGGGCGGGATGGGGAGCATGCCCGGGGCGGTGCTGGCCGGCTACGGGCTCGGGCTCATCGAGGTGTTCACGGTGGCCCAGGTCGGCTCGTCGTGGCGCGACGGCGTCTCCTTCGCCGTCCTCTTCCTGGTGCTCCTCCTCCGCCCGCGCGGGCTGCTCGGCCAGGCCGCGACGCGCCTGGCCTGACGGGAGCGCGTGGAAAACCTCGCCGACCTCTGGCTCACCTACCAGACCGCCGTCGCCTTCATCGGGGTGAACGCGCTCCTGGCGCTGTCCGTGTACGCGACGCTCTGCTGCGGCCAGCTCTCGCTCGCCAACGCGGGCTTCATGGCCATCGGCGGCTACGCGGGCGCGCTCCTCACCCTGCACACGCAGCTCCCGTTCGCGCTCGTGCTGGCCGCGGCGGCGGCGCTGCCGGCGCTGGTGGCGGTGCCGCTCGGGCTGCCGGTGCTGCGGCTGCGCGGCGTCTTCCTCGCCATCGCGACCATCGGCTGGGGCGAGGTGGTGCGGCTCGCGCTCGTGAACTGGGATTACACCAATGGCGCGCTGGGGCTGGTCGCCATCCCGCAGCGCGCCGGGCCAGGCATCATCTTCCTCTGCCTCGCGCTGGCGCTCTTCGTCTTCTGGCGGCTGCGCGGCGGGCGGACCGGCTACGCGCTCGAGGCCATCCGCGAGGACGAGCCGGCGGCGCGCACGCTCGGCATCGACACCACCGCCCACAAGCTCGCCATGTTCGTCCTCGGCGCGGCGCTGGCCGGGCTGGCGGGGGGGCTCGAGGCGCACCTCACCTTCATGGTGGCGCCGAGCGGCTACGGGTTCGCGCGCGTGGTCGACATGCTGGTGCAGGCGGTGGTGGGCGGGGTGGCGCACTTCGGCGGACCGGTGCTGGGGGCGGCCTTCCTGACGCTGCTGCCCGAGGGCCTGCGCGAGGTCTCGCACCTGACCGGGATGGAGCCGGGGCCGCTGCGCCTCCTCGCGAACGGGCTCGTCCTGCTCGCCGTCATCCTCTTCCTCCCGAACGGGCTCGTGTCGCTGCCCGGGCGGCTGCGCGCGTGGCGCGACGAGCGGAGGGCCGCCCGTGCTCTTGTCGATTGAGGGCGTGTCGCGCGCCTTCGGCGGCGTGCGGGCGGTCGAGGACGTCACCTTCGCGGTCGGCGCGGGAGAGGTGCACGGGCTCATCGGCCCGAACGGCGCGGGGAAGACGACGCTCCTCAACCTCGTCTCCGGGCTGCTCCGCCCCACCGCGGGGCGCATTCTCGTCGGCGGCGCGCGCGCGGACGGGTTGGCGTCGCACCGGGTGGCGGCGCTGGGCGTCACGCGGACTTTTCAGAACATCCGCCTCTTCCCGCACCTCTCGGCGCTCGAGAACGTGCTCGTCGGCGAGCACCTTCGCCGCGACGCGCCGCTCTGGCGCCGCATGCTCTGCCTGCCGGCGGCGGCGCGGGAGGAGCGCGGCGCCCGCGAGCGCGCGCTGGCGCTCCTCGCGCAGGTGCGCCTCGAGGACCGAGCCCAGGAGCAGGCGGGGAACCTCTCCTACGGCGAGCAGCGGCGGGTCGAGATCGCGCGGGCGCTCGGGGCCGAGCCGCGGGTCCTGTTGCTCGACGAGCCCACCGCCGGCATGAACCCGGCCGAGGTCGACTCGGTGGCGAGCCTCATCCGCGCGGTGGCGCGGCTCGGCCACTCCGTGCTGCTCGTGGAGCACAACGTGCCGCTCGTGATGAAGGTGTGCGACCGGATCACCGTGCTGAACTTCGGTCGCGTCATCGCCGGCGGGGCTCCGGGGGACGTGGCGCGCGACCAGGCGGTGGTGGACGCCTACCTCGGGACGCGGCGATGAGCTCCGGGGCGCCGCCACTCCTGGAGGTGCAGGACCTCCGCGTCGCCTACGGCCACGTGCAGGCCGTGCGCGG
>DASPZP010000136.1:0-6072 GCA_035636195.1 Anaeromyxobacteraceae bacterium
TTCCTCCAGCCGCGCGAGGAGCACGTGGCGCTCGCCCGGCGGGCGAAGGGGCACGACGAGCAAGCCGTGGTACCGCCGCGTGTTCGTTCCGGCGACCGTTCCCATGGCGAAGCCGCCGGTGCCGTTCGTCTCGAGCCACTCCAGGCGCGACGAGCGTGCGTGTTCGCGGCAGATCTCGCCGGCGATCCGGATGGGGCTCGCGCGGCTCACAGCGGTGCGACCTCGCAGAAGATCTTGATGGCGCCATCGGGGTTCGCGAGCTTCGCGAAGAGATCCTCGTAGCGCTCGAGGCCGTGGACCGGGTGCGTCAGGAGGCTCGCGAGCCAGCCCGGGTACGCCGACTCGGCGTGGGCCATGTCGCGCACGCCCGCCTCGAAGTACTCGCGGCCGGCGTTGACGCTGCCCACCATGACGCGGTTCCCGAGCACGAAGTCGAGGTTGAGCTTGTCCGCCGGGACCTCGACCTTGCGGTCGCCGCCGGTGACGCTGGTGAGGACGAGCACGCCGTTCTTGGCGAGCCCCTGCATGGCGTCGAAGACGAGCGGCGAGAAGCCCGATCCTTCCAGGATGAGGTCGAAGGCGCCGAACTCCCTGGCGCCTGCGGCGACCGAAAAGTCCGAAGTGGTCACGTAACGCGCGCCGACCGCCTCGAGGAGCGACGCATTCTTGTACGGCTTCGGCGTCTTGCCGAACGCGACCACGTCGAGCCCGCGCAGCCGGAGCACGAGCGTGGCGAGGAGCCCGATCGTCCCCGTTCCGACCACCGCGGCGCGCCGCGGCTTCCACACGCGCAGGCGTCGCTGGATCTCGTGCGCCTGAGCGATGCCCTTCTCCACGACGGTGAGCGGCTCGAGCAGGACGCCCACTTCGGCGGCGCCCTTCGGCACCGGCACGATGTGGTCGGCGTCGTCGACGTAGTACTCGGTGAGAAAGCCGTGGAGCAGGTTGATGCCGCGCTCCATGTAGGTGTCGTCGGTGGTCATGTCCTGCGTGCCGATGAGGTCGTAGAGGCTCCTCCCAGGGCGTCGCACCGTCGCGACCACGTAGTCGCCTGGCCTGAGCTCCGTGACCTTCGGCCCCACCGCCTCGACGCGACCGAACCCCTCGTGGCCGAGAACGAGGAAGTCGCTCCCGGAGGGCGACGCCCCGTACTCGGCGTCGTTGATCTCGCGATCGGTGCCATCCACCCCGACCCGCAGGACGCGCACGAGCACGCCGCGACCGTTCGGGACGTCCGAGAGGTTCGGTGTCGCGAGCTCGGTGAGATGAACGCTGTTCTTCTTCCCCGGGACGACGGCGATGGCTTTCATGGCTTGGGAGCTCCTGTCCGGTAAGTGTCCCGCGGCGCGGATCCGTTACTCGCCGCTCTGCTGGATGAGCTTCGCCACGAGCCCGGTCCAGCCCGTCTGGTGGCTCGCGCCCACGCCCGAGCCGTCGTCGCCGTGGAAGTACTCGTGGAAGAGGAGCAGCTCCCTGAAGTGCGGGTCGTCCCGGTAGCGCGGGTCGCGCCCATGGCAGGGGCGGCGGCCCTCCCCGTCGCGCAGAAAGGTGCGGGTGAGGCGGCGCGACAGCTCAGCCGCCACCTCGTCCAGAGAGGCCAGCTTGCCCGAGCCGGCGGGCAGCTCCACCTGGAAGTCCTGGCCCAGGTAGTGGTGGAACTTCTGGATCGACTCGATGAGGAGGTAGTTGACCGGGAACCAGATGGGCCCGCGCCAGTTGGAGTTGCCGCCGAAGAGGCCGCTCGACGACTCGGCTGGCTCGTAGGCGACCTCGTGGGCCATCCCGTTCACGTGCAGGCGGAACGGCCGCTCGCGGTGGATCTGCGAGATGGACCTGATCCCGTGAGGGGAGAGGAACTCCTTCTCGTCCAGCATGACCGCGAGGATCCGGCGAAGCTTGTCCGGTGCGACCACCGAGAAGAAGCGGCGGCCCTTCACGCCGGGCGTGCGCATGCAGGCGACGCCGGCGGTGAGGTCGGGCCGGTTGTCGATGAACCAGTCCATCCGGCGCTGGAAGGCCGGGAACTTCGCGAGGAGCTCGGGCTCGAAGGACTCCACCGCGAAGAGCGGAATGAGGCCCACGAGCGACCGCACCTTCATCGGGTCCTTCTTCCCATCCGGAAGGTGGAGGACGTCGTAGAAGAACCCGTCATCCTCGTTCCACAGGCCCATGGTGTTCATGGCGCGCGCGATGTGGACGAAGTGCTCCCAGAACTTCGACGCGACGTCCTCGTACTCGGGCTCGGCGCAGGCGAGCTCGAGCGCGATGGTGAGCATGTTGAGGCAATACATCGCCATCCAGCTCGTGCCGTCCGACTGCTCGATGTGGCCGCCGGTCGGCAACGGGGCGCTCCGGTCGAAGACACCGATGTTGTCGAGCCCGAGGAAGCCGCCCTGGAAGACGTTGCGGCCCTCCGCGTCCTTGCGGTTCACCCACCAGGTGAAGTTCAGCATCAGCTTGTGGAAGACGCGCTTCAGGAACTGCCGGTCACCCGTGCCGCGCCGCTTCTTCTCGATCTTGTAGACGCGCCAGGCGGCCCAGGCGAAGACGGGCGGGTTCACGTCGCCGAAGGCCCACTCGTAGGCGGGGATCTGGCCGTTCGGGTGCATGTACCACTCGCGCAGCAGGAGCAGGAGCTGCTCCTTCGCGAAGTCGGAGTCGACGAGCGCGAGCGGGATGCAGTGGAAGGCGAGGTCCCAGGCCGCAAACCAGGGGTACTCCCACTTGTCCGGCATGGAGAGGACGTCGTCGTTGTGGACGTGCCCCCAGTCGGCGTTGCGCCCGCGCTGGCGCGACGGCGGCGGCTGCGGCTGCGCGGGATCGCCCGCGAGCCAGTCGCGGACGACGTAATGGTAGTACTGCTTCGACCACAGCATCCCCGCGAGCGCCTGGCGCATGACGTTCTTTGCGTCGGTGGAGAGCCGGGGCGGGATCACGGTCTCGTAGTACGCATCGGCCTCCGCCTTGCGGGCGGCGAAGACCGCGTCGAAGTCACGTCCGATGCCGGTCTCGTCGGCGGGACCAGCGCGTCGCAGGCGCACGCGGATCACCTCGGTCTCGCCGGGCGCCAGGGCGAGGCAGTAGCGCGCGGCGGCCTTCGTGCCGACATGGTCGGGATTCACGGCCCTCGAGTCGCCGTCGACGACGTACGCGTGGAACGCGTCCTTCACGTGGTGCGTGTCGTTGGCGACCCCGTGCAGCCTCGAGATGTTCGAGTCGTTGTCCGTGAAGAGCAGCTCGGGAGCGCCCTCGCAGCCGAGGAAGAAGGCGCCGTCCGTCGGATGGCGCGTGGCGATCCCCGCGCCGTCGACGGGCGAAGGGTGGGCCGCGCGCAGCGACGGGCGCGCCGCGCCGTGGCTCCAGCTCCAGGTGTTGCGGAACCAGAGGGTGGGGAGCACGTCCAGCTCGGCGCGATCGGGCCCCCGGTTCGCGACCTCGATCCTGACCAGGATGTCTTCCGAGCCCGCCTTCGCGTACTCGACGAAGACGTCGAAGTAGCGGCCGCCCTCGAACACGCCGGTGTCGACGAGCTCATATTCACGGCCGGCACGCCCGCGGCGCCGGTTCTCGTCGAGGAGTCGCTGGTACGGGAACTCGGCCTGCGGATACTTGTAGAGCATCCGCATGTACGAGTGGGTCGGCGTCGAGTCGAGGTAGTAGTAGAGCTCCTTCACGTCCTCGCCGTGGTTGCCCTCGCTACCGGTGAGCCCGAACAGGCGCTCCTTGAGGATCGGGTCGCGGTGGTTCCAGAGGGCCACCGAAAAGCAGAGGATCTGGTGCCGGTCGCTGATGCCGGCGATGCCGTCCTCGTTCCAGCGGTAGGCGCGCGAGCGCGCGTGGTCGTGGGGCAGGTACTCCCAAGCCGTGCCGTACTCGCTGTAGTCCTCCCGGACCGTGCCCCAGGCGCGCTCAGAGAGGTACGGGCCCCAGCGCTTCCAGTGGACCTTGCGCTCCCGTGCCTCCGTCAGCCGCTGCTCTTCTCTCGTCATCGCGTGCTCCTCGCCTCGTTCGTCACTGCCACGCTGAGCTGCACCACGTGGCCATCGGGATCGCGCGCCAGGAGCGCGCGGGAGAAGCCGAGCTGCTGCTCGGCGACGGAGACCGGGCCTGGCGAGATCCAGCCGAGGCCCGAGCCACGGGCGGCGCGCGCCGCCGCGTCGAGATCGGCGACGCGCACCGTCGTCTGCCAGTGGAAGTGGTCGTTCGCGCGCTCGTCCGCCGGGAGCGGCCGACCGTCGCGGGGGGCGAGGTACTCGAGCAGCTCGACGCCCGGCCCCTCCGGAGCACGCAGCGCCGTGATCCGCAGCCGCGCGCCGAAGACGCTGTTGAGGTGCTCCTGTTCCGTGCCCCAGTTCTCGCTCGTCCCGGCGACGCGGAAGCCGAGGGCACCTCGCCAGAAGCGCAGGCTCGCCTCGGTGTCGCCGACGACGATGGCCGTGTGATCGATGCCGAGGAAGAGCGGCCGGGCGCCGCGTGAGCCTTGCCACCGCCGGTCGCCCTTGCCAGGCGGGAACCAGATCACCTCGAGCACGTGGCGATCGGGGTCCCGGAAGTAGAAGGCGCGGATGCCGCCGGCGTTCGGGTTCCAGTCGGGCAGGCGCTGGGGCCCGGTCGAGGCGTGCTCGACGCGCGCGTCGCGCAGGCGGCGATACGCCTCGTCCATGTCCGAGACCACGATCGCGACGTGCTGGAACGAGCGGTCGTTGGAGCGCGCGTCCGCAGGGACGGGCCGGCCACGCGGCGCGAGGTACTCGGTCAGGTCGAGGCACTCGTTCCCCAGGCGGACGCGCATGGTCCGCGCGCGCAGCCCGAACACACCTTGAAGCCTTTCCCAGCTCTCTCCGGCGACCTCCGTGCTGAGCTCGCGCCGGAAGTCGAGGACGCGCGTATAGAACTCGGAGGCGCGATCGGCGTCGGAGACGGTGAGGCCGATGCAGCCGACGCCACGAGCGGCGGGAGCGTCGTCGGCGCGTGCGGGCCGCGTCCGCGCGGCAGGGAGCGCTGACGACGGCAGCGAGAGGAGGAGGAGCAGGACCCAACGAATGCGCGCCATGCCCCTGAGTGCAGGGCAGGGCGATGGACGTTACACCGTCAACGCGTCCACACCCGATCGCGCCGCGATCTCGTGAAGCTCCAGGCGGTGGGCGAGCCAGCGCGCCTGCCAGGCGCGTTCGCACCCGGCGCCTGCCTCGCTGCCCGTCAGCGCCGCGCCGAGATGCGCGCACTGGAGCGAGGCTTCCGGGTAGCGCCCCTGCCGTGCGCGCATCGCAGCACCAGCCGCGTAGACGGCGAGCCCTCGCGGCTCGTCGCGCGCCGCGTCTCCCGCCACCGCCGTCGCCGACGCCTGCAGGCTGACGAGGTCGATGCAGGCGCGGAGCACGGAGGCCTCCGCGTCGAGCGCGGCACGGCCCAGCGCCTCGGCCACGAGGTCGCGAGCGCGCCACGCGCACGCAGCGGCATACTCGCGCGCGCCGGCCGCGTTCCAGGCGGTGATGCGCTGCAACAGCCGGCCGCGCCCCGCCGCAACATGGAGGGGCATGGGCTCGATGGGCTCTCCCAGCTCGACGAGCCAGAGCTGCTCGTCGGGCCAGTAGGGCAGGTCTTCCATGCGGCAGGCGTGGACGCCGTAGCGTGCGAGGTCGCCCGAGGGCGCGACGATCCAGGCGCCGGGGGCGCGCGGGCCCGGGAGGGGCCAGGGCCGCCCCGTGAACGGGGCAATGGCGCCGGCGGAGAGGAACTTGTATGCGAGCATGGCTACGCCCTCTTCCAAGCACGGAACGCCGTCAGGAGGTTTTCGCGCGCGGCGACGGGGAGGTCGCGCTCGGCGAGGCGACCCGCCGCGCGCACGAGCGCCCTCATCTGCGCGAGGTAGGCGCGGCAGCCGGTGCAGCTGCAGACGTGGAGCTCGAACCGCCTGTTCTCGCCGGTCGGCAGCCGATCCTCGAAGTAGTCGGTGACGAGCTCGACGAGCTCCTTGCAGGTGAGCTCGCCCGCGATCGCCGCGCTCATGGTGACACCTCGCCCTCGTGCATGTAGCTCTCCAGGGCCTTGCGCACCTTCGAGCGAGCGCGG
>DASPZP010000137.1:0-3847 GCA_035636195.1 Anaeromyxobacteraceae bacterium
ACTGAACCACCTTCGCGGCCTCGTCCACACCGTGTTCGCCCGCGCCATCAAGCGCGACCAGTGGAGCGGCAGGAACCCGGCCGCCCTGGTTGAGCGCAGGAAGGTCCCGAAGCGCCCGCCCGAGTACCTCCAGCCCGAAGAGGCCGAGCTCCTCCTCGTTCACCTGGACGTGCGCTGGCGGCCGATCTTCGCGGCCGCGCTCTTCACCGGGATGAGGAAGGGCGAGCTGCTCGGGCTGCGCAAGCGTGACGCGAACCTCCGGGATGGGACGATCCTCGTTGCTCGCTCCTACGACCACGACACGACGAAGGGCGGGCACGCTGACCTGATCCCGATCGCGGAGCCACTTCGGCCCTTCCTCGAGGCGGCGATCCGCGAGTCGTCTTCGGCGCTCGTGTTCCCCCGCGCGGACGGGAGCATGTTCCGACCCGACGTCGCGCTCGACGAGGTCCTTCGCCGCGCGCTCGGCCGCGCCGGCGTCGTCACCGGCTACGACCATCGGTGTCGCCGGAAGGGATGCGGTTACTCGAAGGAGGAGTCAGGCCATGATCCCGGCCGCTGCCCCAGGTGCAACATGCGCCTCTGGGCGAAGCCGTTGCCGCGGCACGTCCGCTTCCACGACCTGCGGCACACGACGGCCACCCTGCTCTTGAAGATGGGCGTCCCGCTCGTCACGGTGCAGCGGATCCTCCGGCACAAGGATGTGCGCCTCACCGCCTCGACCTACGGTCACCTCAGCATCGAAGACATGCGCGAGGGGCTCTCGCACTTCCCGCTCGGATCGCTTGAGGCGTTGGTCCCGGTCGACCTACGGCGGGGGACAAGCCCCCGCCCTACGGACTCGAGAGACTCTCCGCGTTGGGCGCCGGTTGGGCGGCTCTTCTCGTCGGACAAGAAAAAGGCCGCTGACCCGGAGGGAAACCCCTCAGAAATCAGCGGCCTCGAATGGTCGGGGAGACAGGATTCGAACCTGCGACCCCTTGGTCCCGAACCAAGTGCTCTACCAGGCTGAGCCACTCCCCGAGAAGCTGTGCTGGACTGCCGCGCGCTGTGGCGTTCGGGACACCCAAGCTCGCGTAAGGCCGCGGTTCTACTGTTGCGGGGCGGGGGTGTCAAGCAGCGCGGAGCCACCGTAGCCGCCACTCTCCCGGACCCTGCACCGCGCGGCGGTTGGAGGGAGGAAGGGGACGGCGGATTCCGCGCTCACCTCACGCAGCACGCCTCCACCTCGTCCGCGGCCTTGGGGGTTCCCTCGGTGAGGTTCAGGTGCCCATCGGCGGTCACGAGGATGTCGTCCTCGATGCGGATCCCGACGCCGCGCAGCGCCTCGGGGGCGGCGGGGTCGTCGGCGGGGATGTAGAGGCCGGGCTCCACCGTCAGCACCATGCCGGGCACGAGGGGGCGGGGCTTGCCGTCGAGGAAGTAGGCGCCGGCGTCGTGCACGTCCATCCCGAGCCAGTGGCTGGTCCGGTGCATGAAGTACTTGCGGTACGACTTGTCCGCGATGCGGTCGCCGGCGCTGCCCTGGAGCAGGCCGAGCTTCAGCATGCCCTCGGTGAGCCGCCGCACCACGGCGTCGTGGAGCTCGTCGAGCGTCGCGCCGGGCTTCACCGCGCGGATCGCCTCGACCTGCGACTCGAGCACCACCTCGTAGGCCTCGCGCTGCGCCTTCGTGAAGCTGCCGGAGACGGGGAACGTGCGCGTCACGTCGGCGGTGTAGAAGCCCCACTCTCCCCCGGCGTCGACCAGGCACACCTGGCCGTCCTTCAGCTCAGCGTCGCCGGCTCGGTAATGGAGCACGGTGCTGTTCGCGCCGCTCGCCACGATGGTGCCGTAGCCGGGCCCGGTCCCGCCGCGGCGGCGGAAGGCGTACTCGATCTCGGCCTGCACCTGGAACTCGCGCCGGCCGGGCTGGCCGTCGCGCATGGCGGCCATGTGGGCCTCGGCGGTGATCTCGGCCGCCTTCCTGAGCGCCCGCACTTCCGGCTCCGACTTCACCAGCCGCATCTCGTGCAGCACGAGCGCGTGGTCCACCACGCGGTCCGGCGCCCGCACCCCGGTGCGCGCCCGGGCCCGCAGATCGCACAGCACGCGCCCGAGCCGCGCGTCCCAGGCCGCGTCCTGGCCGAGCCGGTACCAGAGCGTCCCGGCGCCGTCGAGGTAGCCCGCCAACCGGTGGTCGAGCTCACTCACGGCGAAGGCCTCGGTGGCGCCGTACACGGCGCGCGCGCCCTCCACGCCGGCGCGGAAGCCGGTCCAGATCTCCTTCTCGCGATCCCGGGGGCGGACGAAGAGCACGTAGCGGCCGTCCGCGAACAGGAGCGCGCAGCCCTGCGGCTCGTCGAAGCCGGTGGCGTAGGCGAAGTCCGAGTCCTGCCGGAACAGGTACTCGGCGTCATTGTTCCGGATCTTCTCGTCCGCGGCCGGGAGCAGCATGACACCGGCCCCTCCCTCCTTCATCCGGCGGGCGATCTCGTGACGGCGGGCAGCCTGCAGGTCGGGGTCGAAGGTCATGTCGGGTCCAATACCTAGCTCACGCTGGACGGGCCGGGAAGGGTGCGCCGCACCACGCCTCGAAGGCCGCCCGCTGCGGGGCGGTCGGAGCCGCCACGGGCTCGAGCCACAGCGCGTCCTCGGGCGCCTCGGCGAGCGGCACCTCCACCTCCACGAGCTCGTCGCGCCGGAACACCGTGAGTCGCAGCCGGCCCGCCGGTCCGCGCTCGCAGAGCCGGTCCCAGAGCGCGGCGCGGTCGAGCCGGAAGCCGCCCTCCGCCAAGAGCTCGTCCTCGGCGTACAGGCCCGCCCGCCAGGCCGGGCTCCCCTCGCGCACGCTCGACACGGTCAGCTTGGGCCCGCTCCCGAGCGAGATTCCGAGCCAGCCGGGCGGCGGGCATGGCTCGCCTGGCGGAGGCGGCGTCCCGCCCTTGTCGTCGAAGCCCTGGGCGCGGCGCCGCTTCACGGCGAGCCCCAGCTGGTCCAGGTCGAGCTCGAGCGGAGCCGTCCCGCGTACGTGCCGGTCGAAGAAGGCGCTCGTCGCGCCTTCGCCCAGCTTCTCCGCGACCGCCCGCTCGACGCCGTCCTCGGGCAGCCCGCGCGCGGCGTGCCGCTCCACGAGCGTCCGCAGGAGCGCGTCGAGCGAGCTGCCGGCGCGCCGCAGCGCCAGGTCCAGCGCGAGCGCAACCAGCTCGCCCTTCTGGTAGTACGAGACGGCGCTGTTCACGGTGTTCTCGTCGGGCCGGTAGTACTTCACCCAGGCGGTGAAGCTCGCCTCCTCGAGGCTCATCTTGCCGGCGCCCGGCTGGCGGTACAGCGACGTCAGCTCCTCGCCCAGGTGCTTCAAGTAGCGCTTTGGCTCGCCGAGCCCGGCCCGCACCAGCGCCAGCTCGTCGTAGTAGCTCGTCGTGCCCTCGAACCACCAGAGGAGCCGCGTGTACTGCTCGCGGCCGTAGTCGTACGGCACGAAGGTGGCGGGCCGCAGGCCTTTCACGTTCCAGACGTGGAAGAACTCGTGCGCGAAGAGCGCCAGGGTGTCGTCGTAGGCATCCTTCGGGAAGAAGCCGCTGCGCTTCACGAGGAGCGTCGTCGAGGCTCCGTGCTCGAGGCCGCCGCGCAGGGTCGGGTGCAGGTGGACGATGAAGAGGTAGCGCGCGTACGGGAGGCCGACCATGCGCTCCGCGAAGTGCTCCACGATCCGGCGCGCGTCGCGGGCGAGCCGCTCGAGCTCCAGCCCGCCGGTGGCGCGTCCCCACAGCGCGATGGCGTGCCGCTTCCCGGCCGCCTCGAAGCGCACGAGCTCGTGCCGGCCCACCTCCACGGGCGAGTCCACCAGCTCGTCGTAGTCGCGGGC